>JBFJQB010000007.1:0-37025 GCA_041616855.1 Cognaticolwellia sp. | reverse complement strand
GGCGGGTAAGCGTCACCCAACATTAATGGACAACGTGGTTATTGGCGCTGGCGCTAAAATTTTAGGCCCAATTACCATTGGCAAGCACGGTAAAGTCGGCTCAAATTCTGTTGTGGTGAAAGATGTGCCTGATCACGCCACCGCGGTTGGCATTCCAGGTCGTATCGTTAACCCTAATAAAGATAACGGCGCCGCTGAAAATCGAGAAAAAGTCGCTAAAAAATATGGTTTTGATGCTTATGCGGTTGCAACGGATAATCCAGACCCGGTTGCGAAAGCGATAGGGCGCTTACTTGATCATATGCACTTAATGGACAATAAAGTCTCTGATTTATGTCGAGAAGTAAACCAACTCGGGGGGGAAGTTTGCCAAGATGCATTACCTGAATTATGTGTTGGTGAATTTGACGAAGATGAAAAAGCGGCTGCGAAACGCCGAGAAAATGCAGCAGAATCTTTTGATCCAACCATCTAACAGATGAAGCGACACAGGTTTCATTCACTAAAAAAACTTAAGCGCAAAGCTTAAAAACGCTTAAGTTTTGCCTTTTTATTGACTAATTTATAAACCCGAGTAAAATACTTGACTAAATCACTCAGGTATTTAGTTGACTATTTTATATGGATATGTAAAATTGCGCAGCAAATTGATAGGGGTAATAAATGAAACTGACGTCTAAAGGCCGATATGCTGTAACAGCGATGCTTGATGTAGCTATTCATGCTGCGACAGGTCCTGTTCCTTTGGCTGATATTTCTGAACGCCAAGGTATCTCATTATCATACTTAGAACAGCTTTTTTCACGCCTGAGAAAAAATGGACTTGTTAACAGTATTCGCGGCCCAGGTGGCGGATATCGTTTAGGTAAATGTTCTGCTCAAATTGCAGTTGCTGACGTTATCAATGCAGTAGATGAAAGTATCAATGCCACAAAATGTGGTGGTACCGGTAACTGTCAAGACGGCCAGCAATGCTTAACGCATTATTTATGGACTGACTTAAGCGATAGAATTGAAGATTTTTTAAAAAGTATTTCACTTGCCGAGCTCGTCGAGCAACGAAATGTTAAAATAGTGTCACAACGACAAGATGAAGCCACCGCGAAAGCGCGTAAATCTCCCTCGTTAGAGACATTAATTACCACCCGAAACATTATGAATGACTGGCATTAGATGCCCGTTCAACTGGAGATTATTAATCAATGAAGCTTCCTATTTATTTTGATTACTCAGCGACAACACCGGTAGATAAGCGTGTAGCTGAGAAAATGATGCAATATATGACCACAGATGGTTTTTACGGAAACCCTGCGTCTCGATCACACAAATTCGGCTGGCAAGCAGAAGAAGCGGTGGATATCGCTCGTAATCAAATTGCTGATTTGATTAACGCTGACCCACGTGAAATTGTTATCACCTCAGGTGCTACAGAATCAAATAACCTCGCTATTAAAGGCGCGGCTAAGTTTTACAGTAAAAAAGGTAAGCACATCATTACCTGTAAAACGGAACATAAAGCCGTTTTAGATACTTGTCGTGAATTAGAGCGCCAAGGGTTTGAAGTCACTTACCTAGACCCAGAGTCGAACGGTTTAATTGATTTAAATAAATTAAACGATGCTATTCGTGAAGACACGGTATTAATCAGCATTATGCACGTGAATAACGAAATTGGTGTTATTCAAGATATCGCTGAAATTGGCGAAATGTGTCGTGCTCGCAAAATTATATTCCATGTTGATGCCGCGCAGAGTGCAGGTAAAATCAACATTGATTTACAGCATTTAAAAGTCGATTTAATGTCGTTTTCTGCCCATAAAATTTATGGTCCTAAAGGCATTGGTGCACTTTATGTTCGTCGTAAGCCTCGTATTCGCCTTGAAGCGCAAATGCACGGTGGCGGTCATGAGCGCGGTATGCGCAGTGGCACATTAGCAACGCACCAAATCGTTGGTATGGGTGAAGCATTTAGAATCGCGAAAGAAGAATTAGCACAAGACGAAGCACATGTAACGAAAATGCGTGACCGTTTATGGGCTGGTTTAAGTGATATGGAACAAGTTTTCGTAAACGGCGATTTTGACAAACGTTACCCTGGTAACTTAAACGTTAGCTTCAACTTTGTTGAAGGTGAGTCGTTAATCATGGCGTTAAAAGACTTAGCAGTATCTTCAGGTTCAGCCTGTACATCAGCAAGTTTAGAGCCGTCATACGTATTACGTGCTTTAGGATTAAATGATGAAATGGCCCATAGCTCAATTCGTTTTAGCTTTGGTCGTTTTACCACAGAAGAAGAAATTGACTACGCCATTGACCTGATTAAAAAGGCAATTGGCCATTTACGTGACATGTCACCGCTTTGGGAAATGTTCAAAGACGGTATCGATTTAGACTCAATAGAGTGGGCTGCTCACTAGAGCAACAGGAGAAATAACATGGCTTATAGCGAAAAAGTAATTGATCATTATGAAAATCCACGCAACGTTGGTTCTTTAGATAAAAATGATCCACAAGTTGCCACTGGTATGGTTGGCGCACCTGCATGTGGTGACGTGATGAAGTTACAACTTAAAATTTCAGCTGACGGTATTATTGAAGATGCGAAATTTAAAACTTACGGTTGTGGTTCTGCGATTGCCTCAAGCTCATTAGTTACTGAATGGGTTAAAGGTAAATCGATTGACGAAGCCGGTGAAATTAAAAACACTGCTATCGCTGAAGAACTTGCTTTACCGCCAGTGAAGATTCACTGTTCGATTTTAGCAGAAGACGCCATTAAAGCGGCAATCGAAGATTACCGTAGTAAGCACCAAGGTTAAGCTGGAGACAAACTATGAGTGTAACGATGACACCTGCCGCATCTGACAGGGTAAAATCGTTTATCGAAAACCGAGGCAAGGGCCTTGGTTTACGATTAGGTATTAAGACAACCGGTTGTTCTGGCTTGGCTTATGTACTTGAATTTGTTGATGAGCTAAATGAAGACGACACGATGTTTTCCATTAATGATTGTAATATTATTATTGATGGCAAAAGCTTGGTTTATCTAGATGGCATCGAACTTGATTTTGTTAAAGAAGGTTTGAACGAAGGCTTTAAATTCACCAATCCGAACGCCAAGGGCGAATGTGGTTGTGGTGAAAGCTTTAATGTTTAGTGGCAAACTAACTTTGCTGGAGTTGTTGTGAATTATTTTGAATTATTTGGTTTAGAAAGTCAGTTTGAAATTGACTTAGGTAACCTTTCAACAATTTATCAAACATTACAAAAGAAAGTGCATCCTGATCGCTTTGCTCGGGCTTCAAGCCAAGATCAAATGCTAGCGGTGAAAAAATCAACGCTGATTAATGACGCCTATCAAACCTTAAAAAATCCATTAAAACGCGCGCAATACTTATTAGAGTTGCGTGGCGTTCCTATGCCGAGTGAACAAGCTTCATTTGGCGATGTCAGCTTTTTAATGCGTCAAATGGAATTGCGAGAAATGTTAGATGACGTTAAGCAAGCTGATGATATTGATTCAGCTGTGTTTGACGTTTCTCAAGTTTTCGAAACAGAGTTTCAGCAGTTATTTAATCAAGTGCAAGTTCAATTGGCAGAAAATACGCCAGAATCTAATAAGTTAGCATGTGACAATGTCAGGAAACTGAAGTTTTATCAAAAACTTCATGTTGAACTCGAAAAACTCGAAGAGCAACTGCTAGACTGCTAAGTTATTAAAAATTAAGACGTTAATAACTACACTTTGTTTTGAACAAAAGGCTGTGGTTATTAATACAAAATCCGTAAAACTATTACCTAACGAGCTTTTACAATGGCATTATTACAAATCGCTGAACCCGGTCAAAGTACCGTTCCTCACGAACATCGACTTGCCGCTGGCATTGACCTCGGTACCACCAACTCTTTAATTGCCAGTGTAAAAAGTGGCCTGGCAGAAACGATTGTTGATGCTAATGGCGCTGATATTTTGCCTTCAATCGTCAGTTATCAACACAATGGTATTCTGGTTGGCCATGACGCAAAAGCGTTAGCGGTGAGTGATCCTGAAAATACTATTGTATCGGCAAAGCGCCTCATTGGTCGTTCTAAAACTGACATTACCAGCAAATATACCTCACTACCTTATGCTTTTACTGGCGATGAAAACCATCCCTCTATTGCCACACGCACCGGAGACGTTAATCCGGTGCAGGTATCAGCAGAGATTCTTAAAACCTTAGTGAAACGTGCTGAATTATCGTTAGGTGGAGAGCTTACTGGGGTTGTGATCACCGTACCGGCTTACTTTGATGATGCCCAGCGCCATAGTACCAAAGACGCGGCAAAATTAGCCGGTGTTAATGTACTGCGTTTATTAAATGAACCCACGGCTGCAGCGGTAGCTTATGGTTTAGATAGCGGCCAAGAAGGCGTTGTTGCGGTTTATGATTTAGGTGGTGGTACCTTTGATATTTCAATATTACGTTTAAATAAAGGCGTATTTGAAGTGTTAGCAACTGGTGGTGATTCGGCCCTGGGTGGCGATGACTTCGACGGCATACTGGTCGATCATCTTATCAGTAAAGCTGGTTTAGTCCGTCCGTTGTCAACATCAATGGAACGTCAATTAACACAGCAAGCTTGTATGGCAAAAGAGCAACTATCTGCGAGTGACAGTGTTGAAATTACCCTAACATTGCCAGCAGGTAAGGTTTGGACTGACAATTTAACCCGTAGCGACTTTGAACAACTTATCGCGCCATTAATTAAGCAAACATTACGTGCTTGTCGACGCACAGTAAAAGATGCTGAACTCGCTATTGAAGATGTTATTGAAGTCGTGATGGTCGGTGGTTCAACCCGCGTGCCTTTGGTTCGTCAAGAAGTAGAAAACTTTTTTAAGAAAACCCCATTAACCTCAATTGACCCAGATAAAGTTGTGGCGTTAGGTGCGGCTATTCAAGCTGATATTTTGGCGGGTAATAAGCCAGACAGTGACATGCTGTTACTTGATGTGATTCCGTTGTCATTGGGCCTAGAAACCATGGGCGGCCTAGTTGAGAAGGTGATTGCGCGCAATACCACGATTCCGGTCGCAAAGGCACAAGAGTTTACCACTTTTAAAGATGGTCAAACGGCAATGGCGGTGCATGTATTACAAGGCGAGCGTGAACTGGTTGACGATTGTCGCTCATTAGCGCGTTTCGAACTGCGTGGCATTCCTGCCATGACCGCTGGTGCTGCCCATATTCGCGTTACTTTTAAAGTAGATGCTGATGGTTTATTAGAAGTGTCAGCGATGGAAAAATCAACCGGTGTTGAGTCTAGCATTACCGTGAAGCCAAGCTTTGGTTTAGAAGCTGATGAAATCACGACAATGTTGAAAGATTCAATGGAAAATGCCGAGCAAGACATGCAAGCAAGAATGCTGAAAGAGCAACAAGTTGAAGCGTCACGCGTCATTGAATCGATTCAAGCAGCGCTTTTAGCTGATAGCGCTTTATTAAATCAAGCAGAGGTTAATGAAATTGAAAGTGCCATTACGGCGCTGGCAAATATTAGTCAAACAGGTAATGCCGATGAAATTGAAGCGGCAATAGAGACATTAAATAATAGTACTGCCACATTTGCTGAACGTAGAATGGACTCTTCCATTAAAACAGCATTATCCGGCCATTCAGTAGACGAGGTTTAGTCAATGCCACAAATTATATTTTTACCAAACGAAGAACTTTGCCCTGAAGGCGCAGTAGTGCAAGCGGAAAAAGGCGAAAGCGTGTTAGACGTAGCGCTTAAAAATGATATCGGTGTTGAGCACGCCTGTGAAAAAGTATGTGCCTGTACCACTTGTCATATGATCATTCGCGAAGGTTTCGACTCTATTGAAGAGGGTGATGAGCTTGAAGAAGATATGCTTGATAAAGCTTGGGGCTTAGAGCCTGAATCACGTCTTGGTTGCCAAGCCATAGTCGGTGATGAAGACTTAGTGGTCGAAATTCCAAAATATACCGTTAATATGGTTTCTGAAAATCACTAATCTTTAACTTTTAAAATAGACAAAAGGGTAATAACAGTACTGTTATTACCCTTTTTGCGTTTACTGCTTTTTCAACCGTTAGTTAATATTTTGAATTCTTCTATTCTTATTATATAGCGTATGTGTAACGTCATCTTCAACACACTATAGGATTGGGCTTTCTAGATAATAATACAAGGCATATTTGGAAATGCTTATGACCTTGCATGCCATATCCAAGGTGAGGTGTAGTTTTATTCTGAGCTAATACTATGTAGATAAAAAAGCCCGCAGAAAAGCGGACTAATAATATATTTCCAAGCCAAAGTGATTATTTTTTCTGTGCTTGTTTTTCTGCGCTTTTCGTTGCTCGGCGCTGCTCGATCACTTGTTTTATTTCACCACCGATATGTTCTTCGCCACGCGCTTTAGCAAGGTTGATTTGCTTTTCACGTTCTTGAAAGCGACTGCGTTGCTCGTCAGTGTACTTATCAAAGCAACGCGGGCAACTGACACCTTGAACATAATGTTGGCTTTTTTTCTCTTCGTCGGTAATTGGATAACGACAAGCAAAACATTGATCGTATTGGCCGCGCTCTAAATTATGGTTAACAGCGACTCTGCCATCAAAAACAAAGCATTCACCTTGCCATAGTGTCTCTTGCTCTGGCACCTCTTCGAGGTACTTTAATACGCCACCTTCTAAGTGGTAAACATCTTCAAAGCCTTGTTCTTTTAAATAAGCAGTAGACTTTTCACAGCGGATGCCGCCAGTACAAAACATCGCGACTTTTTTGTGCTTGGTTTTATCGAGATTTTTCGCGACATAGTCAGGAAATTCACGGAAAGTTTCAGTGTTGGGATTAATGGCATTTTTAAAGGTACCAATTTCAACTTCGTAGTCATTGCGCGTATCAATCAATAACACTTCAGGATCGGAAATTAAGGCATTCCAGTCTTTCGGTTTCACATAAGTGCCAACGGTCAATGTTGGGTCGATACCTTCAACGCCCATAGTGACAATTTCTTTTTTTAATTTAACTTTAGTGCGCTGAAAAGGATTATCTTGATGAAAAGAGCATTTAGATGACACGCCAGCGAGGCGACTATCACTATTAATAAACTCAAGTACTGCATCTATGCCAGCTTGTGAGCCAGCTATGGTGCCATTGATGCCTTCAAGTGCTAACAGTAAAGTGCCTTTAACACTATTGTCTTCCATGACTTGTTGTAAAGGGGGTTTAATGGCTTCGAAGTTTTCCAAGCGAACAAATTTATATAATGCGCAAACAGTGATGTTATTCATGTAATTATTGACCCATTGAGCGAGCCTGATAGTAAGTCAGGAGCTGTAGATTGAATGTTGGTCGCCGCTATGGCAACGATTAGTTGTTTTAGGAATTAATAAAACGGCGGCATTCTAGCAAATGCGCTTAACTGAGAATAGTGTTTTACTGACTTATTGCTATGTTCTATTTACAATAGCGCGTTAAGTCTTGGCCTATTAAAGAAAAAACGTTGAAAATAACTTGTAAACTAGTCCCTGCAACATTTTGTTGACAGTTGTTTATCATGTATATTCTCTTGCCATAGCCTTTATCAGATCGCTTGTTATAATATTGCGCTATTGGATATTTTATTGACGTGTATTGTAAACACGTATTTACCTTTTTCTGGAGTCGTTTAACCCATGTCTAACCCCAATTTACTGAATGAAACGCATAATCCAGCTTTAACCAGTTGGGTTGAATCTGCTAATGTGGAAAATTGTGATTTCCCAATTCAAAACTTACCCTTTGCAAGCTTTAAGAGAAAAGGCAATGCAGAGGGCTTTCGAGCGGGTGTTGCAATTGGTGATCAAGTTTTAGATCTAAAGGCATTATATGCTTTAAATATATTTACTGGCGACGCACAGTTGGCATTAGAGCAATGTTGTCAAGCTCAGTTGAATGCATTTATGTCGATGGGTAAGCGTTTTTGGAGTGCCTTGCGTAAAGAATTGTCACAAGCATTAACACAGGGGGCAGAATTACAAACATCGTTAGCGGCATGTTTAATTGCTCAAAGTGACGTTGAGTACGCTTTACCTTGTCAAATAGGTGATTACACTGACTTTTATACCTCGATTCATCATGCAACATCGGTAGGTCGCAAGTTCCGTCCTGATAATCCCTTATTACCCAACTATAAATGGGTTCCTATCGGATACCACGGCCGTTCTTCATCAATTGAAGTCTCTGGTAGCAACTTTAAGCGCCCGAAAGGTCAAACTAAAGCACCGACAGCGACAGAGCCTTCATTTGGTCCATGTAAGCGTTTAGACTACGAATTAGAAGTTGGCGTTTTTATTGGTAATGGCAATAATTTAGGTGAGCCTATCAGTATTGATAAGGCCGAAGATCACGTTTTTGGTATTTGTTTATTTAATGATTGGTCGGCACGTGACATTCAAGGATGGGAATATCAGCCTTTGGGGCCATTCCTTTCAAAAAGTTTTGCTTCAACGATTTCACCATGGATCGTTACGTCCGAGGCGTTAGCACCATACAGAGCTCAATGGACTCGTGATGCAGCAGATCCTCAACCTTTACCTTATTTAGAGTCGCAAGATAATCGTGACTATGGCTCTTTAGACTTAAACCTACAGGTATTAATTGAAACTGAAACAATGCGAAAGGCTAAACAAGCCGCAGTGCAATTGTCGCAATCAAACTTTAAAGACTCATACTGGACCGTAGCGCAGATGGTTGCACATCATACCGTTAATGGCTGTAACCTACGCCCAGGTGATATGTTTGGCAGTGGCACGCAATCGGGCCCTAACCCTGACGAAGCCGGATCTATGCTTGAGTTGTCCAATGCAGGCTCAGAGCCTATTCAACTGCCTAATGGTGAAACTCGCACGTTCTTAGAAGATGGCGATTGCGTGATCATGAAAGGTTATTGTAAAAAAGCTGGCGCTGCACGTATCGGTTTTGGTGAGGTGAGCGCGACCGTTTTAGCGGCTGATTAAAAAACTTTGCTTTTAAGTTTGAAAAAGCTCCACATTGTGGAGCTTTTTATTTTGACTTGCGAGATTATTTTTCGTTAGAAGAATCACTGTTCATTCATTTCTAATATTAACAACCTACCATATTAACAATCCAGCCCTTGAATTAACAAGGCATTAACCTTTTAGTTTGTTTTTTGAACATGGTTTTGCCGCGTTAATTGTGCTATTTCAAAAAAGTTCACTTTTTTTACATTTTTTATATTTTTTTTTAATGTTTAAATTTTCTTGATATATAAAATTTAATACGAACATTTTCGCATGTTGACACTTTTTAGGCTTTTCTACAGCGCAAGTGTACCGGTGGGTATAGGTATTTCCCCCTAGTTTAGGTGCTTTTGCTTTGATACGGAAAAGTTATGCATATCTATTATTTTAGCTCTTCGATGTTAAATTTTTCAGCAAAACACTACTTGTAAAGCAGAACTAGCTGTTTTATAAATATTCAAGTCCTTTTGTTGAGTGACGCTGATATTGAGTGAAGTATTAGTGTTGTGGTATGCACACTAGGTAAAATAAAACTATAAAACTATAAAAATATATTTATATATTAGGAAGGGAATAATATGTCTACTAAATTTCGTACTGGTACCTTAGCTCTAGCTGTGGGCTTAGCGCTAGGAACTGCACCTAGCTTTGCCGTAGGGTTCGAAGAAACAGTTAAAAAAGAAGATGTTGAACGTATCGCGGTAGTTGGATCACGCTCAGCCCCTCGTTCAGTTGCTGAATCTCCAGTGCCAATTGATATTGTTGGTGGTGATGAGCTCGGTAAAAATGCTTCAAGTGATATGCTAGACATGCTTCAAGCAGCGGTACCATCGTTCAACGTTCGTCAACAGCCTATTTCAGATGCTGCATCATTTATTCGTCCAGTTAACCTTCGTGGTTTATCTTCAGATTCAACCCTAATTTTATTAAATGGTAAGCGTCGTCACCGCGCATCAGTAATCGCTTTCCAAGGTGGTGGTGTTAATGATGGCGCACAAGGTCCTGATATTTCTGTTATTCCAAGCGTTGCTTTAAAGCAAGTTGAAGTATTACGTGACGGTGCTGCCGCGCAGTACGGCTCTGATGCCATTGCTGGTGTAATGAACTTTGTGCTTAAAGATGATGCTGATGGTGGCTCAATCTCAGTTAAACAAGGCTCTTATTACGAAGGCGACGGCGACTCAACAATTGTTGATGGTAACATTGGCTTACCTTTCACTAAAGATGGTTTTGTTAACCTTTCGTTTCAATTAAAAGAATCTGATGCGACTAGCCGCAGTGTACAGCGCCCAGACGCACAAGCGTTAATTGACGCAGGTAATACGCATGTGGCAAGCCCTGCGATGACTTGGGGTAATCCAAAAATTGAAGATGACATTACGCTATTTGGTAATGTTGGTCTCGATTTAGGCGATGATAAAGAATTTTACATGTTCGGTAACTACTCTGAACGTAGTGGTACTGGTGGCTATTACTATCGTAACCCGCAAAATCGTGGCGGTGTATTTACGGACCCTGATGGTAACTTATTAGTCGGCGCAATGGACGGTAATGCTGATGCATGTCCAAACATTGCTATTACTGCAGCTGATGTTAGAACTCAGCAAGATTACATTGACAATGTTGCCAACAATGATAACTGTTGGGCATTCAATGAATTACTGCCAGGCGGTTACACGCCACAGTTTACTGGCGATATTAATGATACGTCATTAGTCATGGGTACACGCGGTGAAGTTAAAGGCGGATTCTTAGATGAAGCTATGTATGATATCAGTGGCTCTGTAGGTCGTAACAAATCAACTTACACGTTAGAGAATACAGTCAACCCATCAATGGGCGCGCTAAATGCAGACCAACCTGGTCTTTCGTTTGAAGCCGGTTCTTATATTCAATTAGAAAAAGCCTTTAATGCTGATTTAGTTAAAAGCGTTGATATGGGTTTATCAGAGCCAGTCAATGTTGCAGCTGGTGTTGAATGGCGCCAAGAGAGCTTTGAAATTATTTCTGGTGAACAAGCTTCATGGCAGCAAGGGCCACTAGCCACCCAAGGCTTTAGTGTTGGCTCGCATGGTTTTGCTGGCTTCTCTCCTGAAGCACAGGGCATCGAAAAGCGCCAGAGTATTGCCGCTTATGTTGATGTTGAAGCCTACGTTACTGAAGACCTATTATTAGGTGCAGCGTTACGTTATGAAGACTTCTCTTCTTTTGGTAATACCACTAACTATAAGTTAACGGCGCAATACCAAGTGAATGACGAGCTATCGTTCAGAGCGTCACACAGTACCGGTTTCCGTGCACCAACTGTTGGTCAAGCAAATGTGGTAAATACACAAACATCATTAGTTAATGGTGAGCTTGTACAATCAGCAACGTTCCCACCATCACACCCTGTATCAGCTCAAAAAGGTGGCGTAGAGCTACAACCTGAAGAATCAGTAAGTTACGCTGTTGGTATGGTTTACCAAAATGGCGACTTCTTTATGACGGTTGATGCCTATAGCATTGAAGTTACAGACCGTGTTGCACAAACAGATAAACTTGATATTACCCAAGCGGATGTCAATGCCCTAAAAGGTAAATACCCAAGCCCTGAGTTATTGTTAGGTGGTAAAGTAACGTTCTTTGCTAACGATTTTGATACCACTACCAAAGGTGTTGATATCGTCGCTAACTACGGTATGGAGTTAATGGGCGGTGATACTAAGTTCAGCCTTGCTTACAACTTTAATGCCACAGAAGTTGATGATCCAGGTTTGTTTACCTCGGGCTTTAAAGTACGTCGTTTAGAAGAAGGTATTCCAGAGCACCGTGCTACTTTTACTATCGCGCAAAACTGGGAAGACGTGAGCATGTTTGTACGTGCTAACTACTTTGGTGAGTGGTTTGCAACACATGCTGATGAGCCTGATGAGTTTAGCTCATACGGTTGGTCAGAAACGGTTGGCTCTTCATATACCATTGATGCTTCAGTAAGCTATTTTGTTAATGATAGCTGGACATTGTCAGTTGGCGCTAACAACATTTTCGATACAGAAGCACAAGAGCTTCAGAAAAATGGTGGCGCTTACGGTGTAGTTAGTGGTAAGTACTACGAAAGTGGTCCGTTTGATTACAACGGTGGTTACTACTACGTTAAAGCTGCATATAAGTTTTAATTAAACCGCTAAGTTAAACTAAAAAGCCATATCAGATGATATGGCTTTTTTATTGCCTAGAATTTAATACTAGAGAAGTGCGAGCACTGATTAGCTTTAGTATGAACCGTCGTCCAAACCTTAACAGCGCTTTAAACGATTAGATTATTGAGCGTGATTAGGCCTAATGTAGCTTTGCTGGAACCGTTGTAATTGTTCAAGGCGTTGCTGGGATATTGCCTCTTTAATCGCCAGCCCCTTCAGCCCTTGTTCAACAAATGGTTTTGCATTAATTTTGTTTAGCATTTCAAAAGCGCTGTTGAGGAAATCTTTTTGATGATATTCACGGCTTTCAAAACCAAGACGTCCGGTAAAGTCGGCTTGGCAACAAAGTAAAAAATCGGCAAACTCATCTGGTTTTCGCCATACATCTAATTGATTAAATACTTTCAGTATGGTTGTCGGCTTTAATTCAAACGCCTTATGAACGTGTAAATGAAATTGGCAAACTTTTAATGCTAAGCTTTTGTGCGCGCTTGGCACGCGAAAGCGTTGACAAAATTCTTCAATTAACGCTAATCCGGTGGTTTCATGGCCAGGGTGAGAAGGAAGTTTATCCTGCTCGGTAAGTGACTTTCCTAAATCATGGCAAACACTGGCAAATCTGACGCTAGTTTTTTCCGACAGCATAACGGCTTGTTTTAGTACCATCATGGTATGTATGCCAGAGCAAATTTCTGGGTGCCACTTTGCTGGGTTAGGAATGCCCCACAAATTATGTAAATCAGGCCAAAGTGACGCTAGAGCGTGACATTGATACAGAACTTGAAAAAACACTTCGGGATTTTTTTCAGCAAGACTTCGCTCCATTTCTTGCCAAACACGCTCAGCAGACAGGCTTAATAACTCACCACTTTGACTCAGCTGGGCCATTAAGTTGAGGGTTTCAGGAGCGATTTTAAAGCCATATTCATGGTATCTGGCGGCGAAACGAGCCACACGTAACACTCTCAACGGGTCTTCAATAAATGCGGCTGAAACATGACGTAGCACACGATTTTCTAGATCACGCTGCCCTTGGTAAGGGTCTACTATGTTGCCGTTTTCGTCCATGGCCATGGCGTTTATCGTCAGGTCTCTGCGCAGTAAGTCTTCTTCAAGGGTAACCTCTGGTGAGGCATTACAACTAAAGCCGGTATAACCTTGACCTGCTTTTTTCTCCGTGCGAGCTAAAGCATATTCTTGTTTACTTTCTGGGTGCAGAAATACAGGAAAGTCTTTACCGACTTGCAAAAAGCCCAGTTTAAGCATTTCATCAACGCTAGAGCCAACCACCACATAGTCTTTATCAACAGCCACTCGATTAAGTAGCGCGTCTCGGACAGCGCCGCCGACTAAAAAGTAATTTAACTGCTCGGTTATATTTTGCATTACGGGTTATAAATCTCTGAAAATAAATAATATAGATAAAGTTTTACGGTAAAGTTTAACACAATTGCATAGGATTTTTGACTTATGATCTCGTTCAGGTTAATTTCACTGGGTCGTTTCCTCAGTTAAAATTTGCTATGTATACAAGTTATTTTGGTTTAGAAGAAAAGCCATTTTCCATTGCGCCAAACCCTGATTATTTGTTTATGAGTGACAGGCACCGTGAAGCCCTTAATCACTTAACCTATGGTTTAGGCGATACCGGCGGATTTGTCTTGTTAACCGGTGAAGTGGGGACCGGAAAAACTACGATCAGCCGTCGCTTAATGGAAAATTTACCAGAAAATACTCAAGCGGCTTTTATTTTAAATCCAACGTTATCTAGCCAAGAGCTTTTAGCCACCCTTTGTGATGAATTAAAAATACGTTATCGTAAAACCGGCGCAACCTTAAAAACCCTGACCGATAAAATCCAGCAAAAATTACTGAAAAATCATAATGAAAATATTAATACCCTGTTAATCATTGATGAAGCTCAACATCTACAACCTGAAGTGTTGGAACAATTACGTTTGTTAACGAATTTAGAAACCAATACTAAAAAACTATTACAAGTGATCCTGATTGGCCAACCTGAATTACAGCAATTGTTGCAGCGTCGGGATTTACGTCAGTTGGCACAAAGAATCACTGCGCGATACCACTTATTACCGCTCAATGAGCAAGAAGTCGATCAGTACCTTAAACATCGATTGTCCGTAGCGAAATGTTTTCGTCGGATTTTTGATAAAAGTGCGGTGAGTGCTATTCATAAAATCTGTCATGGTATTCCTCGGTTAATGAACTTGTTAGCCGAGCGCTCTTTAATGAACGCTTATAACAGCAACAATGCCATTGTAAATCGTAAGATTGTCTTACAAGCGGCGCATGATGCCTTAGGTGATGAATTTCAAGTCAAGTCTTGGTGGCAAAGTCGTTGGCTAAAAGTGGGCAGCCTGATCGGAGCCTTAAGCCTATTTTTAGTGGTCGGTATTTGGTGGGGAGCATATCAATTTAACGGCAATAATCTTAATCTTGCTACTACTGTTGAACATACACGTGAACTTGACGAGCAACAAACATCGATACCCAATGCGCAGCCATCAATCGCAGAATTAAAGGATGCTAAAGACTCGATTAAACGTGAGAGTGATTTACCTGTGCGAGAGAACAGTAAAAATATTATCTCAGCAAACAACCAGGGTAATAATATTGCAGAACTAGCTCAGACTTCTATGGTAGATACGAGCACCAGCGATGCGAAAGCGCATGTTAATAACGGGATTGAAAAACGGTTTATTGAAAGTGAGAAAAAAGTAACCCTGACTCAAACGACTGAAACCGTGGCTGAAAAAGTCAATCCCGATAATTTTGTTGTTAAAGCAACCGAAGGGGTTTCTGATGAGTTGCTGGCAAGTTTTCAATCTGCAATTGAACAAACCAAGCAAGCTAAGCAAGCCAGACAAAGCGATAACCTCGAAGGCAGTAAAGTTGTAGATGATAGTGAGCTTATGCCACTGACGCAAATGCCTACTTGGATACAAGATGGTGTGCCAACTCTAGAGTTTGAAATGCATATTTACGCCAGTGATGGCCAAGGGTGGGTGAGGGTGAATGGCCGAGACCGATACGAGGGCGATTATATAAGTCGTGAATTACTGCTCAATGAAATACGCCCCCAAAAAGTCATTTTAAGCTTTCGCGGTGAGAAATTTACTATGGATGCACTGTCTTCATGGCATTAACTCAAGCTCGGTGAATTTCAGCAATAACCGTGGTGGCGAATACATTAGCCCCTGAAGATATACTGTGGTGGTTAATATAGCTATTAGCGGCCACCACTGCCCCTACTGCCAAACCGGCATTTGGGCTTCGTAACTTTCTATTTTAGCCAGTTTATTTAATGTCCATCCGACGCTATCTACGCCATGTTCTAAGCAATATTGATGAAAGGGCGCAAGTTCAAACTCAAATTGCTCTTGGTCAGTGTTCACCGACTTTGTCGCTAAATCAATGCTTATATGCAATGGGGCTTTATTTGCCTGCTGAAATAGTGTCGCTATTTGGATTTCTGACAAGGTGATCGGCAACACACCAATGTTGATGCAGTTTGCATAAAAAATATCAGCAAAACTTGAGGCGATAATCACCTTAAAACCATATTCTTGTAATGCCCAAGGGGCATGTTCACGGCTTGAACCACAACCAAAATTTTCCCGTGTTAGTAAAATGCTCGCGCCTTGATATTGTGCTTGGTTAAGAATGAACTCTGGATTGTTTTCATTGCCAGCGGCATCTAAATAACGCCAGTCATGAAATAGATGCTGACCAAAGCCAATACGAGTAGTTTTTTGTAAAAACTGTTTCGGGATAATTTGGTCGGTATCGACATTGGCGGCGTCCAATGGTACAACTAAACCGTGATGCTGAGTAAATTTTTCCATGTTAATTTCCTTGAACTTGCTGGTTTAATTGGGTTAAATCGACAAAATGTCCTGCGATGGCAGAGGCGGCGGCCAACTCGGGGCTGACTAAGTGAGTACGACTGCCACGGCCTTGTCGGCCTTCAAAATTACGGTTACTGGTTGAGGCACAGCGGTCGCCTTCGGTTAATACATCATCGTTCATCCCTAAACACATCGAGCAGCCTGGTAAGCGCCATTCAAAACCTGCATCAATAAAGGTTTGTGCTAAACCTTCCGCTTCCGCTTGGGCTTTAACACGATAAGAGCCAGGCACAACAATAGCGTCAACAGTAGGTGATACTTTTTTACCCTTGGCAATCGCAGCTGCCGCACGTAAATCTTCAATTCTAGAATTAGTGCAAGAGCCAATAAAAACTTTATTGATGGTAATGTCGGTTATTTTCGTGCCAGCGGTTAGCCCCATATATTTTAAAGCCGCAATACAGGAGTCTTTCTCGACAGGGTCGCTAAAGTCGTCTGGTGATGGGACAACGCTGTCAATTTGTGTCACTTGTCCTGGCGTGGTTCCCCAAGTCACTTGGGTTTTTATATCTTTTGCATCAAGCGTTAAATAACGATCAAAAGTTGCTTGAGGATCTGTTTTTAATTGCTGCCAGTCAGCAATGGCTTGTAGCCAGACCTCGCCTTTAGGCGCATATTCTTTATCTTTTAAGTAAGCGAAGGTTGTTGCATCGGGGGCGATAAGGCCGGCTTTTGCGCCAAATTCGATACTCATATTACATACCGTCATACGCTCTTCCATGGTTAAGCGTTCAATGGCTTCGCCGCAATATTCAACCACATAGCCAGTTGCGCCAGCGCTGCCCGTTTTGCCAATAATCGCTAAAATAATGTCTTTGGCACTAATACCGGGCGCCACTCGGCCTTTCACTTCAATTTTCATGGTTTTTGCTTTGGTTTGACGTAAAGTCTGGGTTGCAAAAACATGTTCAACCTCAGAAGTGCCAATACCGAATGCTAGCGCGCCAAAAGCGCCATGAGTTGCGGTATGTGAGTCACCGCAAACAATAACCGTACCGGGCAAGGTTAAGCCAAGCTCGGGGCCGATGACATGGACGATGCCTTGATTTTTATGGCCCATGCCAAATAACGCTATACCAAACTCTTGACAGTTTTTTTCTAATGTTCGCAATTGATTCGCTGCGCCTTCACCAGCGGCATTAATTTCAATAGAGCGGGTAGAAATATTATGATCCATAGTCGCAATAGTGCGCTCAGGATGTCGCAGTACGCGGTGATGAAATTTCAAATTGGCAAAAGCTTGAGGTGAGGTAACTTCGTGGATCAAATGGCGATCAACGAAAATCAATGGTGTTTCATCAGCTTTTTCTTCAATGACATGACGTTGCCATAATTTTTCATATAACGTGCTAGGCATGCTAGTTTCCTCCTGATGATGTTTCGTTGTTGCGTATGTATTGGCAGATTATGTCGCCCATTTCTTCGGTTGACTTGGCCTCATGTCGCTGGTCTGCGCTCAATAAGTCGCCGGTAAAATTGCCAGCGTTTAATGTTGACTGAACAGCTTTTTCAATCGCATCAGCGGCATCTGCTTGCTTTAAGCTGTGGCGTAACATTAACGCGGCCGATAAAATTTGCGCAATCGGGTTAGCAATACCTTTACCAGCAATATCGGGGGCAGTGCCTCCTGCAGGTTCAAACATGCCAAAGCCATGTTCATTTAGGCTTGCCGAAGGTAATAATCCCATAGAGCCCGTTATCATGGCGCAGATGTCAGATAAAATGTCGCCAAATAAGTTAGAACATAACATCACGTCAAATTGAGCAGGGGCGCGCACTAATTGCATCGCGGCGTTATCCACATACATGTGCTCAAGGGTAACGTTAGGGTAGTCATTGGCCACGTCGATAACCACTTCACGCCATAATTGCGATGAGGCTAATACGTTCGCTTTGTCGATAGACGTCACCTTATTATTGCGCTTTTGAGCCGCTTGGAAAGCTAAGTGGGCAATACGGCTAATTTCTTTGCGAGAGTAAATCATAGTATCGAAAGCGGCTTCGTTTTCTTGTCCTTGGTGTTGGCGGCCTTTGGGTTCACCAAAATAAATGCCACCGGTTAATTCTCTGATCACTAAAATATCAAAACCGGCCTGTGAAATATCGGCGCGCAGTGGTGAAAGGTGTGACATCGCACTTTGCAGTTGCGCAGGGCGCATGTTGCAAAATAAGCCGAAATGACCACGTAAACCTAATAACGCCGCTCTTTCTGGTTGCTCCGTCGGCGGTAAATCGCTCCATTTAGGGCCACCAACAGAGCCAAATAAAATGGCATCGGCTTGTTCACAGCCCTTTATTGTACTGTCAGGTAATGCTTGGCCATGATTGTCGATAGCACACCCCCCGACATCATAATGTTGAATGTTTATTGCAAAGTTAAATTGCTTAGCAACCGTGCTTAAAACTTTTTCTGCTTGGGCCATCACTTCTGGTCCAATGCCATCTCCGGCTAAAACTGCAATCTTCGACATATTATCTAAACCTATAGTGTTTGTTTTTAAGTAAATGTTAAAAGCCATTAAACTGATCTGTTACGGTCACTTGTGACTGCTTATTTAGACTCGTTTTTTGATTCTGTTTTCAACTCTGTTTTTAGTTCTGCCACTGTAATCGCGCGGTGAATACCATTAAGTGCGTTAACCAAGGCATAACCTGAGGCTTTAATAACATCGGTATCTAAACCATAGCCGTGAAAATTTCTGCCTTGCCATGACACCACAATGTCTGCTTTTCCTAAACCATCTTCGCCCTCACCTTTGTTGGATATTTTGTAATCGCTAACCTCAAAATCAATTTCAATGGCTTTTTTGATGGCCCGGTATAAGGCATCAACAGGTCCATTACCGGTAGCGGAAACAATTTTATGTTCATCACCAATCGCTAGCTTGATACTTGATGTGGCAAACTCACTGCCACCACTTTGGACATTAAGTGTTTGTAAGCGATAAAAGTCCTGTTGACCTTGTTGTTGGATATTAAAAAGTAGCGCCTCTAAATCATCATCAAAGACCTGCCCTTTTTTATCGGCTAAAGCTAAAAAGTCAGCGTAAAGGGTTTCTAATTGGTAGTCAGATTCTTGATAACCTAAACTTGCCATGCGGTGTTTAATAACATGGCGACCACTGCGGGAGGTTAAATTCAATTTAGTTTTACTAATACCGACACTCTCTGGAGTCATGATCTCATAGGTGTTGCTCGCTTTTAGCATACCGTCTTGATGGATGCCAGAAGAGTGGCTAAAAGCGTTACCACCGACAATGGCTTTGTTTAATTGCACCGGCATATTACATAACTGGCTGACTAATTTTGACGTTCGAGCAATTTCCTGATGATTGATTTTAGTCTGTATACCTAGCAATTCTTGGCGAGTTTTCATGATCATGGCGACTTCTTCCAATGAGCAATTACCCGCCCGTTCGCCTATGCCGTTGATGGTACATTCAATTTGTCTTGCGCCCGCTTGCACTGCCGATATCGAGTTGGCAACCGCTAAACCTAAATCATTGTGACAATGTACAGAAATAACAGCCTGATCGATATTGGGTACGCGATTAAATAATGTCTCGATAATGCCGCCAAACTCGTTGGGTAGGGTATAACCAACTGTATCTGGAATATTGACCGTAGTTGCTCCAGCTTTAATCGCGGCTTCTACCATGCGACATAAATTATCGATTGGTGTTCTGCCCGCATCTTCACAAGAAAACTCAACATCATCGGTAAATTTTCGCGCAAATTTAACCGCGTGAATGGCCATGGCTTGAACATCAGCAAAGCTCTTTTTCAATTTTTGTTGCACATGGACGTCAGAGGTGGAAATAAAGGTATGAATGCGAAAATCTTTAGCGGATTTTAGTGCCTCGGCACAGGCTTGAATGTCGGCTTCAACTGCTCGAGCTAAAGCACAAACACGAGAGTTTTTTACTGTCCGAGCAATTTCTTGCACTGATTGGAAGTCGCCTGGTGATGACACTGGAAAACCTACTTCCATGATATCAACACCTAAGCGCTCAATAGCATGAGCTATTTGTAGTTTTTCGTGCACTGACAAGCTAGCGTTTAATGCTTGTTCACCATCACGCAAGGTGGTGTCAAAAATAATAACTTTATTGTTAGCAGTGCTCATGTGTTGTCCCGACTTTTATAAGGTTTAGCGTTAAATGACGGGCATAAAAAAACCCGCGGTGATTAGCGCGGGTTTAGTGTTTTATTTTGTTATCTATTTATTTTTCAAGCAATAAAACCTAGCCGCGCATGGATAATGCGAGGAGTAAGTTAATTCGAATAATGCTTGAATGTAATTTCATTTTTAGGTTCAATCGCTAAACAGAGAATAAATAGTGAGTGGATTATTAATAGCGCAATTGCTGTTTAGTTGTCAATAAAAATTATTGCTCTTTAAAGTAATGATAAAAAGCAGTGATAGGGCATTTTGATATTCGGGAATATAAAATTGACTACCTTTCTTTGAGTTACCGCTTTGTTTTAACCACTTCAATAATCTCAGTAGTAGAAACCGAAGGGGTTCTCGGTAAATAAATAACTTGGCAGATACTCTTTAAGTGATCAAACTTTCCTTGCCAGTCATCCCCCATGACAAGTATATCGGCATTATAATATTTGATATATTCAGCTTTGAGCTCAAGCGATTGCTCAAGAAATACTTCGTTTACGCACTGGAGTGAACGGATAATATGTTGCCTGTCATCTTCAGAGTAAATTGGGTATCGAGATTTTTTCTCCATATTTAAGGCATCTGAAGATACCCCGACAATTAGGTGTGAGCCATGTAATTTAGCCCGCTCTAAAATATTAACATGGCCAACATGGAATACATCAAAAGTTCCAAAGGTGATAACTCGCATTAACTTTCTCCATTCACAATAAAATTTGCAATGCGCTCACTGCATTTACCATCAACTTTTCCAACTAAGTATTCAGACATTTTTAGCCTGTCAGCTTCTTTAAGTTGAGGATTATCAATATGTAACTCAACTTGTTCGATTAACTCTTTGACATTTTTTGTTCTTATTGCAACCTTTTCAAAATACGTTAAATCTTTGTCAAGCCTATTGCTAAACCTAAACTTAAAAATTCCACGGTAAGACCATCTGAGTTTATAAAAGTCACACCAAATTGCTGGTTTATTTAGTGCTGTAAACTCAAAGAGGGTAGAAGAAGCATCACTGATTATTAAATCAGCTTGGTGCATAAAAGGCACTATAGAGACATCACTGACATTACAGACATAGACATTTTTGTAACTTGCCCAATGTTTTAAGCTTTTTTGTTGAGATTTATATTTGTCTTTAATTAACGAAAAAAAATGTGGTTTAATAATTAAATTATACTTTATTAAAAGCTCAGGGAAGTTTTTCGGTAAACATTCGATAGAGCTTGGGTAAAAGGTTGGGGCATAGAGAATAGTCTTCTTATTTGGGTCTAATGCGAAAGACTGCAGAAGAGAACTTTTATCACTACTATTAACAATAGGGTCGAGCTTTGCGTAGCCAGTATCGATAAATTTTTTCTCTGGAAAAAGCTTTGTTAACCGTTCAAGCCTATGTTTTCCCTCAACAAATCGGTACATTATCGGGGATTTTGAAACATCATAATAACATGACTTAGGTCCAATACCGTGCTGCATCAAGGCTGTTTTTGAAAAACAGTGTATTTCATCTAAATCATCTGTCGCATTGCCAAAAACTATCCATTCAGGCTTTTTATCTAAATAAATTTGTTTAGCGTCACCTTTATCTTCTGCCCAAATGTAATCTAATTGATGGGTATTAATGTGACTTTCTAACGTATCGTTAAGGTGTTCTTGTCGATACAAAATAAATACACAGTTAACCCCTCTTTTATTTAATTCATCGTAAACAGGGAGATATTGCGGAAGGTAATATAAATGCTGAACATCAAAATAAACCTGCATGGGTGACTCTCTTAAATTATTAGTGATCTCGGCGACGTAATCCTTTAAGTCCATTTCTAATCTGTGGTGACTTTATCTTGTCTGTCCACTATTTACCAAATATATGACACACTCGTACCTAGATGTTTTTCACCTAATGTGCCTTCACCGATATTAATCGCTAGGTTGACAAAACCGCTTTTTAGCACCTTTTTAAATGTCAATTCTACCTGCTGTGAACGTTGGTAATCAGCAATAGCAGATGAAGCGACACTAGCCGTTCTGTATAACAATGTGATTTGTGCAAATGTTTGTGTTTGCCAGTCAATTCTCATACTTGCGGCAGAGCCTGCAGCCTTATCGTTTGCCGCTTTAAAGTTGCCCCACCAATGGCCCATTTTCACTTTGTCGTTAGCGTACCCTTCATCATAGATATGATGAACGTACCAAGCAGTATGAAATTTACTATATTCTAAGTTTAGTGATAGAACATCAGTTAAATATGGCAGAAATAGTCCAAAATTTTGGGCAATATTACCTAATTGGTAATTGCTATAATCTTTTGTATCTTCGCCAGCGTATTCGTAATATAAACTGAGTGGGAAATCAAAAAGCTGTAAATCAAATTTATTACTCAGTGACGCTTGTTGATTGCCAAACTCTTGTGCGCAATCGACTAAATCGGATTCACCACCGCAGTTATCAGTACTTAATGGATCAATAAAAGCGTTCCAAACATCACTTATAGAGACACTTTTTTCACCCCCAAACATAAAGGTTCGATTAAAACCAATAGTCCACCAATCTACAGGCTGTAAGCTTAAATGCATAGAGAGTATATTGGGCTTTCCAGAAACGGCGGGGGTATTTCGATCAAACTTAATCCCTGCTTGCTTTTCAAGGCTGCCAACCGACAGCTCATACTTTACATTCCAATCGGTTAATAATTCAGGGTTACTGATGGTTAGGTTCAAGGCAGGTTTCGCTTGGGTAGATAATAGCATTGCACCTTCTTGCGTAGGTGATAGCCAATGTTCTCGATAGCCAATATCGACTTGAAATATATCCCAGCCAAGTGAAATAAAGCTATTATTGGGCACTATTTCACTGTTGTAAAATGTGCCTCCAGCGTTAAAAATAAGATGCTCATTTACTTGCCAAAAGCTACTGGTGGATATTTTGAAAGAATCACCCATATGAAGACCGCGCTGGTTAGCAACTAAACTATCTTCTTTAAATGAATGGTTATACTGCGCTGAAAAATGCGTAACGGCTTGCGATTTTTTATAGCGTTTTATATAGGCATTTAACCTTTGATAAAGTATTGGATGACTATCTTTAACTTTGGCAAGGTATTTATAAACCGTTGCTGCGTGATATGGTCGAGTTAGAATGGGCAGCTTTACCACAGTGGCAAGTTTTTCTAACTCTAATTCAAACAATGGGTCGGTTTTTAAGGGTAAATACGGTGAGACTCCATTTGCCTTAGTGATAAAGGGTATAAGGCAAATATTGAGGATAAATATGCAAAGCAAGGTTTTCAAAAAAATGTTCTTCCAATGTTCTTTAATTACATTAAATTTTACTAAGGCGTACGTCGTCTTTAATGACTGCGTATAATTAGCCCCAGTTTTCCATGCTTGTTTTACGTTTTGACGATAAACGTGGCAAAATCAAACCCAACAGTAAGCCAATACCTAAGACGATAGCGCCATTAAAAAACCACTGTTTTTTTATACTGGTATCTTGATTTTTCAGTTGTGATTTCGTTTCTATTAAGTCCATATTAAGTGCTGAAATATTGTTTTGTAAGTCGCTGCGCTCAGATTTTAGCGTATCAATCTCGATTCTTGCTTCGTTGAGTTGGTTGCTAAGCTGGCTTTTGTCTGTTTGGAGACTGGCTAATTTTTCGTTCAGGTCTGCAATGACATAACGCATCCCCGGTTTTGCAGAAACATGTTTGCTTTCAACCCAACCGATACGATTTTTATCGGTAATTATTTCGCTGTAATCATTTTTAGTTTCACCGGTTAATTGCACCTTTTCACCTGAATTAACGGTACCTAAAATCCGGTAGTTTTTGCCTGCACCGGTATGCATATAAACAATTAAATCTTCAGAAATATAGCCAGATGTTGTTGATATATCGGCCTCTTCGGCGAAAGAAAATAAAGGAGTAAAGAATAATAAAGCAATGAATGTTTGTTTTATGTTCATCATGAAATAACCAATAGCGCCATTTAAACAAAGAATGGCAAAGATAGTAGGGGTTTGCCTTAATGATAGCAAGCGATGTTGCTTAGATTTCTAAGATTTTTGCTATAAAATATCAATCATGTAAGATTGACAGTATTTATTTGCTGCGATTGTGGAAAAATATTATTGTTGCAGAGAATAAGCTTGATTTACAACTAATATTGGAAAAGTATGGCGACCGAAATAGAGCTTAAATATTTAGTTTTAGGCGATAAAACCGCAGAAAAAATCACCCAGATATTTAACCGTGAAAATATTCAATTCACCTATCAAGAAAAGCAACTGTCAAATTGCTATTTTGATACACCTGATTTGAATTTACGACAACATGATATGGGCTTGAGAATTCGTCGTAACAATGGTCATAGTGAACAAACTATTAAAACCGCAGGGCAGGTGGTTGGTGGTTTACATAGTCGTCCCGAATATAATGTCGACATTGCGAGTAACTTGCCGAACTTATCACTTTTTCCTAGCGAAATATGGCAGCAAGACCAATCACCCAGCAATATTCAGCATGATTTAATTACTTTGTTTAGTACTGACTTTAAGCGTTGTACTTGGTTAATTACCGATGCAAATAATAATGTCATTGAACTCGCTTATGATCAGGGGGAGATTGTGAGTGGGGAGAATAAATCGGCTATTGATGAGTTAGAACTTGAATTGGTTGAAGGTGATGCATCGGCACTGTTTAATTTAAGCTCATTACTTTTCGAAGCACTTGCGCTGCGTCTAGGCTTAAAAAGTAAAGCGGCGAGAGGTTATGCGCTTTGGCATCCCGAACAGGTAGAAGAGCAAATACCAGTACATAGCTTTATTTGTGAGTTGCGCACGGATTCAATAGCTAATGCGTTTACTACCGGCCTAAGTTGCGGGCTGACGCAGCTACAAAAGAGCATTGAGCGATATTTAACACGAGGAACCTTAGATGAGTTAGCGCAAATTAAAGCGAGTTTAGCGTTAATTCGTCACGGATTTTGGTTGTTTGAAGAATATTTAACCCCTGATGAAATAGAGATAAGAGTGGAATTAAGTCACTTTGTTCATTTACTTGCTTGGGTTGATAATGCCATACACTTACAAGAGTTGACGAATAAAACCGGTAATTATCGCAAAAAACTCGATTTTAGTAAGCAACTGATAGAACAGTTGAAAATAGAAAAACGTCGTTTTCCTAATCGCGATGATATAACTCAGCTTTTACATAGTGCTCGCTTTAATCAACTGCAGCTTTCGATATTACAATTGTATTTATCACGTAATCAAGATGCGGCTATAAAAAGTCAGAAACATGACAACGAACTTATAAAATTTGCACAAGATAAAATTCAATTTAGCTTAAGTGAAATGAGTGCAGAGTTAAAAAGCATGCCGAGTTTAACTTGTCAGCAATATATTGCACAAAGCAAGCTCTTATTTAGAAGTTCATTGACAGGTACTTGGCTCGCGGGATTGTTTGATAATAACTTGCGTGACAAATTTCGCCGTCCCTGGTTAGATTTACAGCAGGGAATAAGCGAATTGCAGTCATTATGGATTATTCATCAACAATTAGAAAAGCTTGATGAAGCGCCCAAAAAGCTTGTGCAGTGGCAGCACAGTAAAGTCGAAGGCTTGTTGTTAGCGTTAAATAACTCTAAAGCTATCGCAATAGCCATGCCGCCTTATTGGCTTGAATTGCGTTAAATTGTATTTTGGCAATCGAGTAGCCCTCTATTTCCTTTAACCTCTGTGGAGTGAGCCCGTTATTTTTAGTAACCAAAAGCCTTTAGGCAACCTTTTTGGTAAAGCTTTATTATGCTATTTATTTGCCTTAGCTTTCTTTCTTTTTAACACCAAGGCGACAGTGAGTTTGGCGAAAACATATTCACTTCCTGCTGACGGTTCACGATTGATTGGTGAGAAGCAATTTCATCAAGTTGGAAAAGGTGAATATTTTCAGCTGATTGCGGAAATGTATGATGTTGGCTTTTTGGCATTGATGGCGGCTAACCCCGGTATAGACCCTTTTTTACCCACGGTTGGACAGGAATTGATTATCCCAAACCAGATGTTACTCCCGTATGGTAAGCGCGAAGGTATTATTATTAATTTACCTGAATTGCGCTTATATTACTTTCCTGCAAACAGCGAGCAAGTCCATGTATTTCCAGTAGGTATTGGAAAGCAAGGGCTAGCAACACCTAAAACGGTGAGTTACATCAGTGAAAAGCGTAAAAATCCGATATGGCGCCCGACGGAGGAGATGAAAGAGCGCTATTTTATCGAGCATGGTAAACCGCTGGCTGATGAAGTACCTCCTGGCCCCAGTAATCCTTTTGGTAAATATGCTTTACGTTTAGGCACAAGTGTATATTTACTGCATGGCTCGAATCAACGCTTTGGTATTGGTATGCGAGCAAGCTCTGGTTGTCTTCGTTTGTATGATGAGGATATAGAGTGGTTATATCAAAATGTTAAAATCAACACACCGGTGCGTATTGTTGAGCAAACGATAAAGTTATCGTACGAATCAGACAAGCGATTAATCGAAGTGCATAGCCCGTTGACTAGGGATGATGGTGATATTAGCAAAGTGGAGATTTCTCATAATGTAGCAGATTTTGTTGGTAACTTACCCGCGAATAAAAAAATATTATCACAACAAATCGCAAAACCTACTGGCTTGGTAACAGAGTTAATTTCTGATTAACCGCATTTGCTGATTAATTGACCTTAAGTTATCTAAGGCCCAATATAAAAAAGCACATAAACCAAAGTTTAGTGCTTTTTTCGTTAAGCTGACACATCGCTGTTAGGCTACTTTTTATAACTAGCAACCATATTGTCGATACGCTCATTGGCTTTATCTACTGACATTTGTGTGGCATTAACCGCTTTATTTGTTTGCTTCTGAGCAGCACTTAAATTGTCGACCTTAGCTGATACCGACTTTGTTTGCGAGTCTAAGCTGTTAACTTTTTCCGATAAACTATCAACTTTTTGGCTCAGTCGAGAGATGTCTGACTCCAGCGCCGCATTGTTGGCACAACCGCTTAAAATAGCGACTAAGGTTACTAACGTTAATTTTTTTAATAGCATAATATTATCCCTGTGTTTTTAATGTGAATTTTTATTTTCTGTATTTAGCATACTTTAGTATGGCACAAATTATTATACTTCCCCAAAAATACTACGATGCAACTTTTTGAATATTATAGCTTATAGCAATGATATTAAATTCATTCTCAAGGCTTAATTTTCTTGCTCATTCTCGCCGCAGAAATAGCTCAATCACAGTGCTTATCAGCTTCTCTTCTGGAGCGCTTTAATTGTTGCGCTAATGAAGTTGCGCTTGCTTTAATGGTGTAATTTTAAGGGGCTAGATTTAGGGAAAGTTATTTAGCCGTTTTAGTTAAAGCTTCTAATTTTGCTTCAAGCTTTATTAACTTTTGACTGATTTCTAGGTTTTGCGCAATGATTTGAGAGTTTTGCATTCTCAGTTCTCTGTTTTTAATATTAGTATCAGCAAAGCCAAATATTTTATTCACAAAAACGGCACCTACCCCGCCTAGTATACCAACACCTAAAATGAACATGACAAAAACTGCGGCACGACCAATAAGGCTGATAGGGTAGACGTGACCAAAGCCTATCGTGGTAGATGACATAACCATTAGCCAAACCGCATCGCTATAACTTTTTACTGGTGAAGCCTCTAGACCAAGTTCCGCTTGATAGGTGACATATCCTAGGGTTAGGTTCAAAGTTAAAAACAAAGCTAGAGAAATGATGGCAATAAAACCGTAATTGTAATTTTTTACCCCGAAATCATCGACGTTGTATAAATTACTTTTTTCCATTACTTTTTGAACAACTATCATCTTAATCTCTTCGTTATATTATCTTGTGGTGAATCTAGTGTTGATTATTACTTTGGTTGTTGAATGCACGTGGCTTTATTCAATTTGCTCGCTAGCAACATAATTAATTAAATCATCCATTAATTTTTTCTTGATTTCAAGTTGCTGCTCGGAAGATAGCTCATATTTTTCCGCTAACAATTGATAATCTTCAGGTGATAAGCTGACCGTTAATCTTGGGCGCTTAGGGCGCTTATTGGTTGGTAGGCCTAAAATATCTCGAATTTGCTCAGATGGGCTAATGCCAGCCTCAAGCGCTTGTTTTCTAATCGCAAGTTGAATTTTTTCATCCATATCAAAAGCCACTTGTACCGCTTTGACCGCTTTGACTGATGATTGCCATTTTTCAGGGATTTTACGTGCCACAATTAACTTCCTGGGTACATATCAACGATATCTGTCGTCGGTTTAAACAAAGTGAGAAATACTTCAGTATCACCATCTTGCCATACTTCAATATCAATGCCTTTATCTTGCTCTTCATTATATAAGCTATAAAGTTCAAACTGTTCACCGCTGTCTTTACCTTGATAAGGTGAAAGCGTATCTTTTCTATAATCTTTACGATGAAAATATCCTACTTGAGCGAAGCTGCTTTGTTGATATAATTCGCTACTCCAACCCGTTGTGGTGTTATTGTCAGCCATGCGCGTTAATTGTGCTTGGCCAGGATCTTCGAAAATTTCAGCAAAGTTATCAAGATCAAAAAGTGTTTCGACATCTTGATGTAGGATTTTCAGGGAAAATTTTAGATAGGTTTTGTCATCAACGTCTAGGGTTAAATACAACTCGATGCTATTGTTGCCTTGTAACACCCACTCTACTTGGGTCTTATGTTCAAACTCATAGCTATTGACGGCGGTTACTTGAAATTCTTGCGCTCTAAGGGCTGTAGGTAAACCGAAACTATCGGACATGACGATAATATCACCGAGGGTAAGCTCTTTGACGTTATTGAGTTTGCGCTCTTGCGTTGGTTTTTTGAATAGGCTTTTTAAAAAACTCACTATTTGCTCCGAATATCAATGGCGATAGTTAAACTAAAAAACCGCTTAACATCATCAATGTTAAGCGGTCACTGTCTTTAGCAAACTATTTTTGTTTCGCTTTCAAGCGTTCTAATACAGAATTAGCGTTGTTATCGCTAGCGCCAATACCCGCTTCTTTAAGCTTAGCTTCTAGTGAACTATCAGAGTTTTCTGACTCAAGTGCTTCAGCTGCTTTCATGCGATCATCAAACTTTTGTTGCTTAGCTTTAATGCGCTCTAGTGAGTCTTTAGCATTTAATAGCTTTGAGTTACTTGATGAGAAGTTATCAGTAATTGCTGAGGTAGCTTTTTGGACGCTTTCTGTGGTTTTCACCATAGATAACTGACGCTTGTATTCAGCCACTTGGCGTTCACTCTTTTTCACAAGCTCTTTTAAGCGCTCAGCATTACCTTGGAAGCTGTCTAAGGCTTGTTGCTGTGTGCTGAGTTCGTTTTCGAGTGTTGAAATTTTTTCAGCAACGGCGAGTGCAAGTGCTTCATCACCTTTTTCTAGTGCTTGAACAGCATAGCCTTCATGCTCTGTCACTTCACGCTTGATTCGATCAACGTCTCTACTTGCAGCCATTTGTTGTGCCATTACACCTGTTAAGTCACGTTTAGCTTTGGTGAGGTGGTTTTCTGCATCGCGAATCTCTTGTTCAAAAATACGGGTCGCATTTGAGTCAACAATTGATTCACCTACTTCAGTTGCACCGCCGCGAATTGCGGTCATAATTTTTTTAAAAATACTCATAATAATACTCCTAAGGTGGTTGCTTAAACTAAGTAATCACTCATGTCGTCAATAATTTCTAGGGCATTGTTGCTTAATACGGCTAGTTCATGTTCGATATCATTAAATGTTGAGCTAATAGCTAGCGCACCAAAAATGACATATTTATCACCAATTTTTGAAAATGAAGATAATGGCATGGGGATGTTCATTTCTAGCATGCTGACATGCATATCATTCATTTTGCTCGATTTAACTTCTTCTTCACCCCAAAGGTAGGTGATACAGATAATTTGATCATCGGTTACCGAAACGAAAATAGGTAACTCTTCACGGCCAAGTACTGTAATTTGTAGTACATCCACTTCACCTGCTATGGGTTGGCAATCAAAAACCATCCCAGTATCTGATTCATCAGATAAGGTATTTAAGTAGTCAGCTAACTTATGAATATTCATGTTATTCCTCATGTTTTAATAAGTAGCGTAAAAATCAGTGATACTGTTTTTACTTAACGACATATTATGTCGCATTGGGGTTAATTTAGCATCGTGACATATTATGTCAAGTGCTAATTACATTTTTCTGTTTATATCTTCATTTAGCTAAAATTATTACCGCTTACTGTAAATGGGCATTATTTAAGCCTTGTTGATCTTGCCATGCTTGTTGATGTAATTGGTAAATGGCATGACTGCCAAGATAATTAATCGGTATTTCTTCACTGTCTTGATAAAAGTCTCGAGAAAATTCAAAAGCGTTAGTTACCATAGCTAAAGTTAACCAATGGTGGGCAGTCGGCAATTCTGATAAGTTTTTCAGTCTAGTTAAAGGTGCTGCGCCCATTTTACTCGCGATAGTCCAGCCCCATTCGCCAAAACTTGGCACATTGTCATGGTATTGCTGAACGCTGGAATAGCCTGCAACGTTAACGGTTTTTCCTATGGCGATAAAGGCATTTTTTGCATGATAGGGACTGGCTGACTGAATGCCAATTAAGCCATCGCCAGCTAGCAGTTGTTTTAATCTCGCGTAAAAGTTGACCGAATACAGTTTATTAAGATCGGGGTGGCTAGGATCTGGCAAATCAACAATGATGGCATCGAAGCTTTTTTGGTTTTGCAATAAGGTGTCTATCGCAAGAAAAGCATCTGCGGCAATAATCTCAACCCGTTTATCTTGTAAACTCGCGTTAGTTAAGTCAGCAATCCCAATGGCAAGTGGCATGGGTAATTTCTCGTGCGGATTTTGAAATAATGCAATTAACTCAGCATCTAAGTCGACTAACGTGACTTTTTCCGGTTGCCATTGCAAAACATCTCTTAAGGCTAAACCATCACCACCACCAATAATGAGAATGTTATCATGACGTGCTGAGCCCGCTAAGACTGGGCTAACTAGGTAGCTGTGGTAAATATATTCATCTGAAGATGAAAACTGTAAGCGGCCATTTAAATAAAAATTAATTATATTACCTTGCAATGGCCCCATATTTCGTTGGGTAAAAGTCATCTGTTGATAACGTGTTTTATCGTTATAAACCACTTTGTCGAGGTACAGTAAGTTACTCATCTGGCTTAACCAACCATTACCGAATTGATAAATTGCCATGATCATTAACAACAGCAATCCATGGGCTGAAATTAAGGTTTTGCGCCAGGTGAGTTTTTGCCAGTAATAAAGAATAAAAATACTACCCGCCACCAAGTTTAAGGCGGCGGTTAAAGCGCTCGCTTTGCTAATATCAATGGATAGTAAAAATAGCACCCAAATAGCCGCGCCAATACCTGCACCAACATAATCAGCGCCATAGATGGTACCTAGGTTATTCTTTAAATGCTTTTGATGTATTTCTTCGCGAATGCGCGCAATCAGTGGTATTTCCATACCGATAAAAAAGCCCAATATTAGCCCGAAAAAGTACGGGCTATTAAAGGCAATAAAACTCAATTGCTTGAAGAGCCCGCCTCGTGGATAAGCGTCTGGCGGCAAGTTGAACATAGAGCCCAATATTTCAGGAAAAGTTTGGGTTAGCGCGATGAGCGCGCCAATGATCAAAATTGAGCTACTGCCCAAAAAAGCAATAATAAGCTCTAACCAAACAAAGCCATTAAAGGCGCATTGAATTTTCCGCGCGGCAAAAGCGCCTAAGCCCATCGCAACAATCATCAGACCTATCATGGCGTAGATGGTACTTTCCATAATGCCAAGAACACGGCCGGCGTAGTGCGACAGCAAGTATTCGTAAATAAGACCGCAACCCGCCAAAACCGCCATGGTTAAAATCAGCAGAACATCGTCCCAGAGCAGACTTCTGTTTCTTGTCATGGTTATTCCTAGCGTGTGTTAATCTGGTTTCAATTGACTCAGAACAATAATCAAGCTCAATCAACGAGCCTGATTATTGCAATAGAAAAGGTTTGATGACGTTATGACATTAGCGCCGTTAAGATAAGCGCAATAGAAATGCTAATTGCCATTTCGACACTTGCGACACCAATATTATGTTGTTGGTCGACTTCTTCAACTAAGTTGATGCCCATCAGCACTAGGCGTTTGGCAATTGAGGTCAACAGGGCAACTAATAGGGTCATCACTATACCGAAAACTAACCAACCCACTAAGTTAACCAATAACGTTTCTGGACTATAGGTTAAAAAATGGCTTGCAGCAGTGACGGCTAAAGCGGTGCTGATCACTTGGCCCGCGTAGCGAATAGCTAAAGCGACTTGGCCTTCTGCAAATGCTTTTTGCATGCTGTTCTTTTTATTGTTGGCGCCATACTGATATTCTTTAATACGAGTTACCAACACTAACATAGCTTGTGAAACAATAAATCCGGCGGTAATAGCGAGAAAAGTACTGAAGTCTAAGCCGTCTACCCAAAGTAAAACAGCACGAATGATGATTGCTGTAGCGATAGCGCCTGATGCATCTACGATACCAACGGCGATATTACGGGCTTTGATTTGTGCATTCTTATCTATTTGATTTAAAGCAAAGCGATCATGAAAAATACGACCAACTTTAATTAAAATTAAACCGAAAATACCATAGCTTGCCATACCGACAATTTCCATTAAATAACTGTCAGCATTTTCACCAGTAATGGCACCTGTAAGGACAATGCCGAGTGCCGCGACACTGCCGGCAACACTAATGCCAAAAGCAAAGTTATCTTCTTTAGCAAGCTCGTCAGTTGAATTGACTTTAGCTGACAAACCACTGATAAAACGCATGGCGCCAAGCAATATAATGGCAATGGTAATATCGATAGCTAAGAAAATTAGTAGTTCTTGATTTAGGCCCGTTATTTCAATAAATGTATTCATATTTATCCCTACTTTCCACGTCTAAAGCTACGTGAAGTTGTGCTTTTACTGTTTCTAAAGCTAGCATTTTTGGCACTTTTACTTGATTTTGCATAAGCGCTTTTATTGGTGGTTTTACTAGCAAATCGATTGGCACTGGTTTGTGCGCTTTTACTTTGGCTTGATATACCAGAGGCGCCCGTTCTATTTTTACTGTAGGCGCTAGTATATTTTTGTCCACGGCTTTGAAATGATTTTTTGGTACGAGTGTCAATATCATTTTGTTTTTTCAGTTGACTCGGTGAGCTGTAACGCTTGCGGCCATAGTCATTGTAATAACTATAATTTCGGCTTCGTCCCCAGTCGTTATAATAAGTGCGGCGTGAGCCGAACAAATCACCCATCATTGAGTACATGCCATACCAAGCCCAAAACGACATGCCATTAGAGCCAGTGGTCCAGTTGCCGTATGCCGGATTACCAATGAGTTGTTCGCCGGTGCCAAAGTCTTGGGCTTTATTTGCTGCGAGACTTTGTGCTTTTGAGAGGGCATTAACACGCGGTAAAGTCCCCTGTGACATATCAGCTAAGACATTGAGTGGATCGCTTAAGGCATCAGAGTACAGCACGGGGTCTGCGGCTTGATATAAGTTTAACAGCTCATCATAAATAGCTTGAGAACTCTCAAACATTTGCGGCTGATTTTTAACCGTGTTTAAGCGATCAACTAAGGCAACAAACATTGGGCCTTTTGTTCCGGTATCTTTTAAAAATTCGTCAATTAATGGTTTATAACTTGGTTTGTCTTTTAGAAGCCGTTCACCGTACTGTTTAATTAAATTGGCATTTCGTACTTCTCCATTAGCAAGTGCTTGCGCAAGTAATTCAATACGTTGTTCGGTCAGTGGGATCTGCTGTGTTACTTGCTCTTTTATGGGATCTCCACAAGCGCAAAGCAACAACATTAGCAAGAGTATAATCGATTTTAGTGGCTGCATTTCTGCCATAGTGTCCTCAAAAATGCTATGGTTATCATCCATTAATATCATTTATGACATATTATGTCTATTGTTTTGCAAATATCTGTGAAAATAATTCATTAGGCATAATAAACTAAGGTTAATTTGTCATGGTAGGCTTTATCGAGGATAACGTGTCTCATTTATCACTTTCACCGTTACTGGAAGTTCAGCAAAATAACAGTTGGCAGCAATTTTCTCAACAACACCCCAAAGCCTGCGCTAATTTAGCGCCTGAACGCTTAGTACTATTTAAACAGGCATTGACCTTAAGCGACTTTATTCTTCGTAGTGCTTTACAAGCACCAGAATTACTCATCGAACTTTTTAATAGTGAGCAGTTACTTGCGACTACAACACCTGATTATAGCGCGATGTTGGCAGCGGAAGTTGAAAAGTGTTCAACAGAAGAGCAATTACAAAAGTGCCTGAGACTGTTTCGTTTGGTGCACATGGTGCATATTGCGGTTGGCGATTTTTTGTTAAATATACCGCTTGATGAATCGTTGAAACGACTGTCTTTATTGGCCGATAATTTAATTATTCATGCAAATAATTGGTTGGAAAAATTTTGCCAAGATAAATGGGGCGTTCCGGTCAATAGTGCAGGAGAAACACAAAACCTACTGGTATACGGTATGGGAAAACTGGGGGGGCAAGAGTTAAATTTCTCATCTGATATTGATTTGATTTTTGCCTACCCAGAAGCGGGAGAAACACAAGGGCTTCGGCGCAGTATTGACAATCAATTATTTTTTACTCGTTTAGGTCAAAAATTAATTACGGCGCTCAATCAACAAACAGCAGACGGTTTTGTCTATCGTGTTGATATGCGCTTGCGTCCCTTTGGCGAAAGTGGTCCATTGGTGTTGTCATTTAATGCCATGGAAAATTATTATCAAGATCAAGGCCGTGATTGGGAGCGGTACGCGATGTTAAAAGCGCGCCTGATTGGCGAAGGCAAGTATCACGGGCAATTGTCTAACATGTTGCGCCCTTTCGTTTATCGTCGCTATATAGATTTTAGTGTTATTGACAGCCTGCGACGGATGAAAGCGATGATTGCGCAAGAGGTTCGGCGTAAACATCTAAAAAATAATATTAAACTTGGTGCTGGCGGCATACGAGAAGTTGAATTTATTGTTCAAGTATTTCAAATGATCCGCGGTGGTCGTGTTAGTGACTTACAGCATCGTAATTTGTTAACGGTTTTACCTTTATTGGTCAAACACGGAGAAATTAATCAACCGAGTGCGCAAGTACTGAGTAATAGTTACCGTTTTTTGCGCCGCGTTGAAAACATAATTCAAGCGCTCAATGATCAACAAACCCAAACCTTACCGGACAATGACTTAGATCAGCAACGCTTAGTGACTATTCTTGCGGATAGCAACTGTTGTAACTGGCCAAGGTTTCTTGCACAACTAGATTTTCATATGCAAGGTGTCCACCAGCAATTTTGCGAACTTATTGGCGAGGAAAGCCCCAATCGACAAGCGGTTGATCAATACTGGACGACATTATGGGATAGTCAATGGAGTGACGAAGAGTCGATTGCTTGGATCGAGCAATCGCCTCAGTTACAGCAAGAAAATGATGACGTTAAGCTTTGGCATAGCGAATCTCTTTGGCAAACGTTACGAGACTTTCGCCGAGAAATGATCAAGTCCAGCATGGGTAATCGTGGTCGACAAGTATTGGACAAACTGGTACCCACTTTATTGTGGCATTTGGCCGATCTCAAGCTAGCCGACCAGACCTTAGCACGTGTATTGGGGGTGTTAACCACTATTGCAACACGCACCGCCTATCTTGAATTACTTTTTGAAAATGAAGGCGCACTAAAGCAATTAATTCACCTCTGCCACAATAGCAGTTGGGTAGCGGAGCATATTGCTAAATTTCCAATACTGCTTGATGAATTGATTGACCCTAAATTATTTCATCAACCGCCACTATTATCCTCTTATGTTGCAGAGCTGCGTGAAACCATGTTACGAGTACCTGAAGAGGATCAAGAAGCGCAAATGATCACGCTACGTCAATACAAACAAGCTAAACAGTTGCGTATTGCCGCGGCTGATATTACTGGCATTTTACCCATTACTAAGGTCAGTGATCATTTAACCGCACTAGCAGAGGCGATAGTTGAAGAAGTCGCTAACTTAGCCTGGCAACAAATGGCGCTACGTTTTGGTGTTCCAAACAGTAAGTTAGGCGGCCCGGATAAAGGCTTTGCGGTTATTGGCTATGGTAAGTTAGGCGGTATTGAACTGGGCTATAGTTCAGATTTAGACCTAGTTTTTGTTCATGATGCTGATTTGGCAGAAATGACCTCAGGCGTTAAATCCATTTCTGCCGGACAATTTTATCTAAAATTGGCGCAACGTATGATGCATCTTTTTAATACCCGAATGGCGAACGGCATCTTATATGAGCTAGATATGCGTTTAAGACCATCAGGCAACGCCGGACTCTTAATGGTGCATATCGATACGTTTGAACACTATCAGCGCAATGATGCGTGGACATGGGAGCATCAAGCGCTAGTTCGTGCCAGAATTATATTCGGTCAGCCAGTGCTGGCGGAAAAGTTTAAAGCTATTAAACGCGATGTTTTAATGAGAAAGCGCGATAAGTCAATATTGTGTGAAGAGGTGAGCAAGATGCGCAATAAAATGCGGCAACACTTAGATAAATCATCAGCTAG
>JBFJQB010000006.1:0-41480 GCA_041616855.1 Cognaticolwellia sp. | reverse complement strand
TTAAAAGTTTTTTCAACTTTCAAAACCAAGCTTTTAAAACGTTAAGTTAACCAAAGTAGCCGAAACCGCGTTAGATAACTCATTAAAACAACCTCTTCGACTTGTCCCGAAGAAGTGGAGCGCATTTTAGAGATTTATCGCTCCGCGTCAACCGCTAAATGCAATTAAATTACAAAAAAGTGTTTGTTTGCCTTTTATTTATACAACCCTTGCGTTAATCGTATTTTAACTGCTCAAAACGCACAAAATACCAACATGATACATTTAAGTTTATTGTGTTAACTAAGCTTTTGAACATGGCAATGGCATGAAAGACATTATTAGATGATTAATTTTTGCTAAGATATCTACATCAATCATCTAATACTCTTATTTATGTATAAAAATAATTTTCGAAGCTATCGTGGTATTACCCCGCAATTAGGTAAAGCTGTTTATGTCGATGAAAGCGCGGTACTCGTCGGGGATATAACCTTAGGCGAAGATGCTAGTGTTTGGCCTTTAGTTGCAGCAAGAGGTGATGTAAACAAAATTACTATTGGCGCTAGAACAAATATACAAGACGGTACAGTATTGCATGTCACCCGAAAAAGCGCCGGGAACCCTGATGGTAATCCTTTGGTTATAGGTGATGATGTCACCGTCGGCCATAAGTGTATGTTACATGGATGTACTTTAGGTGCTCGAATTTTGGTTGGTATGGGCGCTATAATTATGGATGGTGCGGTTGTTGAAGATGATGTTTTTATTGGTGCTGGTAGTTTAGTCCCACCTAATAAAACACTTAAGAGTGGTTATTTATACGTAGGTAATCCCGTCAAACAAGCAAGAGTTCTAAAAGAAAATGAAGCAAAATTTCTCAAACAATCAGCCATTAACTATGTAGAATTGAAAAACGAGTATTTAACCGATAATCATTAAGCATCTGTTTTATCTCATTTCTATATGAATTTCGTCACTTTCTGGCTCATTTTTCTCGAGCCAGAGTTCCGTTACCTCTTCTAAATCATACTTAGTGCAGCTATCAATTTCCGTTAATTGTTTTAGCTGCATTGAATGAAAGTATATCGTTACTTTTTGTCCAGATAATTGTCCGGTAAACGACCATGCATCTTGTTGCTTATCAAAATGTAAGTCATCATTAAATAAAATAGCTTGATTCATATGTTGCTCGCCGTATTTCTAGTTAAGTTAGCTGCGCTCTTAAGTCGGTAAGCACAGGCTCTACATCAGGGCTAACACCTGTCCACAGCAGAAAACTTGCTGCGGCCTGCCCAACCAACATCCCTAAACCATCAATGACATGCTCAACACCAAGGTTCTTTGCTTGCTTTAAAAAGGCGGTTGGTTCTTTGCCGTACACCATATCATAGCAAGCAACTGCACTTTTAATGGTTTGTCCGGATATTGGCAGGATTGCACCCGATAAACCTGTTGAAGTGGCATTAATAATAATATCAAAAGCTAAATGCTCGGTATCAGTAAATGTAAGTGCTTTAACCTTGTGATGAGGATACTGCTGAGTAATTGCCTGTGCCTTACTTAACGTTCTATTAGCGATAGTTAAAGACTTTGGCGTTTGTTCTAATAGTGATTGTACGACACCTTTTGCTGCTCCGCCTGCCCCTAACAAAAGTATTTTACTATCTTTCAATGGTATTTTATGACGAAGTAAGTCACTCACTAAACCGACACCATCGGTAGTATCTCCATAAATAACGTCATTAGAAAAAATTAAGGTATTAACCGCGCCGGCTAATTTAGCTCTTTCACTAAGTTCATCGCACAGTGCAAATGCTTGTTCTTTAAATGGCGCAGTAACATTAGCCCCTTTACCATCGTTAGCAATTAATTTCTTTACGCTTAACTCAAATTTATCAAGGTCGACTAATTCACTTTGATAGTTGAGACTTTGCTGAGTTTGCTTAGCAAACTGTTGGTGAATAAAGGGGGATTTTGATTGGGCAATAGGGTTACCAAATACGCGATATTGATCCATAGAGTTTCAAGCTTGAGTGTTTAGCTGTAGATTAACGCAGTTAATAATAGATGAAAACAAAAAGCAGCCTTGGTGTGGCTGCTTTTGAAAACGATTACGTCTGATAGCTAAGTTAACTATAAGTTAAAGCCACTCTTGCGCGACTAAATAGTCTTGCAGTTTTGCTTCGGCACTATCTGGCTTGGCTTGAAAATTATATTCCCAGCGTGCTAATGGCGGCATCGACATTAGTATTGACTCGGTTCGCCCCCCCGATTGTAAACCAAATAAAGTACCGCGGTCGAAAACCAAATTAAATTCTACATAACGGCCGCGACGATATAATTGAAATTGACGATTATTATCATCAAATGGCGTATCTTTGCGCTTTTCTAGCAAAGGTATATAAGCATCAATAAACCCCTTCCCCACGGCTTGCATATAAGAAAAACATTTATCAAAGCCCCACTCATTAAGATCATCAAAAAATAAACCACCCACACCACGGGTTTCATTTCTATGTTTTAGATAGAAATATTCATCACACCACTTTTTATACTCTGGATAAACCTCATCACCAAAAGGTTGGCAGATATCTTTTGCTGTTTGGTGCCAATGTACAACATCTTCCTTAAACGGATAAAATGGTGTTAAATCAAAGCCACCGCCAAACCACCACACTGGATCTTCACCTGCTTTTTCAGCAATAAAAAACCGTACATTAGCGTGAGAAGTAGGAATAAAAGGATTCTTAGGGTGGATCACTAGTGATACACCGCAAGCTTGCCATTTACGGCCAGTCAACTCAGGGCGATGCGCTGTTGCTGAGGGTGGTAATTTATCACCAGAAACCACAGAAAAATTCACCCCGCCTTGTTCAATTACACTACCATTGGTTAATACGCGAGTTCTACCGCCACCGCCTTCAGCGCGTTGCCAATTATCTTCAACAAACTTACCACTGCCATCAGCTGCTTCCAATGCCGTACATATTTGATCTTGTAGTGACGTTAAAAATTCAATAACGACGTTTATGTCTATAGTACTCATGAGCGAATAATATCCCCAGATAAGGCATCAATAATAGTAGAAGGTTGAGCAAAGCCTAAGGTCTGGCCTTTAATAATAAAATCAATTTTTTCAGCGAGTTCATCTGAAATATCTTGCCAGGTTTTTGCGGGGGCTTTACCGGTTAAATTCGCACTGGTAGAAACAATCGGTTTATTTGTTGCTTTACAAAGCGCAACAACATCAGGTTGACTGGTGATACGCACAGCAATTTTGTCAAAGCGGCCGGTTAATAAAGCAGAAGTGTTAGCGTTTTTTGCCACTAATTGCGTAATACCGTCGGGCCAGCGAGATAGCACAGTAAAGCGCTTATCTTGTGGTATTTTACTGTCATCTATATAGGGTAATAGTTGTGAATAGTTGCCTGCTAGCAGGATTAATCCTTTCTCAACTGGACGTGACTTAATCGACAGCAGTTTTTCAATTGCTTGCTCGTTATCGGGATCACAGCCCAAACCAAATACCGCTTCTGTTGGGTAAGCAAGAATACCTCCTTGCTGAAATGTTTCTAACGCTGTTGTCATTGAATGTTATTACAACCCATAGCTAAAAGTAATTTAGCCGTGATTATACGTTTTTTAAGAAGAAACTACATAATTAGCATGAAAAAGGTGCTGAAATCACTATCGAGCTAGCGCTATTGTTAAATCTGCTCCATTTAAAGGGTTTAAACGCTGCTCAATCTTACTTAATCGCATCGACAGGTGACCAACAGTAAAACAACCTCGCTTTTACAAGATTAGAATTTCACGATAAAAATCATCCTATAAAGTGTGACTATAAAAATTATTTTCATTTATCAATTACGCGAAAGATTTGTCATTTCAGAATATTTTCAAACACGTTATAATAGCTAATTAAATTTCACCTAGTCGTTAGCTATTTCAACAGGTGTAACGGTAGGCTTCAAATCACATCATCAAAAGGCACTAAGCATATGAAAGTAGGAATTATCATGGGGTCAAAGTCAGACTGGCCAACCATGCAGCATGCGGCTGAAATGTTAGATTTATTTAATGTTCCTTATGAAACCAAAGTAGTGTCAGCACATAGAACACCTCATTTGCTTGCTGAATATGCGGAAAGTGCTAAAGATCGTGGTATTAACGTTATTATTGGCGGCGCAGGCGGCGCAGCGCATCTACCGGGCATGACAGCGGCTTATACCAGCTTGCCGGTGTTAGGTGTGCCGGTGCAATCAAAAGCATTAAGCGGTCAAGACTCTTTACTCTCTATTGTACAAATGCCAAAAGGTATTGCCGTAGGTACATTAGCCATAGGTACAGCAGGCGCAGCAAATGCAGGTTTATTAGCCGCTCAAATTATTGGACTTGCTGATCCGAAAGTGCAAGCGGCGGTTGAAAAATTTAGAGCAGAACAAACCCAAACAATTCTTGATAATCCAAACCCTGCAGAATAAGGCTAGGTAAATGAATGTTTTAGTATTAGGTGCAGGACAATTAGCTCGGATGATGGCTTTAGCCGTTAAACCATTAAATATCAATATACGAGCTTTTGATGTTGGCTCTAGCAATGTTTTAGACCCACTTTCAGGCAATATTCTTTTCAATAACTTAGCGCAAGGGATTGAATTTTCTGATTTTATTACCGCTGAATTTGAACATATTGATCACCAAACACTCGCGCTTTGTCAAGCGTCTGGTAAATTACGTCCCTCAAGCCAAGCAATTAAAGTGGGTGGCGACAGAAGATTAGAAAAAGAGCTGTTAATAAAGTGTGGTGTCGCCAATGCTGAGCACAAAATTATTGCAACAAAAGCTGATTTCGACCATGCATTGAAGCATTTGTCTTTGCCGTTAATTTTAAAAAGTGCCTTGGCAGGTTATGATGGTAAAGGTCAATGGCGTTTAAAAGATAAAGCTCAAGCAGAGGCAATATGGCTTGATATAAAAGCTTTTTTCGATGGCGGAGAGCAAGGAGTTAAACATGCCGTTGTGGCTGAACAGATGGTGCCTTTCGATCGCGAAGTCTCTTTAGTCGGTGCGCGTGATAGCCAAGGTAATACCGTGGTTTATCCTCTGACTGAAAATCATCATACCAATGGCGTACTCAGTGTCTCGATTGCTACTGCAATTGACGAGAAGCTGCAAGCACAAGCAAAGCAAGTATTTGATAGCATAGCCAATGAATTAAACTACATTGGGGTATTAGCTATTGAGTTTTTCCAAATTGGCGAGCAACTACTGGTCAATGAAATTGCCCCACGCGTGCATAACTCAGGCCATTGGACACAGCAAGGCGCTGATACTTGTCAATTTGAAAACCACCTACGAGCGGTGTGTGATTTACCACTGGGCAGTACTGATTTAGTTCGCCCCTCTGCAATGATCAATATTCTCGGTGAAGATGAACTGCCGAATGAAATATTGAATGTCGCAAGCGCGACATTACATTGGTATGGAAAGAGTAAACGTGCCGGTCGCAAAATGGGACATATTAATGTTTCAGGGAATTCTGAAAAGCAATTAGCGACGCGCTTAATGCAATTAGCAGAGATATTGCCTGAAGCTGCATTCGATGAACTTAAGCCCTATGCCACCGCCTACCAACAGCAATTAGACTAATAATTACCTCTTAAGCAAAGCCAGTTAGTCACTGGCTTTTTTTTCATCGAATACAAACAAAGACCAAATTAAGGCTTTTGGAAGTGCCCGCAAGGTTTAGCCGCACATTGTAATTTTTCACCTGCCGACATTTGTCTTTTCAGTAATAATCCAAAACCACACTTTTCACATGTTCCAACAACCGGCTCATGATTGACAACAAATTTACATTTCGGGTAATGATCGCAAGCATAGAAGGTTTTGCCAAATCGACTAGTTTTTGACTGTAAATGGCCGCTTTGGCATTGTGGGCAGCTGACATTTTGTTGCTCAAGTGCATTGTGATCTTGCGCGACAATATGATGACATTCTGGGTAGTTGGTACAACCAATAAACATACCATAACGCCCTTGCTTTACCGCCAGCTCATTGCCGCATTCTGGGCATTCACTGCCCTCCAGTACTTTATCGTCAACTCGCTCATGCTCCACAACAGGTCGAGTATATTGACAATTGGGGTAAGAAACACAACCAAAAAATGAACCAGATTTACTGTGTTTAATAGTAAGCTTTTCGCCACATTCAGGGCAAACTTCAGCGCTTTTCTCTAAGGCATGTTCATGACGTGAAAACAGAGGTTTTTCGGGGTTTGACATAATAAATGCACCTAAAAAATTAGGTGCATATTATGACATAAATTATTGGCTTAACTGTAGTGTAATTTTCGTGCAAATTTCGTTTTGAAAAACAAAATTAATGCAATGGGCCTTCTTGCTCATCAAAGATCAAATCTTCCATTTGAGAATAAGCACTTTCTTTACCTGGCACATTAAACAACACCATCAATACCACCCACTTTAAATCATCAAGGGAGAAGAACTTAGTATCGAGTTCCATCACTCGGTCAATAACCATTTCACGAGTGGTAAAGTCTAATAAATTAACTTGCTCTAAAAACATCAGAAAACCGCGGCATTCTACATCAAGAATTTGGCTTTCTTCTTGGGTATAAATCCGAACCGATTGATTACCAACACGGGTTAAATAAGGATAAGCTTCAGTGTCTTGCAAGGCAGCAAGTTTTTCCAACCAAGCCAAAGCTTTATAAATTTCATCTTGGTGAAAGCCCGCACGGGTTAATTCATCCGTCAGTAGGTCATGATCCACCATAACTTCGGCTTCACTATGAATATAGTTTTCAAAAAGGTACATCAAGATATCAAACATAACTAGCCCCTATTTAATTTAAGGTAGCCACCTGGTACCGCAGACACCAGACCTCTAAGTTCAAGCACTGTTAATCGCGTTAGTACTACATCTATTGGTAGATTACTACGAGAAACCACCAAATCTACGGGAGTGATTTCATATCCCACACTAGCTAACATTGGATCGTTACACAAGTGCTGTTTTTTACTTTTTTCTGTTGAAGTATCTTTCTCTTTGTTTCCGCTTAAGTTTAGACTATCTCTGACAATATTATCAAACTCTTCTATTATATCGGCAGCATCCTCGACAAGTTTAGCGCCTTGCTTAATTAACCAATGACAGCCTTTTGCTTGAGCATTATAAATTGAACTCGGCACTGCGAATACGTCTCGGCCTTGCTCCAACGCACAACGTGCGGTAATTAAAGAGCCGCTTTTTAAGGAGGCTTCCACTACCAAAACCCCCAAACTTAAACCGCTAATTAACCGATTGCGTTTTGGAAAATGCCCCGCCTTAGGAGCCACGCCGGGTGCAAACTCACTAACAATAAGACCGTTATTTTCAATAATATCTTTCTGTAAAGCTTTATGTCGAGCCGGATAAGTAATATCTAACCCTGTAGCAACCACCGCGATAGTGTCACCATGGCGCTGTAAAGCCCCTAAATGGGCTTGCGCATCAATCCCTAGCGCTAAGCCACTAGTTATAACAAATTGGCTGGTTAATTGCCTTGCCAGTTTATGTGCAATTTCTCGACCACTAACGCTTGCATTTCGACTGCCAACAATCGCTATTTTAGGTAAGACGAGTAAATCGATATTACCCCGAATAAAAAGTACTATTGGGGGATCATAAATTTCTTTTAATAGCTGTGGATATGCAGGGTCATCAAAGCTAATTACCTGACTTTGGCAGAGCTTTGAAGCTGAGATGATTTTATTTAACGTTGGCCAGTCAGGAGAGGTTATTGCTAAGCGTTGTGGCTTGGTCAAGCCAGAACCATTGAGATCCGTAGTTGCGGTAAATAAAGTGCGTAAACCGTACTTTGCCACTAAGGCAATTTTTTTATGACTGGCTAGCCGTGGAATAGCTCTCACCGCTAGCCAATAATGTACAGGGGTTAAATCCGTTGATACCTGTTCAATGATATTTGCCACTCGCTTCTCCTTAAGCGTGGCTCACGTTAAGGTTACGGTGCAGCAACTCCATCAAGCACACGTAATGGTTTTTCAGAATGAAGAATTAACGCCATACTGACCTTATCGTAAACTCTAAATACCATGACTTGGCCAATCGCTTCAGCAGGCATATCGTAATCTGAATGATTTTCGTTGGCCATTCGGTTCCAACGAGAAGTATCACTGGCATATTTCGGACCATTATCAGTTTCGATAACGGCTGGGCTTTTACGACTAACCGTTAAAACATCACCCGCTTGCACCGCTTGGTTTTTGCCTTTGTTTATCATTACTACATCAAATTTAGCAAATTCACGTAACTCGGTGACAGAACTAACGATCAAACCTTTGGTATCTGGTGACGCCGCTCGCATGGTAAAAATAGATGGGTATTGCTGATCATCATTAACGGGTATGACATAAGCACCAGAGCGAATTTCACGCTTTGCACCATCAATATAAATACTGCTGGGCTGCTTCTTGCTCATATCACCACTTTGAAGTGCTTTGCCAGTGCCAACAAGTCTGATGTTATAACCTAAAGTTTCATTGCTTTTAGGGTCAACAATGGCAGTCCCCTTATGATAGATACCATAACTTTGTCCGACAACCAAGTCACTATTGATATAGACTTTCAAGCCATCAATACTCGACTTATAGCCTTCATCACTACCAATAACGTGTGGTAACCCCTCTAGCTCCGCTAAAGTTTTTACACTGTCATAACGAATAAACGGCGCAATGACATGCAATGGTAGTGTGGTAACGGGGTTTTGCTCTTTTAAGTGTTTACGTATTTTAGGAGACCATTTCAGTTCAGGCTTGCCCTTAACCAACATAGGTTGACCTTGCGCGTCAAAGACTAAACGGAGTTCATCACCAGGATAAATTAAATGTGGATTATTAATTTCTGGATTAAGGCGCCATAATTTTGGCCACAACCATGGTTGATTGAGAAAAATACCTGATATATCCCATAGAGTATCACCTTTCTTTACAACATAAGATTTTGGTGCGTCTGCCTTTAAAGCTAGCTCATCAGCTAGCAAAGATACTGACATTGAAATGCCGAGTATTAACGAAAATATTCTTATTAGCATGTTAATCTGCCTATTCTTATAGGTTTTATCCTAAACCACTATGATTAATATTAATTAATGGCTAAAATTGAAACATAACACTCTATGCGAAATTTCGCGAACTCTTTTGAAAAATTATGGCTATTTTATCTGTATTACGATTTCCTGATGAGAAATTAAGAACAAAAGCACAACCCGTAACTGAAGTTAATGACGAAATTCGTTCTATTATCAGCGACATGTTTGAAACCATGTATGCTGAAAACGGTGTCGGTTTGGCAGCAACTCAAGTTGATATTCACCAGCGCATTGTCGTTATTGATGTCTCTGAGAACAAAGAACAACCTTATGTATTAATTAATCCTGAAATTACTCGAAAAAGTGATGACACCATTATTAATGAAGAAGGTTGTTTATCTGTGCCTGGCTGTTATGCAAAAGTCGACCGCAGTGTTGATGTCACTGTTACTGCGCTTGATGAAAACGGCAAACAATTTACCTTAGACGGTGAAGAGCTTTTAGCTATTTGTATCCAGCATGAACTTGATCACCTTAATGGCATCTTATTTGTTGACTATTTATCTCCACTTAAGCGCCAGCGCATCAAAACAAAATTAGAAAAAGAAGCGCGTTTAGATAAAGCAAACGCATAAATGCTTTAGCACTTGTATAACTTAATTGTATTTTGGAAATTCCTTTGCCGAACGTTGTAACTAAACCACTGAAGATCATATTTGCTGGTACCCCTGACTTTGCCGCTAAACATTTAGCGGCTTTGTTGCAATCTGAACATGATGTTGTCGCAGTATATTGCCCACCAGATAAACCTGCAGGACGTGGCAAAAAGCTCAGCGCTTGTGCGACAAAACTATTGGCATTAGAAAACAATATCTCTGTAGAGCAGCCGGAAAATTTTAAAGCCGAAATAGATCAAGTGAGATTAGCTGATTATCAAGCAGACGTGATGGTGGTGGTGGCCTATGGTTTATTGCTACCCACAGTAATTTTAGAAACGCCTAGATTAGGCTGTATTAATGTTCATGGCTCCATTTTACCGAAATGGCGTGGCGCAGCACCGATTCAACGGTCTTTAGAGGCGGGCGATACAAAAACAGGCGTGACCATTATGCAAATGGATAAAGGTCTAGATACCGGTGATATGATCTTAACTGCCACTTGTGACATCACCCTAAAAGATACCAGCGCCAGTTTATATGAAAAATTAGCTGAATTAGGCCCAAAGGCACTATTAGATACCTTAACGTTAATGGCGACAGGTGAATATCAGCGCCAACCGCAAGACAATGCTCTAGCCACTCATGCTGCCAAACTTGATAAAGCAGAAGCTGAATTAAATTGGCAGCTATCGGCCGGAGTTCTTGATCGTAAAATAAGAGCGTATATCCCCTGGCCAGTAGCGCAATTTACCTTTAATGAAAACAATAAGCAGCACCGTATTCGAGTTTGGCAAGCCAGTGTGATTGAGCTTGACCATAAACAAATACCCGGCACGATTATTGGTCACGATAAAGCAGGTATCATTGTGGCAACAACCAACCAAGCTTTACGACTTGAAATATTGCAACTTCCCGGCAAAAAAGCGCTAGCTGTGGCTGATATTCTTAATGGTAAGGCAGACTGGTTTGCTCAAGGTCAATCAATAAATGGCCTGACATCACCTCAACAAGAGCTGGATTGATTATGGCAGCTAACCTCAGGGCGCTCGCTGCTCGCTGTACTTTTGCCGTGGTAGATAAAGGTCGTAGTTTAGCGGACGAACTGCCACAACAAATTGCCAAGATAGATCTTAAAGACAAAGGCCTATTACAAGAGCTTTGCTATGGCGTATTAAGACATCTACCAGAGCTTGAGCATGATGTTCGTGACTTTATTAAAAAACCCTTTACCGGAAAGCAACGGGTAGGCCACTTTTTATTACTGGTCGGGATTTACCAAATAAAATATACCCGTATCCCAGATCATGCCGCCTTTAATGAGACCGTCTCCGCATGTAAACCTTTAAAGTGCGAGCACCTAAAAGGCGTTATTAATGGTGTGTTAAGAAATTTCCAACGCCAGCAAACGCAGCTGACCGATAACAACACTCCCCTCGATACTAGCAACTTACCCGCAGCTGTCGAATATAATCATCCATCATGGTTTATTAAAAAATTACAAAGTGGTTATCCTAATAACTGGCAGGAAATTCTCACGGCCAATATGCACAGGCCGCCAATGTGGTTACGAGTGAATGCCCTGCACCATAGCCTAGATGAATATTTGCTGTTATTGACTAAAGCAAACATTGCACATGCCTATATTGACCAAGCTTCATCCGCTATTCGTTTAGTTGAAGCTATAGATGTCAATAAATTACCTGGTTTTCAATTAGGCTGGGTGTCAATCCAAGATGGCGCAGCACAGCAAGCTGCGCGTTTACTTAATTGTCAGCCAAATGATAATGTGCTTGATTGCTGCGCTGCTCCGGGTGGAAAAACCTGTCATATTCTTGAATATAGTCCCAACATTAAGGCCATGACAGCCATAGACATTGAAGCCACGAGATTAGAGCGAGTTGAAGAAAACTTACAACGCTTAAACCTAACAGCGCAGGTCATCGCTGGTGATGCGGCAACACCTGAAAAGTGGTGGAATGGTGAGTTATTTGATCGAATTTTACTTGATGCCCCCTGTTCGGGTACCGGCGTAATACGCCGTCACCCTGACATAAAATGGTTACGTAAAAGCAAAGACATCACAGTATTAACTAAGTTACAACAAGATATATTGAAAAATGTATGGTCTTTATTAAAGCCCGGTGGTACTTTGCTATATGCAACATGCAGCGTATTACCGGAAGAAAATAGTGAACAAGTTCAACGTTTTGTTAACGAAAACTCAGATGCTGAGCATGTCACCATAAGTCAAAATAGCGACGATATTGGTAGGCAAATTCTTCCCGATAAGCATTCGATGGATGGTTTTTACTACGCCAAACTGGTTAAAAAACAAACGCAAGAACAACAATAAAAGCAATCTTAAATGAAAATTATAATTATTGGTGCTGGACAAGTTGGTGGAACATTAGCAGAGAATCTTGTTGGCGAAAACAATGACATTACGCTCATTGACACTAACAGTGAAACCTTGCGTGAATTGCAAGACAAAATGGATTTACGCGTTGTTACCGGCCATGGCTCTCATCCTGATGTTCTCAAGCAAGCTGGCGCTGAAGATGCTGAGCTAATTGTGGCAGTAACCAATGATGACGCCACCAACATGATTGCTTGCCAAATTTGTTACTCTTTATTTAATACTGCAAATAAAATTGCTCGTATACGCTCGAGTAAAATTCTCAAATATCAAAAAGAACTTTTCCAAAATAAAAATATTCCTGTGGATCATGTTATTGCACCAGAGCAGTTAGTTACGCGAGATATTGCTCGACTGATTGATTACCCTGGCGCACTACAAGTATTAGAATTTGCCCAAGGCAAGGTCAGCTTAGTTGCAGTTAAAGCTTATTATGGTGGTTTATTAGTAGGCCATGCCCTGTCTACGTTACGTGAGCATATTCCGAATATAGATACCCGAGTCGCAGCAATTTACCGCAATGGTAAGCCTATTCGCCCCTTAGGGACTACAGTGATTGAAGCCGACGATGAAGTATTCTTTATCGCCGCCTCAATCCACATTCGCGCGGTAATGAATGAGCTGCAAAAGTTAGAAGCCCCTTATCAAAAAATTATGATTGCCGGCGGCGGTAACATTGGCGCAGGTTTAGCGCGCTTATTAGAAAAAAACCACCAAGTAAAATTAATAGAACATTCGGCTAAACGAGCAGCGCATTTAGCCTCAGAATTAAATGACACTTTAGTTTTTACCGGCGATTCTTCAGATCAAGAACTGTTGATGGAAGAACATATTGATCAATTTGACGTTTTTATTGCAGTCACCAATGATGATGAAGCAAACATAATGTCTTCATTATTAGCAAAACGCTTAGGTGTGCGTAAAGCGATGGTATTAATTCAACGCAGCGCCTACATTGATTTAGTACATGGCAGCAATATAGATATTGCCGTTTCACCGCAACATGCGACCATTTCAGCGTTATTAACCCACGTGCGCCGTGGTAATATTGATAATGTTTATAGCTTACGCGGTGGAGCCGCCGAGGCGATTGAAATAGTAGCAAAAGGTGATGAAAAATCATCGAAAGTAGTTGGCAAAACGATCCAACAAATCAAATTACCACCTGGCACCACTATAGGTGCTATTGTGCGTAACGAAGAAGTCTTAATTGCCCATTCAAATACCAAGATTCAAGCAGAAGATCATGTGGTGTTATTTTTAGTTAACAAACGCTATATCAGTGACGTTGAAACGCTATTCCAACTTGACGCTATTACATTTTTCTAAGCAAAATATAGTGTAAAAATATCAATTAAGTTCGCCAAAATGCTGGTGTGAATAATACCAGCAAAGTGAAAATCTCTAAGCGGCCAAATAGCATAGCAACAACCAATACCCACTTACTAAAATCATTTATCTCGGCGTAGTTTGCTGCAACCTGCCCTAAGCCGGGGCCAAGATTGTTTAAACAGGCAGCTACAGCGGTAAACGCTGCCAGATCTTCCATTCCTGCAGCTAAAAGCAATAACATACTGATAATAAAAACAGCAGCATAAGCAGAGAAAAATCCCCAGATCGCTTCCACAACTCGATTCGGTAACGCCTTTTTACCTAACTTTATGGTAAATACCGCTTTCGGATGCACTAACTTATTTAATTCTCGTACGCCTTGTAAGTACAGCAGTAAAACACGGATAACTTTCATGCCACCGCCGGTACTGCCGGCACAACCACCGATAAAACTTGAAAATATTAATAGAATCGGCAACAACGTTGGCCAACTTGAGAAAGCGACTTCGCCTGACGATGTTGCTGAAAAGCCTGCGGTGGTACTTATTGATACCGCATGAAACAGTGCTTGTTCAAAGTTGTCAAAATCTGACTGATAAACATTAAAGCTTAATAGCACCACAAAACAGACTAAAATTAAGACTAGTTGAATACTTAAAAAAGCTTTAAATTCTGAATCATAAAAATAGCTGCGCAGTGAGCGACTGTTGACCACAGCAAAATGTAGTGCAAAATTCACCCCTGCAATCAGTAAGAAAAGTACGCAGATAAAGTTGATCACTGGACTATCAAAATAGCCCATACTTAAGTCATGCGTAGAAAAGCCCCCTATTGCAATCGTTGAAAACGAATGACATAAGGCATCAAATAAATTCATTCCGGCCGCCCAGTAACTCAGCGCACAAGCAACCGTTAGGGTCACATAGATCAACCATAAATGCTTTGCGGTATCCGCAATACGCGGAGTCATTTTCGAATCTTTCACCGGACCTGGGGTTTCCGCACGATATAACTGCATGCCCCCGATACCTAACATAGGTAAAATTGCCACTGCTAAGACAATAATCCCCATACCGCCCAACCATTGTAGTTGTTGTCGATACCAAAGTACGGCATGTGGCAAACCATCAATTTTAGTAAGTATGGTAGCCCCAGTGGTAGTTAACCCAGAAAAAGACTCAAAAAAGGCATCGGCAACCGAAAGGTTAGGCTCATCTAATAATAATAATGGTACAGCAGAAAAACTGGCGAGAACGCTCCAGAAAAGGACAACAATCAAAAAGCCTTCACGTGCCCTTAAGTCGCTTTTTTCTGCTCGGTACGGGTACCAAGATAAAAGCCCTGCAATAAGGCAAAAGACAAAAGACATTAAAAAAGAAACACCGCCACCATCTCGATAAATTAGAGAAACAAAAGCCGGCGGCAACATAGTCACACTGAGTAAAGCGACTAACAGTCCTAATATTCGGATGATATTTTTATATTGCACAGTAGTTTATTTTTGCTTTTTAGTTATGGGGCTTAATATTAACTGCCCAGCAGACATTGTTTGCAGTTGCTGTTGAAAAACCTCAAGTTTTTCATCAGGTAATGCGAGCGTAAGGACAACGTTTTCATTGTAGTCTTGCTGGATAATTTCTCCACCAAATTGACCCAGATAATGCAAGATATCGTTTACTTGAGTATATTGACACGCAAGTGTTTTGCGTACCATAGGAATTTTCAACTTTGTCGGCAAAATTGCCAGGGCTTGCTTGACACTGCCGCCATAAGCACGCTGTAATCCCCCCGGCCCAAGCTTAGTTCCGCCAAAATACCGGACAACAACAGCACAAACTTCGCCAATATTACTGCCCATTAACATACTAAGCATCGGCTTACCGGCGGTACCCGAGGGCTCACCATCATCAGAAAAACCGTACAACTGACTATTCTCAGGCCTACCAGCAACAAACGCATAACAATGGTGATTAGCTTGCGGGTGCAATATTTGTAAGCTTTTAATAAAAGCTTTCGCATCACCCGCACTGCCACAAGGTTTAAGGTAGCAAATAAAGCGACTGCGAGTGACTATTGTTTCATCAATAACCTCTTCAGCCGCAATAAGGTAAGGCGCAGTCACAACTATTCTCGCTTAACTTAATTCAAGATCTCTAGTCATGTTTTCGTTGTGAGACTGGTGAACAATAATATTATCTTCTATTCTGATTCCGCCAAATGGGCGCATTGCATCGACTTCTTGCCAATTAACCATATTGCCATGTGCTGATGCTTTTAATTTAGCAAGTAAAGAATCGATAAAGTATAAACCTGGTTCAATAGTAAAAACTTGGTTGCTTTCAATGACTCGTGAAGTACGTAAAAATGGGTGTTGCTCAGGGGTTTTTACATGTGTGCCACGCTCATCAGCCATAAAGCCGCCGACATCATGCACTTGTAACCCTAAATGATGACCTAAACCATGTGGGAAGAAAGTAGAAATAATACCGCTTTCTACTGCAGTATCGACATCAACATTAATAAAGTTAAACTCGCGCAGCACCTTACCTATTTCACGGTAAGTGGCAATATGCAAATCAACATAACTCAGCCCTGGCTTTAAGCCATCAACGGCATTTAGCATTAGAATATCCATACGAGCAATTAGCTCAGCAAAGCGATCTCGCTTAAAAGAGTATGTACGGGTAATATCAGATGCATAGCCATGAAAGTTAGCACCTGCATCAAGTAAAAATGAACGGTGAGTTTGTGGTACATCACGATTTAATGCTGTGTAATGCAAAATTGAGGTGTTTTCATTTAACGCGACAATATTGCCATAAGGTGTTTCGCTTTCAACATGTTGTGTTGCTTTTAGGTAGGCGTGTTGAATGTCATACTCTGACGCACCGTCAAAAAAAGCGGCTTTTGCTGCTTGATGCCCTTTAACCGCAATAGCATTAGAACGACGCAGGCATTCTTGCTCATAAGGGGTTTTATACGCACGATGAAAGTGCAGATAGTTGATCAACGGCTCAGGGTTAATATGTTCAAACCCTAACGCTTTCGCGACCTCGATATGTGCGCCAATATAGGCAAAGGCTTTTTTATCATAAGGCAGTAATTTATCAACATCACTGGCTTTGGCTAAAATCTTTATATCAAAAAATTCATTCCAATAATCATCGGCTAAGCTAATAACTTTATGCCAAAAATCAACGGGTTGATAATATATTAAGGTGGGTTTATCAGTGCCATTGACCAGTAACCAACAATTTGCAATATCGACTAAAGGTAACCACGCTTTAAAATGTGGATTAACGCGAAATGGATAACTGTTATCGTCTAAGAAGGCTTTAATTTCTTGACCAGAATGAATGACTAAGCCATCAAGGTTTTCTCTTTTTAAGACGGCTTTAGTACGTTTTTGTAACTCAGCTACGTGAGCTGGGTATTGGCTAGCTAATGTATTCATCTGGTAACTCTCTAAATTTTCTGGGTATTTAATTATACCGTGTTTAACGCTATATGATAATGCTTAGCGTGACGCTATTCAGTTATATTCATAGCAATGATTTGATCAAACAAAGAAGCCGCTTGCCCTACTTTGTGTTGATATATTTGTTGATAAGCCAACACACTTTTAACGTATTCTCGGGTTTCTTTAAACGGAATTGTTTCGATCCAAACGTCAGCAGGCAAAGATTCCGTATTTTTTAACCAACTTTTTACGCGATAAGGCCCAGCGTTATAAGCTGCGGTAGCGAGTACCTGATTACCATCATGGCGATCCAGTAAGTTGCGTAAATATTTTGTTCCTAATTTAATATTATTTTTAGCATTGAATAAATATCGAGTAGAAACGCTTTTGCGTGCCAATTGTTTTGCTGTGCCTGGCATAACTTGCATCAACCCTTTTGCCCCTGCAGGTGAGTTAGCGTCAGGCATAAACGAACTTTCTCGGCGAGTGATGGCAAACGCCCAAGCCGGATTAATTTTTTGGTTATCGGCATAGTGTTTAATATCCTCTTCAAAACCAAGCGGGAAGCGTAAGTTCACATCATTAAGGTAGCCAACATTCGCTAAAGTAAATATCGCGCGATCGTACCATTGCATTTCATTGGCTATTTTTGCAGCAACGAGCTTATCGCGCTCATTAAGCTTTGACAGCCAATAATTCCACTCTAGGCGTGCGTGATGGAAACGACCGATTGAGAACAGCTCAAATGCCCTTTTCGCTTCTGGGCTCTTAACAATTAACGCTTTTTCCTCTGCGCTAACCTGCAGCGGAATATTTTGAAAGTTTGCTGGCTTATTTAAATAACTAGCAGCTAAAAAACCATAGTAGTGCCGACTCTTCGCCAGTTCAGTTAGTATGGCATTGCCTTGGGCTAACTCATTGGTAGCCAAAAGGCTGCGGCTATACCAATAGCGCCATTGCAGGCTTTTTTGTTTCGTTTTCGGTAACTTTAATAACTTGGCTTTGATGTTTTGCCAATTTTGCTCACGTAACGCATCGGTTATATACCATTGTGTTATGTTGTTATTAAAAAGGTTTTCGTCGATTTGTGTAAGCCAAAGCGCCGCTTCAGGGTGGTTTTTACTCGCTAAGGCTAAAGCAAACTTTAAAGTGATTTGTTGTTGCTGCTGCTCGGTAAAGGGTAATAATGATTGTGCTAAAGCATAACTATCAAGCGCTTGTTCTGGTGAGCGCCAAACAAGGCGTTTGAGCCCATAGGTTACGATGGCCGCTTCTTGTTCGGTTTGGTTACTAAATCTAGACAATTCTCTGATATATGATGGATTTTTGCGTACTTTATGCCAAAGCTTAGCTAAATATTGTTCCTGCTTCGGCAGCAACTTTGTCAGATACGGAATTAAAGTATGTTTACCACCATCAGCGGCCAAAACAAGGCGTTGCCATACCATATCTTTAGTGCGATAACCCGCTTGCTGCCATTGCTCAAATAAGGGATCGCAAACTTTAGGCTGTGATTTTCCAACTAACCAAAGTTCACTCACTTTTGGCAACACTCTCGTTGGCGCCACACCGGTTTGCAATTGAAAGCGATAATACTGACAAGTTAATTCGACATCACTGGTGGCTTTAAAAAAACGTTGAAAGAGTACAGGTTTTTTCCGCTTTGCTAGATAACTCAACCATTTTTTTCTTAAAGGCCAATCCAGCGGCGTCCCTTCGTATTGAGTTAAGAAGTTATTTATCTCAGACATTGACGACAATTTCATTTTTGTCATCAAACGCTTCTGATCTAAATACGGCTGTAAGGGGTAGAAATGTAATTGCTTATATAAATTTTGATAAGTTGCAGAGCTGCTATTCCAAATTTGTTTTTCAGCTTGCAAAAAAGTTTTTCGTTGCATGCTGGCCTCACTAGCAAGCGTTGTTGCACTCGCCAATAGACTCGTTAATAACAGGCTTTTGAAAAATCGGAAACTACCTAACGGCATTTGAAGACCTTGGAAAAATAAACATAGTTCAATTATTCACTCCTCATCAGACAAAGCAAGTCTATTCCGCTTAATTATCGGTTAAAGTGTACATATTTGATGCTTTGTTTTCACGCTACCAGCATAAATTAAAAATTTATAGTTGCGTCCTAGTAAATAGGCTTTAAACTTGGCGCCAATGTATATAATTCGTAGCAAGGTCAACAATGACAAACTGCAATTTACCTGAGACAGATCACCAATTAGACGCTATTGGTTTACGTTGCCCAGAACCCGTGATGATGGTGCGTCAAAAAATACGTAAAATTGCTATCGGAGAAACACTTCAGGTGATCGCTGACGACCCTTCAACCGCAAGAGATATTCCAAGCTTTTGTCGATTTATGGAACATCAACTTATTTTTCAGCAAGTTAAAGTACTCCCCTTTCTATATGTGATTAAGAAAGGTTTATAGAGCTTAGTTATAAACTAAAGCCAACTGCAACAATCATCTATATTAGTCACAAAAAAAGGAATGCCATGGCATTCCTTTTTTATAAGCGCTAGTTTTAGATTTCTCCTGAAAAATAGAGCAAAGCTAAACGCTTATACCTGTGTTAGCTACCTATTGTAATAACGATATATCAGCAATAGCGAAAAAGCTGTTACGAATTTCGTTTAACAAGGTCAAGCGATTGGTTTTAACTTTTTCATCATCTGCCATCACCATGACATTATCGAAAAAGTTATCAATCGGTTGCTTTAATGCCGCCAACTCAGTTAATGCGCTTTGATAGTCTTTAGCAAGCATTAAAGGGCTTACATTAGCTTTAACAACTGTAAAAGTTGACGCTAAATCCGTTTCGGCAGCTTCTGTCGCTAAATCGGTCTTGAAGGCATCAAATAGCTCGCCTTTAAATTTAACCAAAATATTACCAACACGTTTGTTTGCTGCTGCTAATGTTTGCGCTTCAGCTAAGGTCTTGAAATGTGTTACAGCACGAATACGCTTATCAAAGTCTAAAGGCGCTGATGGCGCATTGGCTAACACTGCCTGTATCACATCAATAGCAATATTCTGATCTTGGTAATATGCACGATAGCGACCAAAAACGAACTCAAGTACTTGCTTAGTGACCTCCTTATTCGATAATTTATCTTGATAAAGTTCAACGCTTTTAGTCACTAAGTCAGCAATATCTAAATTAAGATTTTTCTCAATAATAATGCGGATAAGGCCTATCGCTGCACGACGTAATGCAAACGGGTCTTTATCCCCTTTAGGTGCTTGGTTGATACCAAATATGCCCACTAAGGTATCCACTTTATCAGCAATGGCCACTGCACAACCTATGGTTTGCTCAGGCAGCGAATCACCCGCATAGCGAGGGCGATATTGATCTTCTAATGCCTGAGCAACACCAGCATGCTCGCCATCATGTTGAGCATAATACTTACCCATAGTGCCTTGCACTTGTGGAAACTCAAGTACCATATCAGTCATTAAGTCGGTTTTACTCAATAAGCCGGCGCGATAAGCCATAGCAGTATCATCACCAATTTTAGCGGCAACAAACTCACTTAAGCTCGCAATGCGTTCAGACTTTGCTTTTACTGTGCCTAGCTGTTTTTGAAATAAAACAGAATCTAAACTCTGCAACCTTGACTCAAGTGTTTGTTTTTTATCTGTTTTAAAGAAAAACTCTGCATCCGCTAAACGTGGTCGAATAACTTTCTCATTACCTTTGATAACCTGACTTGGATCTTTGCTTTCAATATTTGATACAAATATGAACTTATTCAATAAGTTACCTTCACTGTCAATGACAGGAAAGTATTTTTGGTGATCTTTCATGGAATAAATAAGCGGTTCAGCTGGGACATTTAAAAACTCTTTGTCAAAACTCCCGACTAGGATCACTGGCCACTCAACAATAGAGGCGACCTCTTCGAGTAAATCGTCATCCGGTAATACAACACCACCGATTTCTGTTGCTGCGGCATTAATTTGCTGCAAAATAATGTCTTTACGTGCTTGGTAATCAACAATAACATGCGCTGCTTTTAACGTATCTTCATAGTCATCAGCATGCGCTAATGCAACTAAGCCATGATGGTGAAAACGATGACCCGTAACTAAGTTATTAGAGCGGATATTTAACGATTCGCCAGCGATAATATCTTCACCATAAAGTAGCGTCAACGTATGCACAGGACGAATAAACTGTGTTCTACCCGATCCCCAACGCATTGGTTTTGGAACAGGTAACTTTGCGATAGCATTATTGACCATAGCAGGAATTAACTGCTCCACATGCTTACCTTGCTCGATGGTTTTATATAATAACCATTCACCTTTATCGGTGACTAAGCGGTCGGCTTGGGCAACTGTAATGCCATTTGAACGAGCCCAACCTTCTGCAGCTTTACTTGGCTTACCTTCACTATCAAATGCAACCCCTACAGCAGGCCCTCGTTTTTCAATAGCTTTATCGGCCTGGTTTGCCATCAGATTATCAACTTTTACTGCTAAACGTCTTGGCGTGGCATACCAATGGATATCGGAGTAAGACAACTTAGCATCATCTAATTGCAACTTAATATGTTGGAAAAATGTAGTTGCTAATGTTTTTAAAGATTTGGGTGGTAACTCTTCGGTACCTAACTCAATCAGTAGTGTTTCTGTTGTCATTATGATTGCCCCTCAGTTACGTTGCCATTGGCTGAATTATTTTTACAAAGAGGGAATCCAAGTTCTTCTCGTTTTGCATAATAAGCTTGAGCACAAGCTTTGGATAATGCTCGCACTCTCAAGATATAACGTTGACGCTCAGTGACGGATATCGCATGTCTAGCATCAAGTAAGTTGAAAGCATGAGATGCTTTCATCACTTGTTCATAGGCTGGTAAGGCTAAACCTGCTTCGATAAGTTTTTCACTGTCTTTTTCACATTGATCAAAGGTTTTAAATAAAGCATCAACATCAGCGTGTTCAAAGTTATACGTTGATTGTTCAACTTCATTTTGATGGAAGACATCGCCATACAGTACTTTACCCATTGGGCCGTCAGTCCAAACCAAGTCGTAAATACTATCAACGTTTTGAATGTACATTGCTAAGCGCTCTAAACCATAGGTGATTTCGCCGGTAACTGGCGCACACTCAATGCCACCTACTTGTTGGAAGTAGGTAAACTGGGTAATTTCCATGCCATTTAACCAGATCTCCCAACCTAGACCCCAAGCGCCCAATGTTGGTGATTCCCAGTTATCTTCTACAAAGCGAATATCATGCACTAGTGGGTCAACACCTAACTCTTTTAACGAGTTCAGGTAGAGTTCTTGAATATTATCAGGTGAAGGTTTCAGCATTACCTGAAACTGATAGTAGTGCTGAAGTCGATTAGGATTTTCACCGTACCGACCATCGGTTGGACGACGGCAAGGTTGTACATAAGCGCTACTCATTGGCTCAGGACCAATAGAACGTAAAAATGTCATCGGGTGAAATGTGCCAGCCCCTACTTCTAAATCTAAAGGCTGTACTATGACACAGCCTTGGCGAGACCAATAATCTTGCAATTGCAATATTAGCCCTTGAAAGGTCTTTATATTAAACGTACTCATAACAATCCGAATCTATGGTTATATTTATTAAATAAGGCTAATTATACCTACTGTCGCTTTATTAGCCTAGTGCCCTTGCTTAGTTGTTTGCAGTTAATCCAAACTTATTTACAAGGTTAGAAACAAAAAATGCCCGATTTGATGATCGGGCATTTTTACTTAATTACTTTAAAGACTAAACATCTAAGTTAGCCACTTTAAGTGCATTCTCTTCAATGAAATGTCTACGTGGTTCTACATGATCACCCATTAAGGTATTAAACAATTGATCGGCAGCAATAGCATCTTCAATTGTTACTTGTAGCATTCTACGTGATTCTGGGTCCATGGTAGTTTCCCATAATTGATCTGGGTTCATTTCCCCTAGACCTTTATAACGTTGAATGTATTGGCCACGTTTTGATTCTGCCATTAACCAATTTAAGGCTTCTTCAAATTCAGTGATTGATTTAACTTTATCGTTACGTTTAACGTAAGCTCCTTCTTCCATTAAACCATTTATCGCTTTATTTAAATTTTGAATTGAAGCAAATTCTTTTGAATCAAAAAATTCATAATCACAGTCGTAGACCGTATCAATACCATGCTTGCGAACATTAAAGCTTGGGTAAAAAACATTACGCTCTTGGTCATGCTTTACTTCAACAGTATAAATAGAACCATTACCATCTTGGTCATCTAACTGTTTTAATAAGTTAGCTGTCCAAGTGTCAACTTTGGCTTTATTTTTGAAGTCCTCAGTAGAAATCACGTCACCGTAGATCATCTTCTCTAGAATATCAGCAGGAATTAAGCGTGCTACACGTTTAATAGTTTCATGGGTTTTTCGAAACTGTTTAACTAAATTCTCTAAAGGAATACCAGATAGTGCTGGTGCAGATTCATTAACATGAATTTCCGCATTTTCTAGTGCCAATGTGGTTAAATATTCAGTTAACCCTTCATCATCTTTAATGTAACGCTCTTGCTTACCTTTCTTCACTTTATAAAGTGGTGGTTGCGCAATATAAATATAACCGCGCTCCATGATTTCAGGCATTTGACGATAGAAAAATGTCAGTAATAATGTTCGGATATGAGAACCATCGACATCAGCATCGGTCATGATAATGATACTGTGATAACGTAACTTATCCGGGTTATATTCATCACGACCTATGCCACAACCTAAAGCAGTAATTAGCGTCCCCACTTCTTGTGAAGATATCATTTTATCGAAACGCGCTTTTTCTACGTTAAGAATTTTACCTTTTAATGGCAAGATAGCTTGGTTTTTACGGTTTCTTCCCTGCTTGGCTGAACCGCCAGCAGAGTCCCCTTCCACAATATAGAGTTCAGATAATGCAGGATCTTTTTCCTGACAATCTGCTAACTTACCAGGTAAGCCAGCAATATCTAAAGCCCCTTTACGGCGAGTCATTTCTCGTGCTTTGCGGGCGGCTTCTCGAGCACGCGCTGCATCGACAATCTTCATGATAATAGTGCGAGCTACAGCCGGTTTTTCTAATAGGTATTCACCTAATTTTTCACCCATCGCTTGCTCTACAGCAGTTTTAACTTCTGATGAAACGAGTTTATCTTTTGTTTGTGAAGAGAACTTAGGATCAGGTACTTTCACTGAGATGACGGCGGTTAAACCTTCACGAGCATCATCACCTGAAGCACTCGTTTCTGTGTTCCCGCCTTTTTTAGTTTTATTTAAACCTTCTTTAACCATATAGCTGTTAAGCGTACGAGTTAATGCTGTTCTAAAACCGCTTAAGTGTGTACCACCATCACGTTGAGGAATATTATTGGTGAAACAATGAATACTTTCTTGGAAGCCATCATTCCATTGCATGGCAACTTCTACCACAATGCCATCTTCTCGTGCTAAATCAAAATAGAATATTTCTTCATTAACCGGCGTTTTATTAGTATTTAAATAATCAACGAAGGCTTGTATACCACCATCAAAATGGAAGTGCTCTTCTCTCCCTTCTTCACGCTCATCAATTAGTCTAATTGAGACACCAGAGTTCAAAAATGATAATTCACGAATTCTTTTCACGAGTAAGTCAAAATGAAATTCTACGTCTGAAAAGGTTTCTTCACTTGGCCAAAACCTAACTTCCGTCCCAGTTTTATCACTTTCACCCACAACCTTTAAAGGCTCTTGTGGCACACCAATATGATAATGTTGTTCGAATAACTTACCGTCTCGACGAATATTTAATTTCAGTTTACTACTCAAAGCATTTACAACTGAAATACCAACACCATGCAAACCACCTGATACTTTATATCCAGAATCGTCGCCACCAAATTTACCACCTGCATGAAGTACTGTCATGATAACTTCCGCAGCCGACACACCTTCTTCAGGGTGCAATTCTGTTGGAATTCCTCGACCGTCATCTTTTACAGAAACCGAGCCGTCTAAGTGAATTTTAACAATAATATCACTACAGTGACCTGCAAGTGCTTCATCAATTGAGTTATCCAACACCTCAAATACCATATGATGAAGGCCAGTGCCATCATCGGTATCACCTATATACATCCCTGGTCGTTTGCGAACTGCATCTAAGCCTTTAAGTACTTTAATACTTGCCGAGTCATATTCATTTTCTATTGTCATAGCTTGTAGCCTACTCACTCATTACTGATAGTTTGCCATGTTTCACGTGAAACATTTTATAGTTTTCTTTCTGTGGAACAAGTTGCTCCACTGCTGTTTTATCTATTGCGGTTACAATAACCTGACATTCAATAGCTGCTATTGCGTTATTCAATAACGTTCGAGAATGAATATCGAGCTCTGCGCCTACATCATCAATTAATAAAATTGGTTTTACTCGGTTAACTCTTTCTATCAATTTTGCTTGTGCAAAAGTTAACGCCAGTAAAAACAACTTTTGTTGTCCTCGAGATAATTTATTTTCTATTGATTCACCTTTCAGTAAAAATCTAACATCAAATTTTTGAGCACCAAATAAACTGTAGCCATTGGCTAACTCTTTATCTCGGTATTGTTGTAAAACATCAAATAAAGGCTTCTTGCTATTCCAACCTTGTAAGTACTGGATAACAATTTCTTCCTCTACTGAAGGTAACATGATTTTGAGCCAAAAAGTTAACTCTTTAGTCAACTCCTCCACATAAGCAGCTCTTAGTTTGGCTATTAGCTGTGAACTTGTAACAAAGATGTCGGTCCAATAATCTAATGTTCTACCGGTTGCTTTACTTCTTAAACAAGCATTACGCTGTTTAAGAATTCGAGAGAACTCTTTCCAATGGTCTGAAAAAGAATGTTTCACGTGAAACAATCCTAAATCAATAAACCTTCTTCTTTGTTTTGGACCACCAAAAAAAATTTTAAAACTTTCTGGTGTAATCACTTGTACAGCTATATTTTTTGCCAAAACAGAAAACTTTGTCTGCTTTTCGCCATTTATTCTGATTTCAGTATTAGTGGCACTTTGCCCTTGAAAAAGTTTGCGTACACCCATTTGACAATCTTTATTGGTTTTCGCACTAACCGTAAAAGCAGTTTTGTTATGCTGAAGCAAATTTTCAACTTTCGAACTACGAAATGATTTTCCGTGCCCTAAATAAAATATCGCCTCTAATAAACTACTTTTACCGCTACCGTTATCACCAATAATAAAGTTTAAATCTGAATGTAATTCTACCGAAACACTTTCTATATTACGTAAGTCTTGAACAATTAATTTACCAATACTCATTACAGTCGCATAGGCATAACAACGTACAAGGCTTCTCCAGATTCACCACCTTCGATGACAACACTGCTATTAGCATCCGCTAAGGTGAATTTAACATCTGTTTCTTTAATAGCATTTAATACATCTAAGACATAACTAACATTGAATCCAATCTCAACTTCCTCGTAAGGGAAATTAATCTCAATCACCTCTTCAGCTTGTTCTTGCTCAGGGTTATTCGCCGTAATCTTTAATTCTGTGCTGGCAAAGTTGAGCCGTACACCTTTAAATTTTTCATTGGATAAAATAGAGGCACGAGACAACACTTGTCTAAGCTCATCTTTGTTGGCATTAAGTATTTTGTCGCCATTTCGGGGTAGAACACGACGATAATCAGGAAATCGCCCGTCAACAAGCTTACTGGTAAAAGAGAATTCACTATCAATAATGCGAATATGATTAGAACCTAAAAACACTTGTACAGCTTCATCAACAGGGTCTAGTAAGCGAATAATTTCTAAAATACCTTTACGAGGTACAATGACTTGTCGTGCTGGTAACTGAAGATCTTGGTTAGAAATTTTACAAATAGCTAAGCGATGACCATCGGTCGCAACGGAGCGTATTTCATGGCCTTCGGTTTCTATCGACATACCATTTAAATAATATCGGACATCTTGGTTTGCCATCGAAAAGTGTGTACTTTCAATTAAGCGTAATAATTCAGATTTTAATAATTTGAATTCTACATCACCTTTCCATTGTTCAATATTTGGAAAGTCACTGGCAGGTAACGTTGAAAGTGAATATTTACTACGACCCGTACTAATTTTAATAACATCATTATCAGATTCGAAAGTTAACATCGAATCATCGGGTAAACTCTTACAAATATCGAGTAACTTACGGGCAGGAATAGTGACTTTTCCATCTTCTGCATGATTATCTACAGTCGCATATGCCACCATCTCTAATTCTAAATCAGTAGCTGTCAAGGTAAGTGATTGCCCACTTACATCAAAAAGTATATTACCTAAAATAGGTAAAGTACTTTTTCTCTCTACAGCACCAGAAACCAATAACAACGGCTTCAATAGTAATTCTCTATTCAATGAAAATTTCATTTCTGACTCGCTTTTAACTTACTTATTATTATGATGACAATGTTCGTGTTAAATTTGAATAATCTTCTTTTATATCGTGAGATTCTTCACGTAAAGCTTTTACCTTACGACAAGCATGCAATACTGTCGTGTGATCCCGGCCACCGTAGGCGTCACCAATTTCTGGTAAGCTATGATTAGTTAGCTCTTTAGATAATGCCATTGCAATTTGCCGAGGTCTAGCTACAGAGCGGTTTCTTCGCTTAGAAAGTAAATCTGCAACTTTAATCTTATAATATTCTGCGACGGTGCGTTGAATATTATCAATGGTGACTAATTTATCTTGTAATGCTAATAAATCACGCAAAGCTTCCCTGACAAAATCAATGGTGATGGCTCGACCAGTAAAATTAGCATTAGCGATCACCCTATTCAAGGCTCCTTCTAATTCTCTCACATTGGAGCGTAAGCGTTTGGCAATGAAAAAAGCGACTTCGTCAGCTAAGTTGATATGACTTTCTTCTGCTTTTCGCTTCAAAATAGCAACACGTGTTTCTAATTCTGGCGGCTCAATAGCAATGGTCAAGCCCCAGCCAAAACGTGATTTTAATCGGTCTTCAACGTCAACTTCTTTAGGGTAGCGGTCACTGGTTAAAATGATTTGTTGATTACCTTCAAGCAACGCATTGAAAGTATGGAAAAATTCTTCTTGCGTGCGATCTTTACCAGCAAAAAATTGAATATCATCAATTAGTAATGCATCAACTGAGCGATAATACTGTTTAAATTTTTCCATGGCGTTGTTTTGCAACGCCCTTACCATATCTTGAACAAAGCGCTCTGAATGCATATAGGCAATTTTTGCATTGGGCTTATTCAGTAAAATACCATTACCGACCGCATGTAATAAATGCGTTTTACCTAGGCCGGTACCGCCATAGATAAATAAAGGGTTATAAGCCGCACCAGGGTTGTCAGCGACTTGCGACGCTGCTGCACGTGCTAGTTGATTTGATTTACCTTCAACAAAATTATCAAAGGTATATTTTACCCGAATATTGGTGGTTTTAGGTAAATTGCTTTCTGGCGCTGACGTTTCTTTATTTGATGCGCGAGTATTAGGTTGTATTTGGCTAATACTATTTTCGATATTTGATTTTTGTGCAGGAATACTGCCGACATCAAAGCGTAACAACGGTGGATTTGCAGTATCTTGCATACTTACAAGCTCGTTAATACGATTGACATATTTATCTCTGACCCAGTCCAAAACAAAACGATTTGGCGCATATAAGGTCATTATATTGTCTGTTATCACGCATTGCAGTGGGCGTATCCACATACTAAATTGTTGTGCGGGCAATTCTTCTTGTAGAACAGACAAACATTTTTGCCAAAGTGAATGATCCAACAACCGACTCCTGGTAAATACTGTGCTTCCTGCATTTTAATAAACCGCAAAAATCAACGGGAGAAAAACAGAACAGTAAAAATTAATTTTTATAATTAGCCTATTATCACTATAGTTATCCACAACATCAATATTGACTTTTCATTAATTTGATTTTATTTTCAATTTTTTTTCTTAAATCCAATGAAATTAGGTACATCGCTATTTACTAATAGCGAATTAATGCTAAAAATAATTCCATATACTAATTAATTATTACCAGAAAACTCGAAGTTATTCGCAATAAAAACATTTAATTGTTATAAAACTGTGGATATATTTTTTGATCAGGACGATCCGTGAACGATCTTTTTAAAATAGCTAGTTAATAAGCATTGACAAAGTATCATTCTCTATATAGAATTTCGCCTCATTTTTAGACCCAGTGTGCTCATGAAGGCTGTTTTGCCAGGGCAACAACAACAGACGGATTAGCGTAATGAAAAGAACATTTCAACCTAGTGTATTAAAGCGTAAGCGCAACCATGGCTTCCGTGCTCGCATGGCTACGAAAAACGGTCGTGCAGTAATTGCACGTCGTCGTGCTAAAGGCCGCGCAAGCCTTAGTGCTTAATCTTTTAACTTGCAACTTAAGTTAAAGGAATAGTAACCGCTATGGTTACTTATGAATTTAATCGGGAGTCACGTTTGTTGACTCCCGGTCAATTTCAAGCTGTTTTTACAAAACCTCTTCGTTTTGGCTCTAGCCACATCACCATACTCGTCACCCCAAATTCTGATAATAAAAACCGTCTCGGTCTAGCCATTGCTAAAAAACGGGTTAAATTAGCTGTTCAACGTAATCGTATTAAACGACAAATTCGTGAAAGCTTCCGTTTAAATCAACATAACCTCCCCCATATCGATATGGTTGTTATGGTAAAATCTGGCACTGACAAGCTCGAAAATAAAGAAATTAATCAGCAATTGGAAAAAATATGGCGAAAAATAATTCAACGCCACAAAAAATAGCTATTACGCTAGTAAAAGCTTACCAGCGTTGGCTTAGCCCATTGCTCGGACCCCATTGCAGATTTACACCAACGTGCTCTTTTTATGCCATAGAAGCAATAAATCGCTTTGGTGTGATAAAAGGTTGTTGGTTAGCAGGCAAACGTATACTAAAATGCCACCCACTCAATGCGGGAGGACATGATCCCGTGCCACTATCAAAAAAAGAGAAATAAGACATTATGGAATCACAACGCAGTTTTCTTTTTATTGCGCTTATGGTTGTTACCTATTTGCTATTTAGTCAATGGCAAACAGACAATGCTCCTGTTATTGAGCAACCAGCAGTATCTCAACAAACAACTCCAAGCAATAATAACGGCGAATTTGTTCCTGAATCATCAGCTACAGCAACGTCTATTGTCAATAAAACCAAAGTAGCCAGCGCCACGCTAATTTCGGTAACCAACGATGTTTTATCACTAAAAATTGATACCAACGGTGGTGATATTGTTGAAGCAAAATTATTTAAATTCGACACCGAACAAGGTAACGGCGTACCTTATACTATTTTACGCAATGACCGTGACCGTTATGTCGCGCAAAGTGGTTTAACTGGCGCACAAGGTTTAGACCGTGTTATCCCAGGTCGTCCAATTTATCAAACCAACGCAACATCGTATCAGTCAAAAGCCAATGAACCATTAGTGATTGATTTAAATTATGTTGATCATGCCGGTTTATCTGTTACTAAGCGTTTTACCCTTAACCACGATAGCTATGCAATTAATGTTGAATATATCATTGCCAACAACGCTAGCACTCCGGCAAGTGTACAAATGTACGCACAACTTAAGCAAACCTCTTTAATTGACAGTGGTAGCGGTTTAATTCCGACTTATAAAGGTGCAGCGTATTCCACAACAGAAGATGTCTACGAAAAATATGACTTTGATGATATCGCAGAAAAGAACCTAAATGTTACAACCCAAGGTGGTTGGATTGCCATGTTACAACACTACTTTGTTTCTGCATGGGTACCTGAGAAGTCAGCTGATAATCAATTGTATACTCGCTACTCAAAAAACAAAGACGCAGTAATCGGCTTTAAAGCTCCGGCAATAACCATAGAGCCAAACAGTAGTGCAATTACCTCAGCAACATTTTATGTCGGGCCGAAAGATCAAGACGTATTAGAAAGCATTGAAGAAAATCTAGATCTGACTATCGACTACGGCTTTTTATTTATGATCAGCCAACCGTTATTCTGGCTACTAATAAAAATTCAATCTATTGTCACTAACTGGGGTGTGGCGATCATCATCATTACGCTTATCGTCAAAGGTGCTATGTATCCTTTAACAAAAGCGCAATATACTTCAATGGCTAAAATGCGTGCACTTCAACCTAAAATGACGCAGCTAAAAGAACGTTTTGGCGATGACAAACAAAAAATGTCGCAAGCTATGATGGAACTTTATCGTAAAGAAAAAGTGAATCCTGCTGGTGGTTGTTTGCCATTAATTATCCAAATGCCGATATTCTTAGCATTATATTGGGTATTTTTGGAGAGTGTTGAATTACGTCATGCACCATTTATGTTGTGGATTCAAGATCTATCAGCACAAGACCCATTCTACATTTTACCGATATTAATGGGGATCAGTATGTTCATTATGCAAAAGATGCAACCAATGACCGTACAAGATCCTATGCAACAAAAAATAATGCAATATATGCCGGTTATGTTCACAGTGTTCTTTTTCTGGTTCCCATCAGGCTTAGTACTTTACTGGTTAGTCAGTAACATTATTTCCATTGTACAAATGAAAATAATATTCTCGGGCATCGAAAAAGCCAAAGCAAAATAAAGTAATTTTTGTTCCGTAAAAAGGTAGCCTAGGCTACCTTTTTTTTTCGCTGAAATTTAGCTTAAGTGTTAACTGCCAACCCTCTCTAAACCACCAATGATAAAACAATAACTCTCTGCGCATTTCCACCGCATAGTTAACGGTTTATAATATCGCCAATTAAGATAATTTACCGTTAACTGAGAACATGTCATGACCAACCTTGCTTTTTCATCAAGCCAAAAAGAAACCATAGCTGCACAAGCTACTGCCCCAGGTAGAGGCGGCGTTGGTATCATCAGAGTTTCAGGCCCTGAAGTTAAAAATGTCGCTCTCGCTATCTTAGGTAAAGTGCCAGAATTAAGAAAAGCAGAGTATTTAACCTTTAAAGATCAATCGGGCCAAGCCCTAGATCAAGGTATTGCACTTTATTTTAAAGGCCCAAATTCCTTTACAGGCGAAGATGTTCTCGAGCTACAAGGCCATGGTGGACCAATTATTTTAGACATGTTGCTGAAAGTAATTTTAGCGCTACCAAATGTTCGTATGGCTGGCCCTGGCGAATTTAGTGAACAAGCTTTTCTCAATGACAAACTAGATTTAACGCAGGCAGAAGCCATTGCCGATTTAATTAACTCTAGCTCAGAGCAAGCCGCACGTTGTGCACTACATTCCTTACAAGGTGACTTTTCTAAACTTGTCCATCAAATGGTTAATGACACCATACATTTGCGCATGTACGTTGAAGCCGCTATTGACTTCCCCGAAGAAGAAATTGACTTTCTTGCTGACGAAAAAGTGGTGAACGACTTAAAAGCCATCATTGCCCAAGTCGCAGATGTAAAAAATAAAGCACAGCAAGGTAGCATTATTCGAGAAGGCATGCGGGTTGTTATCGCTGGTCGCCCTAACGCCGGTAAATCAAGTTTACTCAATGCATTAAGTGGGAAAGAAAGCGCCATTGTCACTGACATTGAAGGTACTACGCGTGATGTCTTGTCTGAGCAAATCCATATTGATGGCATGCCGCTACATATTATCGATACCGCAGGTTTACGTGAAAGCGCTGATAAAGTAGAGCAAATAGGTATTGAACGTGCATGGCAAGAGATCAAACAAGCAGACCGTGTTCTGCTAATGATTGATTCTTCGCATGATGAAACAAGCGATCCCAAATCAGTCTGGCCGGAATTTTTTGAAAAGTTACCTAGCAATATTGGTTTAACCGTGATCAGAAATAAAGCCGATATTAGCCAAGCAAAAACTGGTTACAGTGAATTAAACGCGATACCAACAGTAACACTGTCAGCAAAAACTGGCTCAGGCGTTACAGCGCTTACAGAGCACCTTAAACATATCATGGGCTATCAAGGTAGCACCGAAGGCGGCTTTATGGCCCGACGACGCCACCTAGTCGCTCTGGAGCAAGCTCATCAACACTTAGAAATCGGTTTAGAACAACTTGAGTCGTATGTTGCCGGCGAAATATTGGCTGAAGAGTTACGCTTTTGCCAAGAAGAGCTGAATAAGATCACCGGCGAATTTACTAATGACGACTTATTAAGCCAAATATTCTCCTCTTTTTGCATCGGAAAATAAAAAAAACATTTTAAACACCCTTTAAATTTTAGTGATAGGAAGCGTTAATGAGCTCATTTCAAATAATTGTTGGCAGTATGTTGGGAGGCTCAGAATATGTTGCCGAGGCTTGTGAAGAAACGTTAGTAGCACTTGGCCATCAAGTTCAACTGCATTTCCAACCTGAATTTGCTCAAATAACCAGCGAAAATCAAACTTGGTTGATTTGTACTTCGACGCACGGAGCTGGAGACTACCCCGACAATATTGCAGCATTCGCCGCAGATCTTGAAAAAACGGATCAAGATCTATCCTCAGTCAAATTTCTCACGATCGGTATCGGCGATTCAAGTTACGATACGTTTTGTTTTGCAGCAAAAAACTTAAATAAACTACTATTATCAAAGGGATGTAAAGAGATACTCCCTTTAATAACCTTAGATATGAGTGAAGATATTGATCCAGAAGAGCGATCTCAAGCTTGGCTAAATGAAAACAAAGATCATCTATAAGCGACTTACGCATAAGTTATTAACAAACAAACACTAAAAAACCGCCCTATGTGGATAACTATGGGCAAAAGCTATTAATTTAATATTATTATTCAGTGTATATAAATATGATTTATTTTCCTTGTGGATAACTAGCAGTTTTGATCAAAGGATATAAGTGAGTTGATCAAGGTTTGATCACAAGTAAACCTAGGTATTAATTTATTGTTTTATATAGCTAAAAAGCACTTATCAACAGAAAACAACGATCCTAATAAGTAATAATAATAAGATCTTTAAATAGATCTTTATATATTATTTAAGGATCACACTACGATCTTTTCGTAAATTAGATCATTCCCCTTCAGACAAAAAAGCGCTAAAATATCGCTCTTAATTTTTAAATTGAAATAAACAAAGGTCAGTAATTTATGTGGTATCAAGAGTCTTATGACGTAATTGTTGTTGGTGGTGGTCATGCTGGTACAGAAGCGTCACTTGCAGCAGCGCGCATGGGCTGTAAAACATTATTGTTGACTCACAACATTGATACCCTTGGGCAAATGTCGTGTAACCCTGCCATAGGCGGTATTGGCAAAGGTCATTTGGTGAAAGAAATTGATGCTCTTGGTGGATTAATGGCGACAGCCGCTGACCATGCAGCGATCCAATTTAGAACTTTAAATGCCAGCAAAGGCCCTGCCGTACGTGCTACCCGAATACAAGCCGATAGAAATTTATATCGAAACTTTGTTCGTAACTACTTAGAAAACCAAGAAAATTTAACAATATTTCAACAGCCCTGTGATGATCTTATTCTCGAAAACAATAAGATCGTAGGCGTATCAACTCAAATGGGCTTGAAGTTTAAAGCGAAAAGCGTTGTGTTAACCGTTGGTACATTCCTAGCGGGTCAGATCCATATCGGTATGAATAATTACCAAGGTGGTAGAGCAGGTGATCCTGCGAGTGTGAACCTTGCTGCTCGTTTACGTGATATGCCTTTTAGAATTGATCGTTTAAAAACAGGTACGCCTCCACGCTTAGATGCGAGAACACTTGATTTTTCGGTCATGGCCGAACAACCTGGTGATGATCCTCGTCCAGTATTTTCGTATATGGGTTCAGTGAATGATCATCCAGAACAAATATCGTGTTTTATTACCCATACCAACAAAAAAACTCACGAGATTATTCAATCAGGTTTAGACCGTTCTCCTATGTATACTGGTGTTATCGAAGGTATTGGGCCACGATATTGTCCTTCAATAGAAGACAAAATTCATCGCTTTGCTGAAAAAGATAGCCATCAAATATTTGTTGAGCCAGAGGGGTTAAATACCCATGAGATTTATCCTAATGGTATTTCTACTAGCTTGCCATTTGATGTGCAAATGGAGCTGGTGAGATCGATCAAAGGTTTTGAAAATGCCCATATCACTCGACCAGGTTATGCCATTGAATATGACTTCTTCGATCCTCGTGATTTAAAACAGACCTTAGAAAGTAAGTTTGTTGAAAACCTTTATTTTGCGGGGCAAATCAATGGTACTACCGGTTATGAAGAAGCCGGTGCTCAAGGGCTTGTTGCAGCAACTAATGCGGCGGCTAGAGTACAAGGCAAAGAAGAGCTGATATTAACCAGAGATCAAGCTTACATGGGCGTTCTTATTGATGATTTAGCGACCTTAGGCACTAAAGAACCGTACCGTATGTTTACCTCTCGCGCAGAATATCGATTATTATTGCGTGAAGACAATGCCGATATACGTTTAACTGAAAAAGGTCGTTCACTTGGTTTAGTTGATGATCAACGCTGGCAACGCTTTAATGAAAAAATGGAAAACGTTGAACAAGAACGTCAGCGTTTACGTTCCACATGGTTACAGAAAGATCATCCTGCAGTTGCTAAGGTTAACGAATTACTGAAAACTTCATTAAGCCGTGAAAACAGTTTAGAAGATCTCGTGCGACGCCCAGAAGTGCGTTATGAAGATTTAGTGTCGATTGAAGGTTTAGGACCCAAATTGGCTGATGAACAAGCGGCTGAACAAGTTGAAATTCAAATAAAATATGCCGGTTACATAGATCGACAGCTCGATGAGATCGCAAAGAAGAAGCGTCATGAAAATACTATGATCCCAATGGACTTTGACTTTACTCAAATATCTGGTTTATCGAATGAGGTAGTTGCTAAGCTTTCTGATGCGCGCCCTGAAACTATTGGCAAAGCATCACGTATTTCTGGTATTACTCCAGCCGCAATTTCGTTATTATTGGTTTATCTGAAAAAACATGGCTTATTACGTAAAACTGCTTAAATAGCCAGCATAAAATTAAGATTGCGCCTAATGACATTATCTGACCAGCTCACTGCTCTGATCAAAGAAACCTCGCTTGAGGTTTCAACAGAGCAAATTTCTCTACTTATCCAATATGTTGAACTATTAAATAAATGGAATAAGGCATACAATTTAACCTCAATACGTGATCCTAAAGATATGGTTGTAAAACATATCATGGATAGCCTGATGGTTGGCTCGTTACTTAAAGGACAATCATTTATTGACGTGGGCACCGGTCCGGGTTTACCAGGAATTCCACTTGCTATCTTGTATCCTGATCGAAATTTTGTATTATTAGACAGTTTAGGAAAAAGAATCACTTTTTTAAGACAGGTTGTTTTTCAATTGAAACTAGACAATGTTACGCCAGTTAAATCACGTGTTGAACAATATATTCCAGAACAACCATTTGACGGTGTGCTAAGTAGAGCATTTTCATCATTAATTGATATGGTGACATGGTGTGAACATTTAGTTAGTGTTGAACACGGTAGATTTTTGGCATTGAAAGGACTTTACCCTAACGACGAGATCTCGGCATTACCGAGCAATATATCAGTGGTAGATAGTCACATTATTGTTGTTCCTCAGTTAGAAGGCGAACGCCATTTGATTGAATTAGTTAAATCATAAATAATAATAAGCTTTTGATCAGAAAGTATTTGAGGATCCTGTGGGAAAAATAATCGCGGTTGCAAATCAAAAAGGTGGTGTCGGTAAAACGACAACCTCAGTCAATCTGGCTGCTTCACTTGCAGCAACTAAACGTAAAGTTTTATTGATTGATCTTGATCCCCAAGGTAACGCTACTATGGGTAGTGGTATCGATAAGTATGACGTACCGGCAACGTGCTTTGAATTGCTTATCGAAGAACGTCCCTTTGATGAAGTGGTTTGTAGAAACACCGCAGGTGTTTATGATCTTATTGCCGCTAATAGTGATGTCACTGCAGCTGAAATCAAATTAATGGAAGTGTATTCCCGCGAACATCGCTTAAAGAATGCTTTGTCGAAAGTCAGAAAAGATTACGACTTTATTATCATCGACTGCCCTCCCTCGCTAAATATGTTAACTGTAAATGCTATGACCGCAGCAGACTCTGTATTGGTGCCAATGCAGTGCGAATATTATGCCTTGGAAGGGTTAACAGCACTGATGGATACCATTTCACAATTAACCACAGTGGTGAATGGTAAACTGCACATCGAGGGTATTTTACGTACGATGTACGATCCTCGTAACCGCTTAGCTAACGATGTTTCTGAACAATTAAAACGTCACTTTGGTGACAAAGTTTATCGTACCGTTATTCCACGTAACGTTCGTTTGGCAGAAGCGCCTAGTTTTGGCGCGCCGGTGATGTATTACGATAAATCGTCAACAGGTGCGAAAGCTTATCTTGCTTTAGCCGGTGAAATTTTACGCCGTGCAGAACAAAAAAAACAACCTACGCCGCAAGCAACTACTGAGCAAAAATAAGGAATATCATGAGTCAAACAAAACGCAGAGGTCTAGGTCGCGGTCTTGATGCCTTATTAACAAAACCGGCAGATGATTCAGCAGAAAATACTGGTGATAAATCAGAGCCAACAAACAAAAATGCAGAATTACAAAATTTACCCATTGAACAATTGCACCCAGGTAAGTATCAGCCACGCAAAGACATGTCGGCTGAAGCCTTAGATGATCTATCTAACTCGATTAAATCACAAGGTATCATCCAACCGATTGTTGTGCGTCCGGTTAGTGAGCACAGTTATGAAATTATTGCGGGTGAACGTCGTTGGCGTGCCGCTCAACTTGCCGAATTAGACTTAGTACCGTGTTTAATCAAACATGTGCCTGATGAAGCCGCAGTTGCAATTGCTTTAATTGAAAATATTCAACGTGAAGATTTAAATGCCATGGAGGAAGCCATCGCATTAGAGCGTTTATTAATAGAATTTGAATTGACCCACCAAGAAGTGGCTGATGCGGTCGGTAAGTCAAGAACGGCCGTGACGAACTTATTGCGTTTAAATAACCTCAACAGTGAAGTTAAAACCTTACTTGAGCATGGCGATATTGAAATGGGCCATGCTAGAGCATTATTAGCGTTAGATAATGATATTCAAACCAATACCGCCCGTATTGTGGTAGCGAAAGAGCTTAATGTTCGCGAAACAGAAGCGCTTATTAAAAAAGTTCAACAGCCCGCTAAAGAAATTGTCGAAAAGCCAGTAGATCCTAATACCAAGGCATTAGAGCAAAACTTATCGGAAAAATTAGGCTCAAACGTCAGTATATCGCACAATAAGAAAGGTAAAGGTAAATTAGTTATATCTTACAGTGATTTATCAGAACTCGATGGCATTGTTTCACGATTCAATTCATTTTAACGCCTATCTTTAAAGTAAGTAACCTTTACCAAGAGTAAATTACTTACTTTATTCCTTTTTTATATTCACTTTGCTGATTCATAGTTAAAGCGATTAATAATCGCTTTAACATTCGAGGTAATTTCATCAGATAGCGTTATGTTTAGCAGATTATCTCGGCAAGAGACGCCCTATTTTGTTGCATTAGCGCTGTAATTAAGTATACTTGCGTCGGCTTTTTAAAGATGAAAATATATCTTTAAAAAACTGTAAGTATTACGAAAAATATCGTATGGAGTTTCTGGTGAGTTTATATATTCATAATGAGTTGGCTAAACCAGGAAGACAATTTGCTTTTAAGCAAATATTGATTGCGATAATCATCGCGTTAACTTGCAGTGTAGTTACATATTTTATTTGGGGATTATCGTACGCTCAATCAGCAATTGCAGGTGGAGTTGTTATCATAATCCCTAATTTTGTCTTTGCTCATAAAGCGTTTAGATATGCAGGAGCAAGATCATCACAAAAAGTGATGGCGTCATTTAATAGTGGTGCAAAAATTAAATTGGTATTAACGGCAGTTTTATTTACTTTAGCATTTAAGTTTTTAGTGATTGAGCCGGTACCATTTTTTACAAGTTTTGGTTTGATATTGGCGATGCCTTTATTTACCCCGTTTTTTATAAAACATTAGATTTTTTAAACTTTAAACTTTAATCATTAGGAATATTAATATGTCTGCAGGTGCTGAACTAACCAGCCAAGAATATATTAAACACCATTTAACCAATTTATCAGTCGGTGAGGGTTTTTGGACCGTGCATCTTGATACACTTGGTTGGTCGGTGTTTTTAGGCTTAGTTTTTCTTACTATATTTCGCTCAGTTGCTAAAAAATCAACGACGGGTGTACCAGGAAAATTACAATGTGCTGTTGAAATTATCGTTGAGTTTGTCGATGACAGCGTAAAGAGTACTTTTCACGGTAAAAATCCTGTTATCGCCCCGTTAGCATTAACCATTTTTGTTTGGGTGTTGTTAATGAACGCGATGGATTGGGTACCGGTTGATTTAATTCCAAAGGCATTTGAATTAGTTGGTGTTAATTATATGAAAGCAGTCCCGACGACTGATATCAATATGACATTGGCATTAGCTTTAGGTGTTTTCTGGTTAATTATATATTACTCAATCAAAGTTAAAGGTATTGGTGGCTTTATCAAAGAGCTAACAACTCAACCTTTTGGTCATTGGTCTTTATATCCAGTGAACTTTTTATTAGAGATAGTGACATTATTGGCTCGTCCATTATCACTGGCTTTACGTTTGTTTGGTAACTTATATGCCGGTGAATTGATATTTATCCTAATTGCGACAGTTGGTGTATTCCAATTGCCATTACATTTTGTATGGGCTGCTTTCCACTTGTTGGTTATCCCATTACAAGCATTTATTTTTATGACGCTAACCATTGTTTACTTAAGTTTGGCTCACGAAGATCACTAATTACAGGTTATTACCTGAAATACAAATTTTTTAACTTTAACTTTAATATCGGAGATAGATATGGAAAACGTAGGTTTACTTTATGTCGCTGCAGCACTACTTATTGGTTTAGGTGCTTTAGGTACGGCTATTGGTTTTGGTTTATTAGGTGGTAAATTCTTAGAATCTGCTGCTCGTCAACCTGAACTAGCGCCACAACTTCAAGTAAAAATGTTCATCGTGGCAGGTTTAATTGATGCAATTGCAATCATTGGTGTTGCAATGGGTCTATACATCCTATTCGTTAAAATTGGTTAATTTATTTAATTATTTTTTTTAACCATGATAACTATTAGAGGGGTACACAAATGAACGTTAATGCCACATTTATTGGTGAATTAATAGCATTTTTCGTATTCGTAGTTTTTTGTATGAAGTATGTATGGCCACCACTTATTGGTGCCATTGAAGCCCGTCAAGCAATTATTGCTGATGGTCTTGCTGCTTCAGACCGTGCCGCGAAAGACCTTGAGCTTGCTCAAGAAAAGGCTACAGCACAATTAAAAGACGCTAAAGCGCAAGCAGCTGGCATTGTAGAAGCTGCTAAAAAGCGTGAAGCTCAAATAATTGAAGAAGCTGCAGCTAAAGCACAAGCTGAGAAAGAAAAAATCTTAGCGTCTGGTCATGCAGAAATAGATACTGAACGTAACCAAGCTAAAGAAGAATTGCGCCAACAAGTGGCTATTCTTGCAGTAGCCGGTGCCGAGAAAATTCTTGAGCGTTCAATTGATGCCGCAGTACATAGCGACATTTTAGATAAACTTGTAGCTGAACTTTAGAGGGAAATGAGCTTATGTCTGAATTGACAACCATCGCTCGTCCCTACGCTAAAGCGGCGTTTGATTTTGCTATTGAAGCAAATGCAGTAGACAGCTGGTTAGAAATGCTAGTTTTCGCTGCAGAAGTTGCTAACGATAACACCATTAGAGATTATCTTTCTGGTGGTGCGTCGGTAGAGCAAGCACAAGACATTTTTTTGAAAGTCTGTGATGTTCAACTTGATAGCAATGGCCAAAACTTAATTAAAGTGATGGCTGAAAATCAACGTTTATTGGTGCTACCACAGGTTGCTGCTCAGTTTAGCGAATTAAAAGCTGAACATGAGAAAACGTTATCTGTGGATGTAACTTCTGCTGTTAAATTAACAGCAGAACAAGAAACTACATTATGCGCTGCGCTTGAAAAGCGTTTGGCTCGAAAAGTAAAACTTAATTGTGCAATTGATGCAAACGTAGTCTCTGGCTTGGTAATAAAAGCTGGTGATATGGTAATAGATGGTTCTGTACGAGGTAAACTGAGCCGCTTAGCAACAACAATGCAATCCTAACGGGGAACAGAGCATGCAACTGAATTCCACTGAAATCGCTGAACTGATCAAGAGTCGTATTGAACAGTTTGACGTGGTTAGTGAAGCTCGTAATGAAGGTACTATCGTTTCTGTAACAGATGGTATCATTCGTATTCATGGCCTTGCAGACGTAATGCAAGGTGAGATGATTGAACTTCCTGGCAATCGCTTTGCTATCGCTTTAAACCTTGACCGT
>JBFJQB010000005.1:0-44467 GCA_041616855.1 Cognaticolwellia sp. | reverse complement strand
CCATGTGCAACTTAACTTGTTGTGGCTCTATTTCAAGAATAGTAACCTTTGAGGTGCGGGCATATTTAACCTGTGAGCAAAACAATCGCGTCAATAAGAACGAATGGCATACTTTCGGTAACTTTTTAATCTTGTTAACGACCCGACTAAAGCGATTGGCCATAACTATCCCTTACTAATGACTTTTAAAATGATAGCTGATTGTTAAATATACTGATCTGACCTGCAAGTTATTTCTAAAAAAAAAGACGCTACTGCGTCTCTTGATAAACCTTTAACTCATTTAGCAACAATTACAATTGAAAGAAATGTTGCTGATAGATTTTTAATTCGGCAATCGATTCGCGAATATCATCTAAAGCTAAATGTGCGCCTGTTTTTACCACTAAATCTAGCACTTCTGGCTTCCAACGACGCGCCAACTCTTTTACCGTACTGACATCGAGATTGCGATAATGAAAGTAATCTTCAAACTCTGGCATGTACTTATTAATAAAGCGTCGATCTTGCCCGATGCTATTACCGCACATAGGGGATTTACCTTTTGCGACGTAATGCTGAAAAAAAGCCAAGGTTTCAGCACTTGCTTGCGCTAGAGAGGTGCTACTTTCTCGACACCTTTGCGTCAACCCTGAGCGGCCATGATGCTCTATACACCACGGACTCATATTATTTAAGACCTCGTCACTTTGATGAATAGCAAACACTGGACCTTCTGCTAAAATATTAAGCTGGCTATCGGTAATTATCGTGGCAATTTCTAAGATAACATCAGTACTCGGCTCAAGACCGGTCATTTCTAAATCTAACCAAATTAAATTGCTATCGTTAGCGCTCATTGTTATTCCTAGGTTAATTACAGTTCATCAAATTGCTATATATTAGCAGATAAACCACAGAGAGTGCGTCGGTAAAAGACACAATTACACATGCATTTAAGCACTACTTGGGTATATAATACGTCAGAATCTAACACGATTAAAATTATTTTTCGGTTATCTACATACCGATGCTGAGTTAACATAAAATGAGAATAACTTGTGGCTAAAGCCAAAAAATTAACTAAAGGTCAAGCAAGACAGATTAAAGCGAACCAAAGTAAAAAGTTACGCAAATCGACAGAAAAAGTACAATGGCAAGATGATGAACTCGCTGCCGCCGAAAATGGTATTGTCATCAGTCGCTTTGGCCAGCATGCCGATGTAGAAAGTAGCGATGGTGAAATTTTTCGCTGTAATTTACGTCGCAGCATTACTTCTTTAGTTTGTGGTGACAAAGTACTTTGGCGCAAAGGCAAAGAAACGCAACACAGTATTTCTGGTGTTATTGAAGCTGTGCACGAGCGTGACTCAGTACTCAGTCGCCCTGATGTTTATGACGGTGTAAAGCCGATTGCTGCCAACATTAGTCAAATACTGATTGTTTCTTCCGTATTACCTGCTTTTAATGCCGATATTATTGATCGTTACTTAGTCGCGGCCGAGCAAACCGGCATTACCCCAGTCATCTTATTGAATAAAGTCGACTTACTCGATGACAGCAATCGTGAAGCTATTGAAAATCAGCTTAATATTTACCGCAACATTGGTTATCACGTGACTTATGTTAGTAACGAAACCGGTGAAGGTATTGAAGAATTAAAATTACAACTTAGCCAACACACCAGCGTTTTCGTTGGCCAGTCAGGAGTCGGTAAGTCAACACTTACTAACACCTTGATGCCTGAATTAGGCGTAATGACGAAAATAGTGTCCGAAAACTCAGGGCTAGGACAGCACACGACTACCGTGGCACGATTATATCATTTTGAACAAGGCGGCGACCTTATTGACTCACCGGGCATTCGAGAATTTGGTTTATGGCATTTATCACCAGCACAAGTGAGTAATGGTTTTATCGAGTTCGACTCGTACTTAGGTACCTGCAAGTTTCGTGACTGTAAACACCAAAATGACCCTGGCTGTGCATTAATTGCCGCGAAAGAGGCTGGCAAAATTTACCCCGAGCGTTTAGCCAGTTTTCAAAAAATATTAGCAAGTTTAGGTGACAATACCTTGACCTCACGCTTTAACGATTAAATCAGTAAAATGAAAAATTAAGGAAAAACAGTGTTAATTAATAAATTGAAAATCGCTTTGCAGTATCTGATGCCAAAACACGCCATTTCTCGACTTGTTGGTAAATTTGCCGCCGCCGAAGCGGGCTGGCTGACCACTAAGGCCATCAGCTATTTCATCAAGGCCTATGATATCAATATGGCGGAAGCTAAATTAAAGCAACCGACAGACTTTAAAACCTTTAACGATTTTTTCACTCGCGAACTTGCAGAAGGCGCTCGCCCCATTATCCAAGATTCTAATACTATTTGTTACCCGGTTGATGGTGCCATCAGTCAACAAGGCCCTATTGACCAAGGGCAACTTATTCAAGCAAAAGGCTTTAACTACAGTCTAGAAACCTTACTTGGTGGCGATAAAGCAACAGCAGCTCCTTTCCAAGACGGTGAGTTTTCCTGTATTTATCTTGCGCCGAAAGATTATCACCGCATTCATATGCCCATGACTGGCACCTTAAGAGAAATGATTTATGTGCCTGGCGAGCTTTTTTCCGTAAACCCGTTAACGGCCAATAATGTCCCTAATTTATTCGCTCGCAATGAACGTGTCGTGACCATTTTTGATACCGCGCACGGCCCAATGGCAATGGTACTTGTCGGTGCCACTATTGTTGCCAGCATTGAAACTGTTTGGGCTGGTACGATTACACCACCGGCTGGTAAAGATGTATTTCGCTGGCAATATCCAGCCGAGGGTGCGGCTGCGATAACTTTAGAGAAAGGCGCTGAAATGGGTCGATTTAAACTGGGATCTACGGTCGTTACCACCTTTGCACCTAATATGGTGAAGTTTAATCAGCAAGCGGGACCTGAAACGGTGACACGCCTGGGTGAACATTATGCTGATTTACTTAAATCAGCAGATAGTGCCTAAGCTTTAGCATGTGGCTTTACTGCTTGATAGTTAACATTAGCTAAGATGCAAATCATTGCCCATCGAGGTGCCAGTGGTGAGTTTCGAGAAAACTCGCTGTTGGCGTTTGAGCAAGCCATTTTACAAGGTTGTGATGGTATAGAACTCGATGTGCAATTTCACCAAGCTAGTGGTGAATTTATTCTCCTGCACGATAGCTACCTTAATAGGGGTAAAACAAAGGTTCATTTTAATCAATTATCATTGACCGAATTGATTAAACCTGACGTAAACGCGAAGGACAATATTTGCACACTGCAACAAGCCTTGCAGTGCATTAAACAACAATGCTTGATCAATGTTGAATTAAAATCTGCTACACAAGGCGCCCCCCTTCGCGATGAAATAAAACAGCTCAAACAATTACTTCAACAGGCGCAGAAAAACAAAGTAATAACTCAGCAACAACTCATTATTTCTTCCTTTAACCACCATGCGCTTATGTTAGTAGCTGAATACTTGCCAAAGGTAACCACGGCGGCATTAATCGCAAGTTGCCCAATTGGTTATGCTGAGTTTTGTCAACAAATAAAGGTCAAGCTGCTGAACCTGTCTATCGAGTGTATTAACCGAGAAATTATTCATGACGCCCATCGTCGAGGCCTGCAAGTTTGGGTTTATACTGTCGATCACCCCGAACAAATTAAGCTGTGCCTAGACTATCAAGTCGATGCTATATTCACCAACTTTCCCATGCGTTCCCGTCAAACGGTTTTAACACTTAAAAGGAAGTTTCAAGGTGTTGAATAAATAGAGTTTTTGCAGAAATATTAACAATTAATTAAAACAATTTGCGAATTACTATTGCTCATTTATTCGGCGCAAGCTAGGATAGAAAAATATCATACGAGTTAATTCGTATAATAACTATATTATTAAATTTGCCTTAAGGAATCTCAATGTTACGAGATAAATCAAATATTAAGCCTACCGAGGCGGAACTGTCGTTGCTTAATATACTTTGGAAAATGGGACCGGCAACGGTTCGACAGATTCATGAAACGGTTAGCCAAACCCAAAATACTGGCTATACTACCGTACTGAAAATATTACAAATAATGCACGAAAAAAGCTTAGTTATTCGTGATGAAAGTAATCGAGCTCATGTTTATGCTGCGGCAAACAGTGAAATGGTAACGCAATCATCTTTACTAAAAGACTTAGTCTTAAAAGCCTTTGGCGGATCAACATCAAAGTTAGTGATGCGTGCATTAGACAACTCAACAAGCAAAGAAGAAATTGAGGATATTAGAAAGTTACTCAATGAATTAGAGCAACAGTCTTAATCAATTAACACTGAATAGGTAATTTAAATAAGCATGTTTCAGGAAAGCTTAATAAATAGTCCATTATTAGCTGCTTTAGCGATCACTCTCATCCATTTCCTATGGCAAGGCGCTGTAGTTGCAATGGTATTGAAAACGTTGCTGTCGATAATTTCCTATAAAAAATCTCAATTGCGCTACGCCTTCAGCGCTATGGCAATGTTTGCTAATCTTCTCCTGCCTATTATCACGTTTTTCATGGTCTACGACATGGAATATCTGCAAGTGACGAACTTTGTTCATGCCTTGCCGTTGCTGGACCAAAACTTTTACCTAGAACAAATGCAAGCCAATGCTTGGTATATAGAATGGTTAGAGTATTTACCTGCCATTGCAATGGTCTGGCTTGCTATTGTTATAACGCTTACCCTTAAGCTGCTAATTGAACTGTACAATGTTAACCGCCTGCCGTTACAAGGCTGCAGCGCTGTTGATATTGCGCTGCAAAATCGTTTTGATGCCTTAATCGTTAAAGTCGGTTTATCAAGAAAAGTAAAGCTATTGCTTTCAAGTAAAACCGATGTTCCTATGGCAATCGGTTGGTTAAAGCCAGTAGTACTGATCCCCTTTAGTATGTTGTCAGGCCTAACTCCTCAACAGTTAGATATGTTGTTGCTACATGAGTTAGCGCATATTCGACGCCATGATTATTTGGTTAATTTTTTCCAAACACTGGTTGAAATCCTGCTATTCTTCCACCCTGCTGTGCGCTGGGTTTCAAAGCAAATGCGTAATGAAAGAGAATATTGTAGTGATGATATTGCAGTGCAGCACTGTGAAAGCTCTCTTGCTTACGCCCATACGTTGGCAGATACCGCATCGTTGTGCGCAAAACATCGTCATCACACCATTCCTAATATGGCTATGGCAGCATCTGGCGGTGATTTAAAGCAACGCGTTGTTCGTCTTTTAGATGAAGAACAACACTGCACAAAAAGCACGGATTCTGGTAAGTGGCTTGCTTCATTTACTATCTTGCTGAGCATTGTTTATCTATGCTCAAAACAGTCATTAACCTTGCCAGTGATTGATTTACAGTCAGGGAGTATTTCATTACATAACTCAGCCGCAGGACTAAATAAAAGTGCATTAACCCATGCCCCTTTAACATTCGAGCAAACGAATACTTCACTTGCCAGCCAATTATTAGCGATAGATAGCTTAAACGCTCGCGAAGCTCAGACGCCAGAAGCAAAAGCACATTCATTTCAAGATAGTCAAAAAAGCCCATCGATTAAGACAAAATCGGCGAGCGATGAGCTTGATAATAAGAGTAAAAATATAGCAACCCCTTATTATAATGAGTTGCCTATTGTGCGGGTGAATTCAACGAAAAAGAAAAATGTTGCTCAACACCATGCTGATTTACAAAACGCCACGCAAGCTAACCAGAACCTAAATACCATTAAAGCTAAATCTACCTCTGAATTAGCTTTTGAACGTACAGACGCAAAGCGTGCTAAAGCAAAAGCGAAAACAAACTCATATTCACAGCAACTTGCTTCACTTTTAAACGAGCCTGTCATCCCACAGGAAACACAAATCACCGCGTTAAATAAAACCTTATATAACAAAAGTAGTTCACAACAAAGCGCTAAAATTGCTAAATTAACCAGCACTCGCTTTAGCCAAGGAAAATTAAGCAATAGCGTAAGTGAGCAAAACCGGTTTGATCATAAGGCTATCGCCCCGAGACTGTTAAGCTCGGTTGAACCTAAATACCCTTCAGCAGCAAAAAGAAAAGGTATTGAGTTAGAAGTGATGGTTGAGTTCAGCATCGACAAAAATGGCTTAGTCAAAAACATCCAATTTGAGTCGAAAAGTAAAGTGAACTACTTCCGCAATAACATTCGTAACGCCATGGAACAATGGCGCTTTCTACCTGCTAAAGAAAATGGCCGAGCGGTAGAAAGCAAAATGTCAAAAATTTTCTCGTTTAGTCTTTTACAATAACTTTATCGGGGCTTTAACGCGATTTTAAAACATTGATAAAGCGTATTTTCCCTTCTCGTATACAGCTTCCCCCCCCCTATAAAGTGCCTTGCTACAGTGCATATACCATAGCAAAACAGGAAATTGTTGCGCATAATAGCACTAACAAAGTAAGCAATAATAACGATACTGAGCTAACGATAACCATTCAACTCCCTAGGGGTTAAACTAAGCTATCAGCCAACGAGCACAAATGAATCATAAAAACACTTTTCTTCTTGTCTTACTTATTTGGCTTTTATCAGGAATATCAGTAATGACCAACGCAAAAGAAATAACAAGTAAGCGAGCACTTACACCAGAAAAGTCCACCGCCATTGAGCACTTTTGGACTTCCGTACAACAAGCCACCTTTACCACAGAAGACAATGTTAATATTGCCTATGCAACCAACTTTAAACGCCCTGAAAAGCCCTACATCGTTATCGTGCCTGGTCGTTCAGAAAGTTACCTAAAATACCAAGAGCTAATTTTTGATTTAGATAATGAGGGCTACGATAGTGTGGTTATTGACCATCGTGGGCAAGGACTTTCTGGGCGATTAACTCAAAACCGTTTCCAAGGTTATGTAAAGCAATTTGACGATTACTCCAATGACTTACAGCAACTACTTAATCAAGAGTTACCTCGTCAGTACCCCAGTCATAAACAAAGCGTTTTTATGCTCGCACATTCGATGGGCGGCGCGATTGCGCTAAGATACCTGCAACGTTACCCAAATCAGGTTAAAGCATTAAGTTTAAGTTCGCCGATGATCGCTATCTCAAGTGGCGGCATCCCCCCTTCGTTAGCGCGATCGGTGATAAAAACAGCAACTACCCTTAATAAGTGGCTGAGTGATTCACCTTGGTATTTTTTCGGACAAAACGATATCAATCAAAGCTCATTTGCTGATAACCGTTTAATGCACTCTGCAGAACGCTTTCAGCGCTTTCAGACCCTTTATAGCCAACGTTCAGAGTTGAAGCTTGGTGGTGTGACCTTTTATTGGTTAGAACAGGCAATTGGTGCTTCAACACGCCTTTTCGATGATATTGATAAACTCTCGCTGCCGATACAGATGTTACAAGCAGAAGAAGAGCATATTATTGATAATGCCGTGCAGAATGAATTTTGCCAGCAGTTAAATAAGCGTAATGCAAACGCTTGTCCGGGTGGCAAAGCGATTGTGATTTCAGGTGCATATCACGAGTTACTTTTTGAAAAAGATATTTACCGTGATATAGCATTGGATAATATATTGACGTGGTTTTCTCAACATCAATAGCGATTACTAGTGCCAAAGCAACAGGCTAGTAATCGCTTATCATTACCTAATGAATCAATTTTCTTCAAGTCACCTATTGATGATTCGCTGCCGATAATGGGTCATGATGAATAAATACTTCACAAGGTGCCAGCGCTTGAATAATTTCTGCTTCAATGGCCTCGCCAATACTATGCGCTTCTAACAAAGATAACTCGCCATCTAATTCTAAATGAAACTGAATAAAGCGATCTGGCCCTGCTTGCCGAGTTCTTAACTCGTGTAAGCCATACGTGCCTTCATGCGCTAAAACAATGCTCTTAATGGTATTGCGCTCCTCTTCTGTCAATTCATGATCCATGAGATGGTGAATACTGGTCCAGATAATTTTACCCGCGCCAATTAACAAGAATATCCCAACCCCAACTGTAAATACCCCATCGGCCTGTAGCCAATAACCTTGGCTTAAAAACAGCGCTGCTAGTACACCTAAATTCAGTATTAAATCCGATTGATAATGTAAGGCATCCGCACTAATCGCAACAGACTTGGTACGGTTAATAACATATTTTTGCAGTAGCACTAGCAACAATGTCATCACAATAGCGATGATGGAAACACCAATGCCGACTTCAGTATGTACTACTTGTTGTGGGTTAATGATGCGATCTAAGCCATTAAAAACCAATAATAAGGCTGAGCCTAAAACAAACGCCGCTTGCACTAAACCGGCTAAACTTTCCGCTTTGCCATGGCCAAACTTATGTTCTTTATCGGCAGGTGCTAAGGCAAAACGTAAAATCACCACATTCATGATTGAGGCAAATAAATCTAATATAGAGTCGGTAGCAGACGCCAACATAGCACTGGCATCAGTAACAAACCAAGCATAGAGTTTTAACAACACCAAGATAAATGCCGTCGTTGTTGCAGCAAATGCGGCTAACTTAACTAAGTAGGCGTATCGGTCTGAATGGTTTTGATTTTCTTGCACTGGTTCCCCCTAGTGAACAAATATTAGTTTAAGCATTCGCTGCAAGCACGGTATAATGCCTTAATTATACAATTTATTAAGCACTTGATATGTTAGATGTCGTTTTATTTCAACCACAAATTCCACCCAACACCGGCAACATCATTCGCCTTTGTGCAAATACCGGCTTTAGATTACACCTTATTGAGCCGCTAGGCTTTGACTTAGAAGATAAAAAGTTACGCCGAGCAGGCTTAGATTACCATGAATTCGCCGCCCTTAAACGACACGCTAATTATGAGAGTTTCGTTGAAAATGAACAACCTAAAAGGGTATTGGCGGTAACGACAAAATCAACGGGTTATTATGGTGATATCAATTTCCAAGCGGGTGATTATCTCCTATTTGGCTCTGAAACCGGCGGGCTTCCCGAAGACGTGAGACAGCAAATCCCAGATCAAGACAAAATCAGAATTCCAATGCTCAAAGATAGTCGTAGCATGAATTTGTCCAATGCCACCGCGGTTATTGTCTATGAAGCATGGCGTCAATTAGGCTTCAAAAATTCGGTATAAACCACAGCATATAAAAAAGGCATATAACTGAGTTGTCATATGCCTTTGATAGATTCGTTTATTTCGCGCTATTCAAATTTTCGTTCGCGAGACAATAAATCTGCCGCTGCCAACTTAGCATCTTTGCCACAATAAAGCACTTGATACACTTGTTCAACGATTGGCATTTCCACACCCATACGTTGCGCTAGCATATAAACTTCTTTGGTATTGCGATAACCTTCTACCACTTGGCCAATATCCGCCATGGCTTGTTCAACACCAATGCCAGCTCCTAATGCTAATCCAAAGCGACGGTTACGTGATTGATTATCAGTACACGTAAGGACCAAATCACCTAAACCTGCCATGCCCATAAACGTCGAAGGTTCAGCATTTAATGCACAACCTAGGCGGGTCATTTCGGCTAGGCCACGAGTGATTAATGCGGTACGCGCATTTGCACCAAAGCCAATACCATCGGCCATTCCAGCGCCGATAGCAATCACGTTTTTCACCGCACCACCGAGCTGAACACCGATAAAATCGCTGTTACTATAAACCCGAAAGGTGCGCTCACAGTGCAATAATTTAGAGATATCTTCGACAAAACTTTCATCGGTTGACGATAACGATATTGCCGTCGGTAATCCAGCCGCCATTTCTTTAGCAAAGGTAGGACCCGAAAGCACGGCTAATGAAATATCATTACCTAAAACTTCCCGAGCTACGTCTTGCAACAATCGGCCGGTATCGTGCTCTAAGCCCTTCGTTGCCCAAGCTAAACGAGCATCTTTGCGCAGAAAAGGTTTGATTTGCGTTAACACTTCACCAAAAACATGGCTCGGCACCACTAATAAAACATTTTTACTGGCGCCGACTACGCTGGCTAAATCATCACTAACAATTAATGCCTCGGGAAATTTGCTGCCGGGCAAATACTTTTCATTAGCGCGGGTGCTTGCCATTGCAGCAACATGATTTTTATCACGCCCCCAAAGCATGGTTTTATGGCCGTTACGCGCTAAGCATATCGCCAGTGCCGTGCCATAAGAGCCAGCACCGATAACAGAAATTGCGGCAGAGTTAGCAGTCATAAACTAGTGAGTTTCTGTGCTTGTTGGTGCTTGTTCAGCATTGGCTTGTGCTGCACGTTGTTGAACATAGTTAGCAAATAACGCTTCAAAGTTTACCGGTGCTAAATTAATTTGTGGGAATGAACCACGGCTCACTAAGTTGGCAACTGATTCACGTGCATACGGGAATAATGTTGTCGGACAAAATGCACCAATCGTGTGAGCTAATTGTGCTTCAGGAAGATTACCAATGGTAAAAATACCAGCTTGCTGAACTTCAGCTAAAAATGCAGTTTGGTCTTCAACTTTAGCGGTAACCGTTAACGACAAGGTTACTTCGTAAGTATCTTCAGCAAGTTTAGTCGATTTAGTATCAATATCTAATTGAATTTCTGGCTTCCACTCTTTTTGGAAAATTGCTGGCGAGTTAGGTGTTTCAAAAGAAATATCTTTGGTGTATACACGTTGAATTGCAAATTGTGGCGCTTGTTGTTCTGTAGTCGCTTCAGCGCCGTTTTGGTTTTCGTCAGACATGTTGTGGTTTCCTGTAAATTTACGCCATTATTTTTGGCGTTTAATGCTAAAATTTTTCACTGGCACTATTGTGCGATAAGTGAAGCTAATGTTCCTTGGGCATGTAATGCAAATAAATCGTCACAACCGCCAACATGCTGATTGTTAATAAATATTTGTGGCACTGTTGCCGCACCGCCACTACGTGCAATCATTTTTTCACGTAATGCTGCATCACCGTCAATTTTTATTTCATTGTACGCAACGTTCATATCATCAAATAAAGCTTTCGCTCGCATGCAATAAAAACAAGTTACTTTAGTATATATGTCAACTGCCATCATGATAATCCGTTGTTAGGTTGTATGTTACTTAGTGACAGGTAAACCCGCACTGTGCCATGCACCCATACCACCTTTAAGTAAACTTACGCGGGGAAAACCCGCTTTTGCTAACTGGTTAGCGACTTTACTGGCACTAATTCCAGCACTACATACTACTATGATGGGTTTATCTTTATGCTTTTCAAGACTTGTGAAGTCATTTTTACTGACTTTTTCACTGCTAAGGTGCAATGCATCAACAATATGCCCTGCTTTAAAGTCTTTTTCACTACGCGTATCAACAACAACACCAGACTCTCGGTTAACTAAAAAAGTCATTTGCTGAGTACTTAATTGCTTGATCGGCGACATTTGAATTTTAATAGTGATCACAATGATCATTAAAACAAGAACAAGCCAAACTGTACTGAGTAAAGGTTGACTCATTGCGAAAGTAATAAGTTGGTCCATAGGTTTTACATCTAGTTAACTAAAATTGACCACAGTATACAGGCTAATAAAGCAAACCCAAACTGAACTTTTCATAGAAAAAACGGTTTTGCAAAATAACACGACATTATTTCCTGGAATTTGATCTTAGCTCAGTAACATTTTCTCTCGATAGACAGAAGATATTCACTTCGTGTCTTGATATACTGCTGGCTTATCAATATTTTCTCGTACATTTGCTCGTATAAAGGAAGCCGTAATGCCTAACAAGAAGTCAACAGTGCTTATTATTTTAGATGGTTGGGGATATAGAGAAAACCCAGAATCTAATGCTATTTATCATGCCAACACACCGGTATTGGACGATTTAATGGCAAATAAACCCAATATGTTGATTGAAACGTCGGGCATGGCCGTTGGTTTACCTGATGGTCAAATGGGTAATTCCGAGGTCGGCCATGTTAATTTAGGTGCAGGTCGCATTGTTTATCAAGACTTCACCCGTATTACTAAAGCCATTGCCGATAATGAATTTCAAAATAATCCCGCTTTAGTCAAAGCCGTTGAAGGTGCTGTTAACAATAACAAAGCTGTGCATGTTTTTGGTTTGTTATCTCCAGGTGGCGTGCATAGCCATGAAGACCATATCTTTGCAATGTTAACCATGGCAGCAGCAAAAGGCGCAACCGCCATCTACTTGCACGCTTTTCTCGATGGTCGTGACACCCCACCACGCAGCGCTGAAGCGTCATTAATGAAAGCGCAAGAAAAGTTTACTGAACTCGGCTGTGGGCAAGTAGCTTCAGTTATTGGTCGCTATTATGCCATGGACAGAGATCAACGTTGGGGGCGCGTGGAAGCCGCTTATAACTTAATGGTATCTGGCCAAGCTGAATTTCAATATAGCAATGCTATCGATGCCTTACATGCGGCCTATCAGCGCGATGAAAATGACGAGTTTGTCAAAGCGTCGGCAATAACTAACGCTAATGGCGAACTTATTCAGGTTGAAGATGGCGATGCCCTGATTTTCATGAACTTTCGCGCCGATCGTGCCCGTCAATTCACCCGATGTTTTACCGACCCGGACTTTTCGGGTTTTAAACGCCAGCAACAACCCAAGCTCAGTGATTTTGTCATGTTGACCGAATATGCTGGAGATATTGCTGCCTCATGTGCATTCCCAACGGTGAAACTGGATAACGTTTTAGGGGAATGGTTAGAAAAACACCATAAAACGCAATTGCGTATTTCAGAAACTGAAAAATATGCGCACGTGACGTTTTTCTTCAGTGGCGGTAAAGAAGATACCTTTGAGGGCGAACAACGGATATTAATTCCGTCACCGCAGGTCGCCACTTATGACCTACAGCCTGAAATGAATTCAACCTTATTAACCGATAAACTCGTGGCTGCCATCGAAAGCGGCGAGCATGACTTTATTGTCTGTAATTATCCAAATGGCGATATGGTTGGCCACACTGGAAATTTTGATGCCGCGGTAAAAGCCTGCGAAGCCGTCGATAGAAGTATCGGCAGAGTGGTTAATGCGCTGAAAAAAACCGGCAGTGAATGCTTAATTACCGCTGACCACGGTAATGCCGAGCTAATGAAAGATAACCTAACCGGACAAGCTCACACCGCACATACCTGTGAACCTGTGCCACTGATATATGTCGGTCGAGACGCAAAAACAGCGACAACGGGCGCCCTTAGCGATATCGCGCCAACTGTTTTAGCCTTAATGGATTTGCCTCAACCTGAAGAAATGACCGGTACTAACTTATTGACCTTAACTTAAGTTGGCCGTGTTTTTTCAGATGAATATCAAAGCAATACGATTAAAGCTTAGTCAGTTATGCACTGGCTATGCTTTATGGTGTGGGTTGCTCGTGTTTTTCTACGCGTTAAATGTTTCTGCTGAAACAGATATCCGAGCTAAAAATAGCGCGCAAACCAACCAGCAACTCAATGATATTCAACGCGCGATTAATCAACAAAAACAAACCTTACTCAACACCACCGTCAAAATCAGTGATTTAGAGCAACAATTAAAAAACGATGATATCGCCATTGGTGACATTGCTAAAAGCTTAGCCAACACAGCTAACAAACTAACAGCAACGCGCAAAAAGCTTACGCAACTTAGCTTGGAAAAAAAACAACTCGAATTGGCGAAAAAACAGCAAGAGCAAATATTAGCGAAGCAACTAAGAGCCGCTTATTCCACGGGCCATCATGACTATTTAAAATTAATTCTTAATCAACAACACCCCAGCAGTGTTCAACGCACTATTACCCATTATCAATATCTTAATGCCGCGCGTATTAAAGAAATTGAGGCATTTAAAGATACCATTAGCCAACTTAATGATATTACCGAGCAATACCAACAACAAGCTGAGCAATTGAGTCAGTTAACAGCAACGCAAAGCCAACAAAAACAAATTCTCGAACTATCAAAAGCAAAACAAAAACAAACCTTACAAGCACTGAATAAAAAAGCGCTGTCTGAACAACAAAAATTAGCGAAGTTAGAGCAAGAAGAGTTGGCACTTGTCGCTTTGCTGAAAAAAATGGCCGCCGCGGCACGTGAAGCCGAGAACTTAGTCGGCCTTAGCAAACTCAAACGTAAACTGAGCTGGCCGGTTAAAGGGCGTATTAGCCACCGTTTTGGCTCAAACAAACAAGGTTATTTAAAATGGAAAGGTGTTTTGCTTTCCGCGCCAATTGGCCGACAAGTAAAAACCATTCACAACGGGACAATCTTATTCTCCGACTGGCTCAAAGGTTATGGTTTGGTTACTGTGGTTGACCACGGCGATGGTTACATGAGTTTATATGGCCATAATCAGGCCTTGCTAAAATCAGTAGGCGAACGAGTTGAAGCCGGTGAACCGATAGCTTTAGTAGGGCAAAGTGGCGGCCAAGCCGAGTCAGGTCTATATTTTGAGATCAGACATCAAGGTCAAGCGGTCAACCCTAAACTTTGGTGTAAATAACGCCATCACTAAAATGATATGAACTAGTCGATTTTGACTATCTGAACTGTTACTCTTAACAACTACTAATTATAAGAAAAATATACTGTGCTGCGATTACTGCTTTTATTGAGCTTACTCTTCTCTTCTTTACTTTATGCTCAAACAGCACAAGTAGCGATCATTATTGACGACATTGGTTATCGCAAAAGCGATGTAAACGCGCTCTATCTACCTGGCAATATCAGTTACGCCATTCTTCCTCACACACCTTATGGTAAAAGATTAGCATTACAAGCAAAAGCGAAACAAAATGATGTGATTTTACATATCCCGATGGAAGCAAAAAACGGCAAAAAACTTGGCCCGGGCGCATTGACCAGTGCGATGAATGAAAGCGGCATTCGCACGAGTTTAGCCAATGCATTTGCTGAAATCCCCTTCGCCTTAGGCATCAACAACCATATGGGCAGTAAACTTACAGAGCTATACCAACCCATGGCATGGACGATGCAGTTTTTACGAGAGCGAAACTTAATGTTTGTTGATAGCGTCACCACTAATGCCAGCCAAGCAGAGCAAGTCGCGAAAAGTTTTGGCGTGCCTAGTTTACATCGCCATATTTTTCTCGATAATAAATTAGAGCACAGTTATATTCGTGGTCAATTTAAGCAGCTAATTCGAGACGCTAAACGCTATCAAACGGTGGTCGCTATTGCTCACCCCCACCCTGAAACAGTCCGTTCATTACTGAAACTTTTGCCGTTGTTAGAGCAAAACAATATTGCGTTAGTATCAATATCACAGCTGTTAACGACTAAAAAAGTCACTGTTAATCAACAATTAATTGCCGAAGATTAATTTAGCGTTATTGCTGATTTGCTACTGTAAACTTTTCTGATAATGACAAAAGCCCAAGACTGTTAAGCTTTAATATTATGTTTTTTTAATAATTGATGCAGGTATTTCACCGGTATCGCATAAGTAATGCCGCTCGGTTTGCTGATCACGGTTTCCTTACTTTGTTGGACAAAAACTTTATTAATAATGCCCACAACCTCACCGGTTTTAACGTCATACATTGCACTACCACTATTACCGGGGTACGCCGTTGCGTCTAATTGATAAACTAAATAAGGGTCTCTCAAGCGTTTTAGCATCGCAATGCTAATTTGTCTTGAGTCATCAACCGGTGTAATTGTCGGTGTAACCGCAGCAATAAGGCCTTGATGTGTAACTGGGTAAAGCCCTAATACCGCGCCAATTGGAAAACCGGTAAACGCAATCGTGCTACCTTCAGGCAAAAAGTTATTTTTCGCTAATTTTAATGCCGGCAAGGGCTGGCCTTCAACTTTTAAAATCGCAATATCATGTGCTTCATCACTGGCAACCAACGTAGCCAACCTGACTTTAGCGGCGGGCCCCTTACCGGTAAAAACCGCTAATTTTTGCAATAAGCTTTCATCGAGTTCTTTGTCTATAACATGGCTATTGGTCACGATGTAACGACCATCCCCAATGACAAAGCCACTGCCATTAAGTTGATTTTTCGGCTGCCCTGTTGGCGTATAAACCCCAATACCGACCACCGAAGGCTTTATCCGCTTAAGGGTATCAACTAAGTTAGCACTGGCTTGGTAATTTACGATCAGCCCCAATAACATTAATGCTTGTATTATGCCGCGCATATTTTCACTCTCATTAAAATTTTCACACTTTACCTCAACTTAGCACATTTTTTTGCTAGCGAATTCGAAATTATTGCTCATAATTAATTAATCTAATAAAAGGAGAAATATAAGTGGCAAGTATAGTGCCTATTTTAGCAGGCGGAGGAACACGCTTACCTGCGCACATTGGTGTGTTAAAAGCATTAAAAGATTTACAAATCGACTTTACGCATCTTGTTGGCGTGTCGGGTGGTAGTATCATTGCAAGTTTATACGCTTCAGGCTTGTCGATAGCAGAAATTAAACATATTGCCATAACCACCAATTACAGCCAATTTAGAGGTTTCTCTTTAGTAAACTTGATTCGTAATGGTGGCTTAAGTTCTGGTGACATTTTTGAAAAATGGGTTGATAAAAACTTACAAGGCAAACGCTTTATCGATCTAGAGCGCAACTTACATATCGTTGCAACGGATGTAAAAACGGGCCGCCCTGTTATCTTCAATCGTGAAAACACACCAGAGATGAAAGTTTCGCAAGCCGTGCGTTTTTCGATGTCGATACCATTGGTATTTAGCTTTAAAGAGTTTGGCAAACACATCATGGTTGACGGCAGTATTTTGTCAGAAGATGCCGTGCACCGGGATTGGGCTAATGACGGTACACCTGTCCTGTGTTTTCGTCTTCGTGGCGAACATGAATATGATGAACTAAAAACCGATGGGTTATTCCCGATTGTCAATTACGTTACTTTGTTGATCAGAACCTTTATGACCACCATCTCACGTGAATATATCAATGAAGCATTCTGGCATAATACCATCATCATCAATACCGGATTATGCTCTGCCGTAGACTTTGGCATGAGTGAAGAAAAGAAGTTTGCCTTATTTGATATTGGCTATCAAACCGCGATGGAAATTGTACCGATTAAAACGAAGATAGATACGTAACTCAGCAGCGAACGTAGCGATATTAGCCCGACAATAAAGGTGCCTCGTTTATTCTAATTTCATTAATATATTCTACAAACCGCCAACAAAGTGCTAAATTAATTATACAATCGTCGCAAAAACAAGTAATAATGAGGCTATATCTATCAAGATATACTGCTAGGAAGCCGAGGTAATATATGAGTTGGAGTAAAAAGTTGCTTAACGCTCCTGTTATTGGACCAATAACAAAGCGAATTGCATCAATGAAGGTGAACCATGATGCGATGAATATTGCTGAGCATTTTACTCAATTCTTACAGCCTGAAGTTGCGATTAACGAGCAATTGCGTGATGAAGTTTTCCGCATACGCCATAATGTTTATTGTGAAGAACTTGCCTTTGAAAAAGTCAAAGATGAGGGTAAAGAGCAAGACGAATTTGATGCTCAATCCATTTTCTCAATGATCAAGCATAAACCAACAGATACTTACACCAGTTGTGTGCGTGTCGTTAAATCAGCCAATGAATCTGAAGTACTACCGATAGAGAAATATTGCATTGAAGCCATTCAAAATCAAGAACTACACCCCCGTAACTTTCCGCGCCATGAAATTGCTGAAATTTCTCGGCTAGCGGTAAAAGCTGACTTTAGACGCCGTAAAACAGATAGGTTTAAAGGTTCTGCAATCGGTGCTATTAGTGAAACCAATTACTCGGAAACGGAGTTGCGCTGCTTCCCCTTTATTGCGATTGGTTTATATATGGCGGCTGCAACCATGAGTATCGAAACCGGTGTTAAACATGTTTACGTAATGATGGAACCGCGATTGGCACGCAGCATGAAGTTTGTCGGCATTAACTTTGTTCAACTTGGCGAAGCCATTGATTATCATGGTCTAAGAGCTCCATATTACATCAATCCCACGATTTTTATGGAAAATTTATCTCCCGGATTTAAATGTTTATATAAAGCCATAGCAAATGATATTTGTACTCACTTAGCATTAGCTAAATAGAGGTTTTCTTGCATCGCCTCATTTGTTCTATATTTAACATAGATATTCGATATTACAAAAAAATAAACGGGAAAGTAAATGTTTGATTATCAGAAAGCATTTTCCAGAAATATAGGCTGGGTTACAGAAGCTGAACAACTACAATTAAAAAATAAACGCGTTGCCATAGCAGGCGCAGGTGGCGTTGGGGGCATTCACTTGCTGACCTTAGCGCGATTAGGTATTAGTCACTTTAATATTTCCGATTTTGACGATTTTGAGGTCCATAACTTCAATCGACAATCGGGTGCTTTTATGTCGACACTGGGCCAACAAAAAGTTGATGTAATGGAAGCGATTACCAAAGATATTAACCCTGAAGCGGATATAAAAGTTTTTCCAGAAGGTATATTCTCGCACAATGTTGATGAATTCCTTGAAGGAGTTGACCTCTACGTAGATGCTCTTGATTTTTTTGCGTTAGAAGCGAGAAAAGTAGTTTTTAATGCGTGTTACGAAAAAGACATTCCAGTTATAACTGCAGCGCCGCTAGGTATGGGCTGTGCCTTTTTGTGCTTCATGCCGGGTAAAATGTCTTACGAACAATACTTTCGATTCGAAGACAAAAGCACGGAGAATGACCAATTGGTGCAATTCCTTATCGGTTTATCTCCTGCGATGCTGCAACGCTCTTACCTTGTTGATGAAAGTCGCGTAAATTTCATTGAAAAGCGCGGGCCTTCAACGCCTATGGCGGTAAATTTATGCGCCGGAATTGCCGAAACTTATGCTTTAAAAATATTACTTAATAGAGGCCCTATTTTGGCAGCCCCATGGGGCTTGCATTTTGATGCCTATAGAAACAAGTTCACCAAAACATGGCGACCTTTTGGTAATGCCGGCTTATTACCCCGTTTAATGTTTAAAATAGCTAAAAAAATTGTCATGATGCCAGCAAAAAATATAAAAAGTGAGACGGAATTAAAGCCGATAGAACAAATTTTTGAATATGCAAAATGGTCACCCAGCGGCGACAATATGCAACCGCTAAGAATTGAAGTCCTAGACGAACATAGCTGCATCATACATGGTCATGACACTCGAAAAGATGTGGTTTATGATTTAAAGGGGAACGCCAGCAAACTTGCGCTCGGTTGCTTTTTGGAAAATGCTAAGATTGCGGCGCAATCCCTTAATTTTGAAATATCCTGCAGTCAAATAAACAATAAAAAAGGCCTTGAGCCTGACCAAGAGCACTATGACTTATTCCCTACGTTTAAGTTAGAAATAAACGCGTCTAAAACTCCACTTGCAACTCACGCTCTGTTTCCCTATATAAAAACACGTTGTGTACAAAGAAAGCGCATGGGCACAAGGGCGTTATCTGCAACCGAAAAACAAAAATTAGCAGCAACACTACCAGAAGGCTATTCTGTGATTTGGAAAGAGTCTTTTTCTGAGCGTTGGCAAGTGGCCAAGTTGATGTATGGCAATGCCACGACACGTTTAAGTATGAAAGAAGGCTTTGAGGTGCATTCAAAAATAGTGGAGTTTACGCCGATTAACCAGGATAACAGCCCAGAAAAAAACTGTAACTCTACGTTTAGCAAAGATAAAATCCCAGCAAAATCTTTAGGCATAGACCCCCTGACTATTGCACTGTCTCGTTGGTCACTTAAAAGTTGGTCACGCTTTCACTTTCTTGATAAATACCTGGCAGGCACTGTGGTACCTAAGCTATTGTTGGATTTTGCCACGGCAATCAAAAGCGCTGCACATTTTGTTATTATTGCAGACCAAGAGCCCGATGACCTAGAAAGCTATTTAGCTGCCGGAGCGGCAGTACAAAAATTTTGGCTGCAAGCCACGGCGCTACAACTTGGCTTTCAACCCGAGCAGACTCCTGTAATTTTTTCTGAATACTTACGCACAAATGTACAATTTACTGATAATAAAAAAGCCATAGAAAACGCCATTAAAATGGACCAGCATTTTAAAAACTTAATTGGCGAAAGCAACGCTAGTCGTGCAATATTTATGGGGCGCTTGGGGCGCTCATTAGTCCCTACGAGTCGTTCAGTAAGGTTAAGTTTAGAAGAGCTTAGGTATGTAAAAGACACACCATAACGCGAATACAGCCCTATTGTGCGTTAATAATTATTTCTTAACACGCGTCATTGCTAAATACGTCATTGTTTGCGTGAGGTAAATAAAACCGTATCACGGCATTAGTCACAGAATAAAAGATGACAACACTCTTGCGTAATGCATTTTATGACGCTTTTATCACCCTGGGTAATAAAAAACATCAGTAATATGTTTAAGGAAAGTGACTACGATAACGGATACAGCCAGTGGCATATTTTTTTGTGTCTGCAGAAGTTTTTCTAACACCTGATCACATCTGACTTATAAGCGTGTATAAAAAGGCCTCGACATTTCGAGGCCTAGTATGTTTCATATTAATACTTTAATAATAACGCTTAAACTTTTTTTCTGGCACTAAAGGCCAACCCGATTAAACTCAAGCCAAAAATTGCCATTGATGCAGGCTCAGGTACATTTGTTACACCAAACTCAGTCAACTCTAGATCAACGCCTGTTGCGGTTGACGAGATAAGAATTGAAACATAATCGACCATAGCTAAATCAGCACCAGCCCCTGTGGCGACACTAAAATCAGTAAAAAGTACATTAGTACGCGTCAAAGCAGCTATTGCACCTGAATTAATATTTAAGGTGCTTGTGTCTGTGCCAGCGCCTGAACCAATCGTCACAAGGATTGAAAAACCTAAATCAGAGGCTAGTAGGTCATAATAAAAACCGTCAAAAGAGCTAAGATCTGCGGTTGGGGGTCCCGGTGCAGCTAATTCAGAGTATGTTAGCAATAAAGTAGACCTCATGGTCGAATCATTGTTAAGCGACAGAATGCCTGGATCAAAAGAAACTGCAGAAGAATCTAAGCTACTGCTTCCAGCAACATAATCTAACTTATACACAACATCCCCATCTACTATATTAATATTATCTCGCTGAGTTGTAGCAGTTGGATTCGCAGAATTAACTTGAAGAGTTATGTCTGAATCTGGGCTGTAGTCAAAGTCATCCAACACTACGTCTGCATAACTGTAACTCGCCATACTTAAGGCGAATACTATTGCCATTAATATTTTTTTGCTTATATTTAACATTGCTATTTCTCCGTAATAAAAGTTTTGCAAGTTACATCCATTGCAAACAAATAAAATGCATTAACCACGCCACATATAAAAAAGCACTAAAACACAACCACCTAACAAACTGTTCATTTTTCAAGCAACCAGGGTTGTAAAAAAAGCTGACACATTTAGCCATTAAAAATATGCCTCTAGCGATATTAATTCACATTTGTTCTTACTATAAAATTGAGCAGAGAGTTGAATTGAATTGGGTTGGGTTGGGTTGGGTTGGGTTGGGTTGGGTTGGGTTGGTTTGGGTTGGGTTGGGTTGGGTTGGTTTGGGTTGGGTTGGGTAAGCTTATTGAATCGACCAGATTTTCCTAGACACAAAAAAGTTGTAAACTTTGTGTCCTAGGAGGATGAATGAACACCAAACGATTTCCCGAAGAATTTAAAATCCAAGCCGTTAAACAAGTCACTGAAAAAGGTCACTCTGTCGCAAGCGTTTCAAAACGGTTAGATATTTCAACCAATAGCCTTTATAACTGGCTAAAACGTTACGGCAGTAACAGTGAGCATTATCAAGAACTCACCGAGCAAGAAGCCCGTATTAAAAAGCTTGAGAAGGAGCTCAAACGTGTCACTCAAGAGCGTGACATTTTAAAGGAAGCCGCCGTGTACTTTGCGGGCGAGTCAAAGAAAAGTACACGTCATAAAATCTCGACTCAACCAATACCCAATTAATTTAATGTGTAAAACACTTCAAATACACCGAAGCGGTTTTCATGCTTGGCTTAAACGGCCTGAATCTAATAGAGCCAAGAGTGACCGCAGATTAACAGGTTTAATTAAGCAATCTTGGCTTGAAAGCGGTTGTATTTATGGTTATCGAAAAATACAAAGTGATATGCGGGATTTAGGTGAGCATTGCTCGAAGAATCGGGTTTACCGCCTAATGCATCTCGCTGGCATCAAAGCACAAGTTGGCTATAAAAAACGTCGAGGAAACTATGGGACGAAGCCATCGATAGTGGCAGAAAATCAGTTAAAAAGGCAATTTGATGTTGTGCAACCCAATCAAGCTTGGGTGACTGATATCACTTATATCGACACGCATGAAGGCTTTCTGTACCTTGCAGTCGTTATCGACTTGTTCTCACGAAAGGTGATTGGTTGGTCAATGCAATCCATGATGCATACTGACTTAGTCTTGAGTGCTTTACTTGCGGCCGTATGGCGTAAGAAACCAGAACAAACAGTCATCATTCATTCCGATCAAGGTAGTCAATTCACGGGTTATGATTGGCAACGATTTGCGCGAGAGCATAATTTGTCACTGAGTATGAGCCGACGAGGAAATTGCCACGATAATGCCGTGGCAGAAAGCTTTTTTCAGTTGTTGAAGCGAGAACGGATTAAACGTCGAAAATACTTAAATAGAGAAAAAGCTAAAGAAGATATTTTCGATTACATCGAAATGTTTTATAACAGTAAACGAAAACATGGTTATTTAAATAATCAAGCTCCAGCTGATTATGATAAAGCCTACTTTATGAGCCAAGAAAATGTCTAGGTTAGTCTGGTCGATTCATATTGATATTTAAGCTATGAATACATTTTTAGCACAAAAAAACCTCGTAAACGAGGTTTTTTTATAATAAAGAGAAGTACAATAATTATGCTTTTCTTCTTGCACCGAACGCTAGGCCTATTAACCCTAAACCGAATACCGCGATAGTGGTAGGTTCTGGAACTGTACCAAATTCAGTAATCATCATATCCGCACCAGCACTGGTTGTCGAAAGCAACACTTGAACATAGTCTACAGAGGCAAAGTTTGCTCCTAACCCTTTAATTGTATTAAAATCACTAAAATTAAGCGTAGTTCGAGTTAAAGCAGTCACACTACTAGATGTAGATGAATATATACTTTCATTAGCACTTTCACCTGTTCCAATGTCAAAGCCGCCAGAGCCTACCACGACACTGATATCAAAACCGATATCGGAAGATAAAATATCATAATAGAATCCATTTTCGGTTCCACCAACCGTTAAGTCTAATGGGCCAGTAGGTGTACCATTAGTACCAGTGTAAAATAGTGACAACGTAGATAACATTGTAGAATCGTTATTCCAAGTTAAAACGCCATCACCTGCGAAGTCAAAACTTTCTGCGCTTGAATCAAGTGCACCGCTGTTATATTTCAACGTATAAATTACGTCACCAGCAAGAGCATTGATATCTTCTCTTACTGTTGTATCTGATGTTGAACCTGAGTTAACTGTAAGCAAGATGTTTGAGCTATAATTAAAATCATCTAATACTACAGTGGCTTGGCTAGAGCCAACTAACCCAAAAGCTAGTAATGCGGCTATTCCTATTTTTTTTCTTAAATTAATCATACTTCTGCCTTTTAAGTAAATGTATTACGACTGCCTTTCTACTTATCAATAACTGCTTATCAATAACCATTACAGTAACCTACCTAACAATAAGCAAAGATTAAGCCATAATTATATTATTGTTATTTAACAATGACCTAAGCTGATTGGTAATAATAACAAACATGAACTTGTAAAATTAACCGACAGAGGCCTGGTATAGTAAAACGGCCAACGTTAGAAGTGAAGGTAAACCTACACTTCCCTCTTTTCACTATTAAAGCAGCCGGTTATTTTGTTCATGATGATTTAATTAATGTCACTCAGTAGCTTATTAATTTTTTCTTGTTCTTCAGGGTTTTGAGTTTTAATGGTTGCGAGGAACGTCTTGGCCAACTCCCTTTGATTGTCTGCAATTAAAGCTTCCGCCTTATGAATAATTATTTCAACTTGAGGCTCGCTATTTGACGATAGCGCTAAGTCGTATTGTTCAATGGCTTGTTTTATCTGCCCATTAGCGACGAGGGTTTGTGCATAAGTATCAATATAATCAGCATTGGTGGGGTTAACTGCTAACGCCTTTTTAGCATAATGTAGTGCCTCAATGATGTTATTTCGTTGTAATTCTAGATTTGCTAAGTTGTTTAACGCGACGCTATTATTTTTTTCAATTTGAAGTACTTCTATATAAAGAGCGATCGCTTTCTCTGGTTTTTGTGCAATTATATAACCGGCTGCCAGCATCATTTTTGCCTTAATCGCTAACGGTTCCGATGATAAATGCGCTTCTAATATTTTCACTGCTTGCGATTTATTACCTTGCAAACTAGCGGATCTCGCCCAAAACATTGCGTTCTGTTCATTGGGTTGTTTATTGTAAGCAGCTTTATAATAACTACTGGAAGCTGCAAAGTCTTTTTTCCTGTAAGCCAAATGTCCGAAAGTTATGTCTACAAACCAATGATCCGCGAGGTTTTCATTGGTTTTAATTTCAGTTAAATCTTGAGGGTTTGGTTCTTCACCTATGAGAGACTGGTAATAAACTTTCAACAAGACTAAACCTGGTTTGTCTGGATGAGATGGAATTGACTCCACTACTAGCGCAAGGGCTTTATCAAACTCTGCCATCTGTTCATATAGTGAAAATAGCTTATATATCGCCCTTAAATCTTCAGGTTCATTTTTGTTATATGCTTGGTAAGCTCGCTCCGCATTACGCCAGTCTTTTATTCGTCTGTAGCTATCACCTAATGCAAGCTCAATTCCAACAATTGGATCTCTACTTTGTTCAATCTCTTTAAATAATTCAATTGCTTTTTCCGAAGTGTTATTTTGATTATGGATCAATGCCAAACCAAATTTAAGATAATTATTTGATGGGTCTTCTTCCAGTGAAGTAAGGTAAAATTGAAGCGCTTTAGTTGATAAATCCATCTGAGTAGTCATTGAAGATGCGACTAAGCGAGTGAGGCCGATCATTGCTCTATGATGTTGAGGTCGCAGCTTTATCACTTTGGTATAATAGTTGAAGGCATCACTACTCACATCGTTTTTATGTGAGTGTACTGCCAACCTAAACAATGCAGCCGTATTGTTCTCATCAATTTCTATTACTTTATGTAAAAGCTTTTCAGCCGCGACCAAGTCTCCTTGCAGATCTAATATTACGCTTTCTACCAAATAACCTTGTACCTTTTTAGCATTAATACCTTGCCATTTCTTGGCAATTTCAAGCGCCTCGGTAAATTGACTGTTTCTTAAATACCCCATGACAAGACTTTGTTCAGCAAACTCTAAACTTGGATCCAATTTCAAAGCTTTTTCTAAGTTTTCTATTCCTTTATCTGTTTTATCAAGAAAAAGTTGTGTTAGACCTTGTTTAGCAACCTCTTCAGGATTTTTACTCTCTAAATCAAGAGAGTATTGTAGTAGCTCTTCAGCAACTTCTTTTTTCCCTAAAGTCAATAATTCATTACTTGCTAGGGTGAGTAAAGCTGGATCAGCTGTATTTAACTCCACCATTGTTCTTAAGTCTGCTACCGCATCAATTTCATACCCCAGCTTAAGCTGTAACTCAATAATCAGCTGCCTGACAATATGTTGAGCAGGTAACATTGCTTTCACACTATTTAAATAATAATAGGCTTGCTCTAAATCCCCTAACTTATAGCTACTAATGCCCGCAATAATTTTAGATAAGTGAAAGCCTTCACCTTGCATAAGTGATTTTAGGGCGTATTCTTGAGCGGCTTGATAGTTTGTTCTGGAAAACTCTATTTCAGCTTTGAATTGATTAGCTAAAGGGTGATTATTCGACGCTTTTAATAACCTGTCGACCTCTACTTCTGCGGCATCAAATTTTTGTGCGTAAATGTAGTTTTGAGCGATAAAAAAACGTACTTGAACATCTTTAGGCCTAAGGCTTGCATATTGTGAAAATGTTTGAGCTGCTAATTCAAACTGTTCAGTTGCTTGGAGCAAATACCCTTTTAACATAATCGCATCAGCCATATTAGGAGCCGTAGTTAGCAAAGCTTCAACAGTATCGAGCCCTTTTTGAAAGTCATTTTCACTATGGGAGATATAAGCTCGCCCTATTTGTCCATATATTGAACTATCACTGATCGCTAATGCACTTTCTATATAAAGCTTAGCTTGAATCTCTTTACCTTCATTAATAGAAGCGATGCCTGCATAAGTTAATATCACAATCATATCGTCATCTTCGTATGCATTAGACTGCTCTGCTACTTGATAAATGTAATCATATTTACCGAGCTTATATTTTACTTGTACTAATTTTGACACTGACTTGGGATCATCTGGACTCAACTCTAATGCGCGTTCAAGCTCCTTCTCGGCGCCCACATAATTACCTTGTTCAAGATAAGCCCCCCCCAATAGATATCTAGTTTTAGCGTCCTGACTGTCAAGTTTAATCGCATTTTTTAATGCTATTATCGCACTGCCATATTGCCTCTTTTCAGAATAGCTTTGCGCTTCAACTAGGTACTCTTCAACGGTTTTTGGGTCTGAGCAGGACATAACACTTATTATTAAGCAATATAATACTGTGAGTTTTAAATTTATACGAGGCATTGAGGGAACTCCATTTATTTTAACATCTGCATATATGGTTATCATATTGGCAAAGCACTTGCTATCCAAAGCCTAATGACATTTACTTTATTCATTTAAGCATATTCTTAGCAGTATGATAGCCATCAGCTGAAATTTTATTTACTTTCTCTGTTTAGACAGTGCAATTTGGCAAATCAGCTTTACATACAAGTAAACAACTCTCATCAGTCATAACGTATTAATAAGACAATACTTTACGACTTACCTGCGAGTTTCATTAGTGACTCTTTTCTCTGGCTAAGTTCATTGTTATTCGTTGTTGATTGTTGCAATAGTGCTATCGCTTCTTTATTGAGTTTATTAGCAATTAATACCTCTGCATAATTAAACACAATATTCATATCTCGTCCTTTGCTTAATTCATATGCCTTAGATAACGCTTTCCATGCCTCTAATTTATTTCCTGATTTAAGTAGGACCATGCCTCTTGTATCTATGACATTTGGATTTTCTGGGGCAAGTACAATGGCTTTTTTAGAATGTAATTGTGCTTTTTCTAATTGGCTTTGCTCCAAGTATAACCATGAGAGATTATTTAGGACTATGACATTATTAGGTTCATTAATAAGAGTTTTTTCATATGCTAATATAGCTTTTTTAGGCTCTGTTGCTAAGTACATGTTTGCCAAAATCATTCGTACTCGATCATCTTGCTCATTTTCCAATAAATGAGCTTGTAACACCTGCTGTGCTTTCACTTGTTGTTGACTACCTTGATACGCTAGCGAAAGTAATATGACATTTTGACTGGATGGAAAAGCTTGGTAAAACGGTGTTAACTTTTCAACGGCGGTGGAATAGTCTTTTTCAAGCAAGGCTATTCGCCCTTCTAGGCCTGATTTAAGCTCAGGTTTAACCGCTTGAAATTGTGGTTCTTGATAAAGTTTTTTAGCCTCATAAAGCCTACCTTTGTCCAACAACAATTGAAGCTTTACAAGGTTCAACATGAGATTTTTTTGATGGTAACCTAACAGAGCTTTATCTAAATACTGCAAGGCTTTATCTATTTGACGTTGCTTAACGTAATAGGCTGACGCCAATAAAACAGCTTCAATATGGTATGGATTAGCTTGTAACCACTTTTCAATAGTCGTAATTAATTGTAGCTCGTTACTTTGCTTCCTATGGATAGCGATGCGCTGCACCCACGCTTTTTTAGGTGTTTTCACGCTGGTGTCGATAGTGTTTGAGACTGCTAACGCCGACATTAAATCATCTGAATTAATCAATGCATCGATATACAGCATCTTTAGCTCAATATTATTGTTATTTTGTTGATACGCCTGCTTAATTTTCTCTAATGACTGCTGATCAGATTTTATTGCATAATAATATCGTAATGCTTTAGGATTATCGGGGTGTTTTTCAACCGCTCGTTGAGCAAATTGTTCAGCAAGTTTTATATTTCCTTGCTTAAAATTAAGCTTTGCCAACTCAGTTAATGCATAAAGGTTATCGGTTTTTTTCGTTAAGCTCGTTTGAAATGTCTCTATTGCCAAATCAGTTTTTTGTTGAGCAAGATAAACAGCACCAAGCATATTATAACTTCCGGCATCGTCAGGGTGCTTTTCTTGCCACTTTTGTGCAACACCATACGCTTTCTCAAGTTCACCTGACTGCAACGCCGCATAAGCAATAGCAAGTTCAGCGCCTTTTAAGGCTGGATTTTTCTCAAGCGCTAATTCTAGGTTTTCCACACCGGAGGGATCATTCATCAATAACTTTAACATACCTTCACGAGCATTGGCCGCAGGCGTGCCCTCAACAGTATTGGTTGATTTAGCCGCCAATTTTTTTGCCTCTTGGGTGGCGCCTACCGTATACAAATTAAAGCTTAAAGCAGAAAGAAATTGCTCATCTGCTTTATTTTGTGGTGAAAAATCGTCAAGTGAATCCGTTAAATCATCTATTAAACCTAATTGAAATTGACTAACAATCAGCATTTTCTTTGCTGGGTGTTCAGGCACCAACATTTCAGCAATCACAGATAAATGGTTATACGCTTTTTCGAAGTTAGCTAAATTATAAGCACTCGCCCCGGCAATTAAACGCAGTTGTGGTGTATTTAAATTATTCTGAATAGCCTTTTCCGCCAATTCGATTGCCAACGAGAAGTCTTTTGCGAAAAATCGAGCCGTTGCTTTAACGTAATTAGCGATGGGTTGATTAGGTAAGGACGATAATACCACATCGGCATATTTTTCAGCCTCTTCATAGCGATTCGCTTTTACTAAGCTATCAGCAATCAATAAATACACAATACGGGAATTCGGCTGAAGTGTTTCATAACGCTGATAAAGCTCACTTGCTTTACCGTGATCTTGTTGAGCTGTTGCTATTTGTGCGCCTAGCATAATCACTTCAGGTTTTTTATCATCAATATTGTTAATTTTAGCGACCAAGGCCTCGGCCTTTTCCAGATTATTTTCGCTTAGGGCAATATAGGCTTTTGAAAGTGTAGAAAAAACATTGGCTGGCAATAGCGACATGGCTAATTGCGAGGTTTCTTTAGCTAACTCAAACTGCTGCGTCCTGATTGCTGCTAGGGTTTTATAAGCTAAAAACTCTACTTTGCTTTCATCGGGTAAGCGCTCAGGGCCTTTAAGGGCTAAAATACTTTCATAGTCATTGGCAATTAAATACGCTCTGGCAAGCGAAGGTATCAACTTATTGCTTTGATAATTTAAGGCCTGTGCTTTTTCGAGTTCTTTCACTGCATCTAAAGCACTGCCTAAGTTTAAATATGCCTGCCCTAGAAAAAATCGCATTTCCCCATTTTCGGGTGCTAACCTCACGGCATTTTTTAATGAAACTATCGATGCTTGATGTTGGCTCTCTTTGGCATAACTTTTCGCCTGAGCAAGATAAGTCTCAGCGCTTTCTTGTTCGCTGCAAGCGGCTAATGCGATCGATATAAATAAGCATAAGGTTATTTTTTTATTTTTTATTGTCATTTATATCCAAACTTTACTTATTTTGTTTTAACTTAAAAATAAAGTCCATCGATGATGGACTTCCCTTTTTATTTTCGTGTATTGAGCACTGGAATGCTCAACTGTAGGTCATTGTAACAATCATGATCTGTTACTAAAATTACCGTATCAGCCCATTTATCCATTTCTTCTAGGCTGGCAACACTTGGGCAATCCCATGATGGTACAAATGGGTCATGGTATTTAACTGCAAGACCTTGCTCTTTAAAGTACGCTAATATGCCGTCAGCTGGTGTTTCTCGACAATCATCAACATTAGCTTTGTAAGCAACACCTAAAATTCCCATTTTAGTGCCGTTAACCGAGGCTAAAAGCTTAAGTGCTTTTGCCGCTACAATATTAGGCCGCTCATCATTAATTTTTCGCGCTAAACGAATAAACTCACCGGCCTTTGTGTTTTCAACTAAAAACCATGGATCAATTGGAATACAATGCCCACCAACACCCGGCCCAGGGCTTAATACATTAACACGAGGGTGACGATTTGCTAGGCGGATAACTTCATGTACATCAACATTAAGCTCTTCACAAACTACCGCTAACTCATTCGCAAAGGCGATACCTACATCACGAGAAGTATTTTCAACTAACTTAATACATTCCGCCGTAGTTAAATCCGTTAAGAAAACTTCTCCATTAACAAAGCTTTGATAAATGTCTTTTACTTTTTGCTGCGCTACAGTACTTGATGCACCAATAATTCTGTCGTTATTAACAAGCTCATTAAGGGTTTCGCCAGGGATAGCACGCTCAGGACAATGCACTACATCAACTTTAATACCCGCCTCTGCAAAGCGTTGCTCAACAGCTAAACTTGTTTGAGGAGAAATAGTAGATTCAATAATGACAATTTGGCCGTCTTTAGCTACTTTTGCTATAGCGTCGGCGGCAGAAAAAACATAGCTGCGATCACAGCGCTTACCTTGAGGAGAGCCTTTATGTGGTGTAGGCACAGCAACTAAATAAGTATCACTTGAAGGTATGGTTGTTGAAGCCGTTAAAAACCCTTGGCTTACCACTTTTTTAATTAACTCAGGCATACCGACTTCGTCAAACGGACACTCACCACGATTTATTGCATCAACCTTATCTTGGTTTAAATCAACACCCGTAACTGAGTAGCCAGTTTGTGCTATTAAACTTGAGATAGGTAAGCCCATATAGCCCATACCGACAACAGCAATCGTTTCATTTTTGGCTATGATTACAGAGTTATCTGTGTGCGTTAGATCTTTAACAATAACATCAATAATATATTCAGCCACATGACCATCACCAAAAGGATTTTCCCATGCGTAATCATCTCGACTTAACCATTGTTTTGCAGCCTTTACCGCTCTAACCGCATCGCGCCCCACTAACTCACTAGCACCTACTTCAACGGCTTCTGGGCGTTCAGTGTTTTCTCGTAGGGTCAGGCTTGGTACACCTAATAAACACGCTTCTTCTTGAATGCCACCAGAGTCAGTTAAAATTAACTTAGCGTGCTTTTGTAATTGAATAAAATCTAAATAGCCCACCGGCGCAATTAATTGTAAATAACTAGGCAGTTCAATTTTAAATTCTTTGAGTTTAGATTGCGTTCGAGGGTGAATCGGCCAAACAATAGTGCCAGTATAGTTTTTATGCATTTCATCAAATAAATGCAGAAGCTCCATAAGGTTTGATGAAATATCTACGTTAGACGCTCGATGTGCAGTAACTAAAAAGTACTCGCCTTTGGTAAGTTTGAGCTCAGTTAATATTTTACTGGTTTGTGCTGAAATTTCTAAATGTTGATAAAGCGAGTCGGAAACTGTATTACCTACGGTATAAATTTTCTTTGTATCTATACCTTCCGCTTTTAAGATATTTTCTTGATTTGGCCCAACCGCAAATAAATATTCACTGATGTGATCGGTCATAATACGGTTGGTTTCTTCAGGCATGGTGCGGTCGTAACTTCTTAAACCTGCTTCAATATGCCCTACTTTAATATTTAATTTTGACGCTGCTAATGCGCCAGCTAAAACGGTATTAGTATCACCTTGAACCAAAACAACATCTGGCTTTTCTGCCAGTAAAATCGGTTCCATTTTAATCAAAATATTACCGGTTTGATTACTGTGCAAGCCTGAGCCCACACCTAAATTATAATGCGGCGCTGGAAGGTGTAGCTCATCAAAAAAAATACTGTCCATCTCTTTTGAATAATGCTGATTTGAATGAATAATAAAAAATGGGATGTTTCTTTTTTCACATTCCCTAATTACTGGTGCCATTTTTATAATTTCAGGACGTGTACCAACAATGATCCCAATTTTCATTTAAATTTCCCTACGATAAAAATTATTACTAGTTAATATATTCAGTTTACCTGTTAAAAAAAGTTTTAAAAGCAATAAGACAAAAAGCGCAACAATAATAATAGAGTTCACTTTATATAGTGGCAAACAAAATGTTTACTTTAATATCAACTTGATAAAGAAATAGCGCAATAATCAAAGTATTGATACAGTATGAAGAATAATAAAATACTTGTGCTAGCATAAGTAAAATAATAATCAAAACACTTCACACTAATAATTAATCAATTAGCTAAAAATGACCAATAACACTACTACAACTAGCAATAATACAACCACACTCAAACCATTAATCGGCTTTGGGCTTATTTTGGTATTATTCTCTTTTTTAAATATCCCAGTTTTAGTAACCATATGGGAAAATAGTTTTGACGATGGTACCTATTCACATGCCTATCTTATCCCTGTTATTTCTCTTTATTTGTATCATAAAATTTCAAAAACAGGTCAGCTAGTATATCGCAACAAACCTGCACTATTACCAGTTTTACTACTTTTAGGTAGCGCTTTATTATTTTTCATTATGGTAACGGCACAAATAAGCTTAGGCTATTGGGCGGCAACAATGGCCATTTTACTTTCAGGTGTATTGTTAATTTACCAAGCTAAATGGCAGGCTATATTCCCAACCTTGTTTCTTGCTTTTTTAATGCCTGGCTGGGGGGTATTTACTGACCTATTGCAAAATATTTCTATCAGCGCTGTAACCTATTTAATGAGTTATAGCGGTATACCTACCTTTGTAGAAGGTAACTTTGTCACCATACCCGCCGGTGTTTTTGAAATTGCCGATGGCTGTAGTGGCCTACGTTACTTAATTGTTTCTTTGGCTATTAGCTCATTGTTTAACTTTCTATATATTAAAGATACTCGAAAAGCATTAATGTTTTTCGCTGCTGCTATTTTAGGAGCACTAATAACAAACTGGATAAGAATTACAGCACTTATACTGATTGGCGAATATACCAACATGGAAAGTGATTTAATGGAAGACCACAACACCTTTGGCTGGTATTTATACATTCCGTTTATGTTTTTATTATTCATGTGGGGCAATAAATTAGCTGACCATGATCAACTCGCTGTACCAAAAACCACAGCAAACATCACTCCGTCAGAAAATGCACAACCAGCACTACCTAATGTTTTAATCTTTGCTGTCGTTATTGCGCTATCATCAACCGCAGTAAACACATTACTACAATCAAATGTAACCACTAATATAGAAACAACCGAGATAAAACCAATTATTAAACGCTTTACAAACGTTGAACATGTTTTATCGAATACTAACGACACCTCAACAATCTATTTGAAGTACTACTTCAATGGTGCCTTAGACCATGGTAAACCAACGGCACATGACAATGTTTATATACCACTCGGTTGGCGTAGCGTTGAACAAAAAGTTAGTGGGAATTGGAACTACATAACAATTGTAAGTAAGGATAAACACGCGTTAATTCGTTACAGTTTTGACATTAACAATCACCAAACAGCTTATGCTGGCGCTTTTAAAAAGCTACGTATAAAAGCAGCGCTATCAGGCAATAGCGAAACTTATTTACATTGGCAATATACAACTTGTATAAAAAATTGTGAGCAAGAGAAAAGAGCACTGCAAGCTAATTAGGCATGACAATTTCATAAAGTAATCTATTTATGGACTAATCGAGCTCAAGTAAAAGACTATTCAACCAAGGTAAGTCACTGGTTGTTGAATAAGTCCAACCAAACCTTCTAGGGGGTTGGACAACCCAAAATGCTGGTTTTTTATGCTGCGATTTCAACTTAAAATAACTGCTTTTGCATTGAGTAACAAATACCTCAAAAAGTTCTTTTAATATAAAGCTGTCTTTTTTGTTGACCTCTTTAACATAGACAGATTTCCCTATTAACGCAGCAACATCACATGTATGTTGAGGATCTGACCACTGGTTATGTTCTTCTTGTCTAATATTATCTAAAGAAACTATATATTTTGGGATAATTATATTTTTAACTCTCTCATCGCCCCAAAATATTCCATAATTAAGTACAAAGTCACCAAAAGCATCAATTAATGCAGCTGAACGGACATCTTCAGTTAAGCGATAATATCGCCATAAGGCATCACTTAACAGCGCCATCATCCACGGTGAGCAAGCAGCGGAATTATCTCCATACCCTTCATGAGAGTTGAAGCTATGCTGTGGGCAACTTCTAAGTGGCCAGTCATTTACAGGATTAAAAGTCATCGCCACCGTAGCATCAATTATTTCGTCAATTCGCTCTAAAGCTTTTTTATCACCAGTCATTTCCCAATATGAAATAGCTGTATTGAGTGCCGCGGCTTGATTACGTTCTGTCCAAAAACCACGACCGGAGAAATAGTTAGGGTCCCATTTTAACGAACGTTGATATAATTTAATCAGTGCTAACTTTGCTTTTGGATCACCGGTAAGAAAATATTTATACAGCAACCCTTTAGGCATAAAAAATTTCGGGTCATATTTTTTTCTTGGTATAAAATCACCCTTTTCATCTATGTTCCGTATATAAAAATCAGCAAGCAAGTTAGCTTCGTCAAACCATTTGCTATTCCCAGTCATTATAAATAATTGATAAATAGCTTGAGGTCTATCGAATAGCCATTGCGAAGATTTTTCTGGGGGGTAGCCTTTATCTTTCAACAGTTTTTTATTTATCACATAATTTGCGTAAAAACTTTGTGGCTCTGTATACCAGTCAGAATTTGATAACTCGGATTTCGGGTGCAACAACACAGAACGTGCTAACCAATTCATTGATGGATAAACCAACCTTACCTGATCTAGCATTACTAAATTTTCGCTTGAATTATCACTTTTTTCTGAAGACCAACTGAGCTGAAATAATAAATTCTCACCTTCTATATGGCGAACTTCAACCAACAAGCTACGCACATACTTTTCTTTATCTAACGTAACCCAATTATTAAGCGCCTTGTATCTGATATTAACCGGAACTTTTTGTTCCGACAGCTTAATTTCAGCCCCAATAGGGATTAGATAATTGGGTATGGGCAAAATAAACTGAATTACAGGAGCATCAATTGTTGTTTGTATGTCTATATAACCTTTAGATTCAGCGCTCACTGTACCCGGATAAATGCAGAGCAATAAAAAGGTTATAATGTGAAAAAAATAAACTCTAGTAAATACAATCAATTGACTATCCTTAGTGTTGCCATAATCGGGCGATGATCACCACCCAATGACTCCAAAACAATCACTTCATTTACACAAATATCGTCAGAATATAAGATATGATCAATTCTTAAACCAAACAACGAATATCCTTTCCAATTTATGTATTTGGTATTATTAACCCCCGTTCCATATTCGTCTATTGCGTTAGTTAACCATGAAAAATTATCCTGATAAATATTTTCATCGACTGGCATATTAAAGTCACCTGCAACCACAACATTATTGAGAGAAGACATGAACGAATTTACTAAACTGGCTTCAATTTTGCGGTTTTCGTCAAAGTCCATTGAAAATAAGGACATTCCTTTTGCTTTAATAAATGCCAATAATGCATGTCGCGGAGTATCAAAATGAACGTTAGCCAAATTGATATGGCCTTCATTACTTTCTAGTTGATATATTGCAGCAAAATTACCCCAGCCCCCAAACATTTTTCGATCTAAAACTTTTATTTGCTTGAAAGGGATGTTGCTAGCAATACACAACCCAGATACACACTCACTCATCAAATAACTATTAAAAACATCTTGAAGGTATGTACTCGAAATTTCTTGCAAAAGCAATACATCAGGTTGGTAGTATTTTATGAGAAGTTTCAAATTATATATTTTGCTGCCTTCTCCCATATTCGCCGTAACTATTTTTATGTTTTTACCGTTTTGGCTTATAGGTTTAGCAAAATTAGGCAATTGAAAATCAAGATAATTCAAAGAAACAAAAATCAGAACAGGGACCAATAAGCGTTGAGGCTTTGTAAGGCATCGCCAAAAAAAAAGCAGTAAAAGTAAAGCAGATAACAACCACCAGCGAGGGAGAAACAACAAAATATACTTAGGAAGAGCCAAAAACGAGAATTGCTGCCAAAAAGGAAGCGTAGCTACACTTAAGGTTGTTAAAAAAATAACAATAAAATATATCCGTAAAAGTGCAAGAAGATAATTATTCATAGAAGACTTCAATAAACGTTCCAAGTAAATTTATTTGTTGATAATGCCGTTTAATAGTATTGTTCCATGCTTATACTAATAATATGCTATCTCATTGAAAATGAATACAACTATCGATTCAAGTGTTATTCACTGGAAAATCATCGAAGACATAGGCACATTGAATGACTATGTAGTTGAATGGCAGCAATTGTGCTCGGAAAATAAAGATAGCTTTTTTACCTCTCCTATTTGGATAAAGAGTTGGCTTAACGTTTATTGGCAAAAAAATTGGCAACTCAAAGTTATTTTGGGTTACGAGCATAGTAAACTGACAATCTTCATGCCTTTTTATCTGAAAACTTCAGCTTACTACTTTTCAAAAAGCACCTTATTTCCATTAGGACAAGGAGAGCCCGAAAAAAGTGAGGTTACCTCTGAATATCAAGATATATTAATCGCAAAACAATCCACAATTTCCTTTCAAGATATTGCATTAAAGCTAAAAGAACTACATGTAACCGATATTTGTTGGAACGCAATATCACCTAAAGCTAATATATTAAAGCTAGCCCCTTATTTTAGAAAAATATCCGCTAAGCCGACAGGTGCTAGATACTGTATTGAAGGTACAAGAGAGCCGAAAGACTTCCTAAGCAAAAACAATAGATCTAAATGGAAGAAATGCTTAAACAAATTAATAGCTCTCAACGCAGAGCTATTATGGGTTTCCTCCCAAGATTACGAACTATATTGGGATAAGATGAAAGAACTACATCAGCAGCGTTGGCATAAAAAGCAAAAACTTGGCGCTTTCGTACATAAAGACTTCACAAGGTTCCATAAAAAATGTTCCACTCCTGACAATGTAAAGATAAGTGCGATTGAAATTGATAATATCCCAATTGCTATCAATTACTATTATTGTCAGGACAATATACTGTATTTCTATCAATGCGGGTGGGATGAAAAAAATCATGCATACATCTCTCCAGGGTTTTCTTTGCATGTATGGAGTATTATCAATAATCCAATGGAAAAATATGACTTTATGATGGGAAGTCTAAATGATAGTTATAAAAGTAAATTTGTCTGCAATACCGTAAACAAAATGTATAATGTTAAAACTGAAAGTGTTTTTAGAAGAATGTATGGACGGTTTTTGGAGATAATATCTTCATTTCGAAACTTGTGATCAAACATAATAAAATATGATCATAAAGTTAGATTAATTGAAACAGTAACTCGCTTTTTGAAAACCAGGGAAACTATGAAACAAAGATTAAAACGCATGGTCATGTCTTTAATACAAATATATCGCTACAACCTAATGTCAAATGCTTGGAAGTTGCGACATAATAATGTAAAGAAGGTTGTAGGTGGATTTAAAACCTCAACTAAACAAAGTGAACATAGAAACAAGTGGCAAGTTTTAGGCCAGAAATTTTCAAATGATACACTCAATGCATGCTTTACTATTTCAAATAAAGATGAAATAAACTATGTCCCTGAAGAACTATTTGAAGGTGTGATTGAAAAGAAACTTAATGCTACAGCTCCAGTTTTTTTACAGCACAAATCATTTTACAACCGTATCTTTCCTGACGCCGGCTTTATCGATGATAGTTTCCATAAAATTGGTGGCGAGTTTTTTACCGCAGCTCATAAGCAAACCAGTCTTGATGAATTAAAAAATAATTTTAAAAATATAGAATTTCCCCTGATTGTTAAAAAAAGTATCGATACCGCAGGTGGACGAGATGTTCATTTTGCAAACAATATAGATGAACTATTGGCAGCAATCGAATTGTTTGACGACTTAGTTGTGCAACCTGTATTGAAACCTCACTCTTATTTTAAAAAATTTCACGATTTTGGTTTAAATACGATACGAGCTTGTTTATACCGCTCAGTTAAAACAGGCAAGGTCCATTTACTTAATACAACGCTCAGGTTAGGCAGAGATGGACATTTAGACAATGAAACCCAAGGTGGACTAGTTTGCAATTTAGGAGAAAATGGCGAACTAAATGATTACGTTGTTGACAAATTTGGAGGCAAACTTTTCGAACATCCTAACTCCAAAATAAAATTTGCTGATTGTGAGTCTGTGCCTGCCTATGAAGCACTAGAGCAAGCTTCCATAAATATTGCACAAAGTATTCCTTACGCCCATGTCATTAGTCTAGATCTGGCGATGAATGAAGCTGGTGAATGGAAGTTAATAGAAATTAATTTAGAATTTCAAACTATCAGGTTTGCTCAATATGCAGGAAAGCCATTTTTTGGTGCATTTACAGATGAAGTTATCGAGTATTGTGCATGAAAAAAGTAATGCATATTGTCGACTCGTTAGATAGAGGCGGACAAGAAACCCTGTTATTAGATTTAGCCATCACACAAAAAAACATGGGTTTTTTGGTGGAAATAGTATGCTTATTTAATGAAGGAATACTAGCAAATAAAGCTAATGATAATGGTATCGCTGTTATTGCTCTAGAAAGTAAAAACAAATCAATGAGGAAAAAGTTATCTGAACTGAAAGTTATAATAAACGATAGTTCACCTGACACCATCCATACTCACAATAGACGACCGCTATTTATGGCATTATTGGCAAAACCGAGTTATGCCAATAGAACAATTAATACCCGACACGGTAACGGCGTTCGTGGGTTATATTGGAGCATCGCGGCTTTATTTGTTAAAAATATAATAAACGTATCTAACGATCTGTTGCAAAGCTCTAATTGGCTCAATAGAGTTATTCTTAAATATAAGAATCATGTTATTAAAAACGGCATACTGATAAATCAACAAACAACCCAAGGCGATAATCCCGGCCGAATAATAATTGTTGGTAGACTCAACCCAGTAAAAAACCATTCGTTGGCACTTACTCTAATTAAAGAATGTATCAACCAGAACCTAGCCGTTTCTTTACAAATTGTTGGCGATGGCTTGCAAAAATCATCTATCCAGAAGCAAATAGAAGAGCTTGAATTGCAAGCGCACGTTACCCTACTAGGAGATAGAAGCGATGTTCAGGAATTACTTACTCAAGCAGATATATTTCTCTTAACTAGCTTTAGTGAAGGACACTCTATTGCATTATTAGAGGCATGCGCCGCAGGTTTGCCGGCAATTGTCAGCAATGTTGGAGGCAATGGCGAAATTGTACAAAACACAAAAACCGGCATGGTAATAGCATTAGATGATATCGATGGTTTTGTAAGTAGTATCCAGACTTTATTACAAGACCGAGAAAAATGGCTGGCTATGTCTAAAGCAACAAGGCAGTGGGCAATTGCAAACGCAAGCATGGAAAATTGTGCAAAAGAATATAGTAAAATATATGAAAACTAATCAACTAACTATACTTTTATATCTTATGGAACATTACATTTAATGGCTCATTCACGCCCAAAAGTCGCAGAAAATGACTCTACCTTTGCGTTTTTCTTTCTGTTTTTATATACATTTTTTGTTCTGGTGCGCCCCCACGAAATGTTTCAGGCCAGTAATGAATGGATAGTCATCAAAATATTCGCCATTATTAGTTTTGTTACCGTACTGGCAACGCAGCGACCGTTAAAATTGTATCCTCAGCACTGGATGCTCTTAGGTTTAATTCCCTTAATTATTGTGTCAGCTTTCCTCAATGGCTGGGGCACCTTGGGGATTGAACAATCACAAAAATTATTTATCAGCTCAATCATTCCACTATTTTTGTTTACGGTACTTATTACAACTATGAAGCGCCAACACGCATTAATGGCAGTTTGTATTTTAGCTGCGTTGGTTATGGTTGCTAATGGACATTACCAGCAAACTCACATTTTAGGGTGGACGTCCGCAACTGCAGCTGTATACGCTTGTGGTGATTGTACGGAATTACGTATTTCTTATTTAGGCTTTTTTAGTGACCCTAATGATTTAGGCATGTTTTTAGTAATGAACATTCCCTTTACACTGTATTTTTATGCTAAAGGTAATTTCACTAAAAAATTAATCATGCTCACCATTTTAGCCGCCTTGCTTTATGGGGTTTATATCACGGGATCACGGGGTACTATGTTAGGTGCAGGGGCACTAGTAGGCGTGTATTTTTTAGTAGCAAATGCCGGACCAAAATTGTTCGTTTCTTGCTTGCTGTTAGCACCTATTGCAGCCGTTGTGTTCATGTCATTGCAAGGAGATGTTGACGAGTCCGCAATGGGTAGACTTGAAGCCTGGTATTTTGGTTTACAAATGTTAATGTCTAACCCTATTTTTGGTATTGGCCGAGGTAACTTTGTCGAAATGCATGGTTTAACTGCACATAATTCTTATGTATTAGTAGCGGCCGAGTTAGGCGTACCTGGTTATAGCTTGTGGTGTGGCGCTGTAATATTTACTGTGTTGTCCAGCTATCTTTTTATAAAAGCAGCTAAAACTATATCACCTGATGAGTTAACAACCCAGCAAAAGGATGAGTTGCTACTGAATAAAACATTATTTTACTCGATGGTTGGCTTTATGATCACTGCCTTCTTTTTGAGTAGATCGTATACACTATTACTGTTTATTTTTATCGGAATGAGTATAGCGTCAAATGTAAGAGTGATAAAATTACTCCCTGACTTTGTCATACATACCGATAAGAGATTAATATTAAAAAGTATAAAATATGGTTGGGCAATTTTGATACTGGTCTACATTGCTTTAAAACTAGGTCTTCGTTAATCGTACCTTAACATACGATTTATGATCATACAGAAGCCGTTTACAAAAGGATTTACAGATTGAATTATAGAAGTGACATAGACGGTTTAAGAACTATTGCCGTGATGTTAGTAATACTGAATCACGCTGGTTTTAGCTTTTTTTCAGGTGGTTTTGTTGGCGTTGACGTATTTTTTGTTATTTCAGGTTTTTTGATCACATCAATTATTTACCCATTATTATTGAATAATAGCTTCAGTTTTACTTGGTTCTTAAGTCGCCGCCTCAAACGCTTAATGCCCATTTTACTTTTTGTTATATTAATCACCGCACTCGTTTTTACCATTATTTTATTACCCCAGGATTTAATTAAGTTTTATAAGAGCATTATTTGGGTAACCTTATACGCCGGAAATTTTTTCTTTTGGATAGAACACGGCGGATACTTTGATGGCGGATCGCAAGAAGCCCCCTTGTTACATACCTGGTCTTTAGCTGTTGAAGAGCAATACTATTTATTTTGGCCACTCCTATTAGCTTTAGCTATCAAGTTTTTTGGTAAAAAAGGTGTACTTTATTTTGCAGTGGCACTTTGTATAGCCGCCACTGTATTCTCACAATGGGGCACTGAAACAACCATAGGTGCAGCCTATTATTTATTACCTACTCGTTTTTTTGAGTTACTCGCTGGCTCTTGTTTAGCTATATTTTGGAATAAATTACCCAAGCTAAATGATATAAGTAGCCACCTAGTCTCGTTAACCGGTTTAGTACTCGTGATAACCAGTGCAATATTACTAAACGAATATTCAGCCTTTCCTGGCTATAACGCCCTTTACCCTGTATTAGGTACTGCACTAATCATCTACGCAAGCAATGGCATAGTAAATAAGGGCTTATCATTTAAACCTATTGTATTTACCGGTAACATTTCCTACTCATTATACTTGTGGCATTGGCCAATTTTTACTTTCCTGCGCTATACCGGGATAGAATTCAACTTACCTGTGCAATTATTGGCCATCGCAATCACTTATGTTTTATCGGTTGCCTCTTACAAATATATAGAAGAACCATTCAGGTACGCCGATATTACATCTTTTAAGCAAATTGCCCAAAAAATGTATGTGATTCCTACGGCATTTTTAATCGCTATGGCATTCACCGGTATCTACTATAGTGGTTTTCCACAGCGATTTACGCCAAACGTTTTGGCTATGGACAATGCTGTAAATTCATACGCTAGTGAGTCGAGAAAGAGTTGCCATTCTGCTTTTCGAGATAGTGATAAGTTACCTAACGACCAGTGTTTATTTGGTGATCCTCCTTCCTCAAAAACACAAGTACAAACACAATCACCTACCCAAGTAGATGTATTTCTATTTGGCGACTCACATGCTAACCATTTGGTTCCGTTTATTAATGCCCTAGCAGAAGATGCACAGTTAGTTGGTCAAGATTACACCCTTGATAGATGCTTACCCATATTCGACTTAAATTGGGGCTCTAATAACTATTTAGCTAATAAGTGTAAAAATAGAAATAATTTGGCACTAAATCATATAACTAACAATAATTTTAAATATGTTATTTTAGCGGCGTCATGGCCTGACTATGGCACCAAAAGACTATTTACTGACAAAATAGTAACGAATGAGCTTGAGCAAGAAGCTTTACTGAAACAAAAATCAACTTTAACACTTAGTAAAATAATTGCGACCGGCGCAATCCCCATCATAGTTGCCGACACTCCTACGTTAACGGGCAAAAGTCCTAAATGCCCGATTAAAAAAGCACTATTTAATGATGAGTTAGATTGCGGTATATTCGAAAATAACAATCAGCTTTTTAATAAGTTAACTAAGCAACTTCAGATTGAATTTCCTCAATTAAAGCTCATAGAACCGTCAAAGCTATTTTGTAAAAATGGCCGCTGCACCATGAGCTTGAACGATACGCCATTATATCGAGATGATGATCATTTAAATGAACATGGTGCTAAAATATTAGCTGACACATTTTTAGTTGAGCAGGCCAACCCCTTGCAGTAATGTGAAGAAGGAAACAGTGGACTCTTCGTCTTTCAAACAAGGCTTTAATTTTGACATTTATTAAAAATACTACTTTACAAGAAGTTGTAGATAGCAAAGATAATAATTTCAACCTTATTAGAATGCTTGCCGCATTTGCTGTGATTATAAGTCACAGCTATGCACTCGCTTCTGGAGATAGGAATCTAGAGCCCGTTAAAAATTTAATCGGCATAAGTTTAGGTGCAATAGCAGTTGATATTTTTTTTATTACTAGTGGGTTACTTGTTACTAAAAGCTTATTGGTACGAACTGACTTAAAGTTTTTCATTGCTTCGAGGTGCTTACGGATATTTCCAGCATTACTCATTTCTGTATTATTTTGTGTATTGCTGGGCGCAACTCTAACTGCATTTCCTCTACATCAATACATCAACGACCCTGAACTGTTAAATTTTATAATATACAATTCCAGCATTATAATAACTGACTATCAAGAATTACCTGGGCTTTTTTATGACGCCCCGTTCGATAGAAGTGTAAACGGCTCTTTATGGACCCTGCCATGGGAGTTGAGAATGTATGTTGTTTTAATTAGCATAGGAATACTCATATATTTACTAAATAAAATAAACGTTCAATTTCCTTATGCCCAAACCCTTATCGTATTTATAGCCATTAGTTGTACCCTACTGTATTTTTATTTCCGCTTTACTGAAAATTTTCATTGGTTTTACTATAAATTTTTTAGATTTGCTTCTGCTTTTTTTATTGGAGGTAGTTTATATATATTAAGAAAATACATTAACCTGAGCCTTAAATGGTTTTTCATTGGGCTAGCGCTATTGATAATAGCTATTAGCATTAGTAAAACAATGTTTTTTGTAATGTATATTTTATGTATACCCTATCTAATATTATGCACAGCTTATCTTCCTTCAGGAAAAATACTTAATTATAATAGGCTAGGTGATTTTTCATATGGAACATATATATATGCTTGGCCAGTTCAACAAACGTTGGCAGTTACTTTAGTTGGAATAACACCAACACAGATGACAGTATACACAGGTGTTATAGTCATAATCCTCTCTGCATTATCTTGGTATTATGTTGAAAAACCCAGTATGAAGTTAAAGCGTTTCTTTATTTAAACTGACATAGTCTATTAACATATTTTAAGCAAACATCGCTGACTGCTCTCAATGTTTCAGCCGTTGATAGTTGCACAACAGGGTTAAGCTGTTTTTTTGTCGTTGTGACTTTCACGTATTACTTGGAAGTGTCAGAAATAAAAGAATGACCTCACGAAAAATGTCGTAAACTTTCAGTTATTATTTTTGTACATGCGTCTTGTAGTGGTACAGTAATTTTGGCCACCTAATTAGAGGATGTTATGATCTATTTCATAGCAGAATTAGGTATTACAAATGGCAAAACGTTCACGTAAAAATTTCAGCCCTGAATTTCGGTTAGAAACAGCGCAATTAGTCT
>JBFJQB010000004.1:0-46870 GCA_041616855.1 Cognaticolwellia sp. | reverse complement strand
TTTTATGACAACACAGTGTTGGATGTATATTGCCCTTTTAAAAAAGCGATTTTTCCTTGTGGCTATAGTCGGTTGACATTTTTAAGTGTTGACAGTTTTAAAGGTAATAACCCGCAAGAACCCAGAAAATAATAAAAACCCTTTTAAATTTAAACTGACAGATATCAGTTAAATTTATATATAAGCAATTTAAAATAAATACACACAAACGCTTAGCAGGTAATTAAGCCGCGAATCCTGCCCAATATATGTGGCTTTATGCTTGTAGTGGGCACGCAAGTTTCATGTTATTTAAGGCCTTAAAGTAATTTACACCGAGCGTTTTATATTCAAACTTTCCATAATTTTTTATTGGAGTTAAAGGCTATGGTACTTGCATCCATTGTGTTTTCCTTGTTTATCATTGCGATCATTATTGTGGGATATCAACGATCATTAGATAAAACATCACTGCGCATAAAATCTACCAGTCAATTATGTCAGATGAAACACCAGGCAATAATAAAATTTCAACAAGCTAAAGCAATTGGGCTTTATGGGGCAATGGGACATAATGCGCAGATAATAGCCTCTATAAACCAAGAAATCAGTAATAAAACGTCTTCACATTTGAAACCCAAAAATGTACTTTTTCCAGAAACAATAAAGTGAAAGCTTATCCCTGCGATAATTTAAGGATAAAGCTTACAACAATTTATTCAGTTCACATCAACAATCGTTATGCGAAAAGTCTCTCTTAATTGCGCTAGGTTAAATAAATACTTTTGACACAATCCACCCCGCCGTTTTAACTAATAACGGCAATGTTCAAGGAATATAATAAATAGACAGGTTACGATATGAGCCTATTCGTTTTACCAAAGCCACAAATTAGCAACAACACTCATTGCTGTTATGGTGCCCGTGCTAACACAAAAAAAACATTTGCCTTAGTCATTGAAGGTGGTGGTATGCGCACCATATTTGCAGCAGGCGTGCTTGACAGCTTTCATGAGCATAATTTCGACCCCTTTACATTATATATTGGTGTATCCGCAGGTTCTTTAAATTTAGTCTCCCATTTAGCTGGCCAATACCTAAGAAATTACCGGGTGCTCATGCATTGTGCTACATCGGGAGCATTTATCAGTAGCTGGAATTATTTATTGGGTGGGCATTACATCAACTTAGAATGGCTGACAACGAAATGCCTAATAACACATCCATTAGACACCTTAGCTACGATGAAAAATCTCGCCGATAATGAGAAAAAATTCATCGTGGTATGCACTAATACTGAAACGGGCCTAGCCAATTACCTTTACCCGAATGCAAATAATATTTTTAATGTTTTAACCGGCTCATGCTGCATTCCGCTACTATATCGTAATCCAGTCTACCTTTCTGGTATACGTGTTATCGACGGCGGAATTGGCGATCCTATTCCGGTAAAAAAGGCTTATTTAGAAGGAGCAACTGATATCGTCATTATTCGTTCAAGAATTAAAAATTATCGAGAAGCCGGAGATAGCTTAGAAAAAAAACTCGGGTGTTTTCTTTTTCGGCACTATCCAGAGTTGCAACAGTCAATTATAAATTTAGCTAGCACCTATAATGATGGCATCGCGTTTATTGAAAATCCGCCGCCTGGTATAACAACTTTTCAAATTGCGCCACAACAACATCTTAAATCAAGTCTAGCAACCACCAATACAGAAACACTTGAACATGATTATTTATTAGGTAAGCAACTTGGTAAAGAATTTATTATGGCTTGGCGAAACGCAGCATTAACAAGGTGAGCTCATGGCTTGTAAACTTACCTTATATAGTTTGTACTATATAGCTCTCACTATTCGATAGAAAAGCTTATTCACATTGCTACACCGCCTACTAAAAACCCGAACAACACATGATCAATATCAGTAGTTGAAGGAGTGAGTACAGGTAATTAACAATCGACAGGCATTGATTTATTCCAATAGGAAATTTTATCGGCGTTATTATCGCTGTAAAATAAACAATGTTCAAAGTAGCCCAACATCAAAAGTCAGCTCAACCAGGACGGGCGAAACAGCATAACCAGCCCTAACATAAACATGACACTACCACTGATGAGCTTTAATTTTTGTCCCGTGCCACTTGAAAGCTTTTTACTAGATAATGCGATTACCGCAATCGTGACTATGATTGAGTCATCTAAGATATAACCTAAGATATATAGACCGATGTACCCGTAGTACATCGATGTAGATAATTCTTGTTGAGTTAATATGGCGACATAAAGCGCTGGAAATCCTGAGGTGCATAATAATTCGATAAAATTAACGACAATTGCTAACACGATAACCCCTAACACCGACACCCCTAAAGAGTTCGCATTGATGATGGTTCTCATACGTGAATATAAACTCGGTTTTGCTGACGCTGGAATAGCAAGTGAAAACTTATCTTGTTGAATAAAAGCTTCTTTTATATTGATACTGGCAAGCAATAACGCCACTGCCCCAAGTATTTGCATTAATATTGATGAGATGCCGATAAAAATGAAGAGATTAAGCCATGCGGCTATCAATGCGTAGTAAACAATGCCACTTACCAAGACAAAAGTACCTGCAATTACTAGCATTTTCTTTCGATTATGTAAATGCACTAAAAGTGATAGCAAAAAAAGTAACACCCACATAGCACAAGGGTTAAAACCATCTAGTAATCCAATAGTGAAGGTAAATAATGGTAAGCCAATCCGATCAATACTGATATTGCCAAGTACCTGAGATTCAAAACCGTTTTGTGATGTTTTTGTTGAAACATCCGCTTTTGATGCTAGTTCTTCGTTAATCAAAGCCATTAATTCTGGCCCTGTTTGCTCCACACTTTTAAAGCCAACATGCATTCTGCCTGAAAAAATAAATGTAGGTACCCCTGGTGGCCATATCCCAGCTTTTTTTGAACGAGCCATTAGCACTTCCCGTGCGGCAGTATCTTGGTCAATTGAACGCACCACTATCTGCACGTGTGGATAGTGCTTTGCTAAGCTAGGAAGATATTTTTTCGCTTCGCTACAATGTGGGCAAGTGTCACGAACAAACACTTCAAGTACTGGCTTATTCATAGTATCACTTTGCATTTCTTCAGCATTGATTAATGCGGTAAAAAGCAAGTACACAAGCAATATTGTAGGTTTGAGAGTTATACGATTTAGAGTATTTAAAAAAGGTGACAACTTTAAATCGTCATTCAAGATAACTCCTAATGGACAAATATTTTTCATCATGGCTTTGATAGCGATGGCATCGTTCAACCTCTAAATCACTGACTTTTTCTTTTCGAGCAATGTAAAGCTTGTGTTTTAAGCTTCCTTTAGCCACATCAATCAGGTCGCGCAATAGCGCCATAATAAAATCAGAAAAAAACACACTATTGAGTATTTTATGATGTCGCAATTATTGAGGCATTTTCAGCTAAGGCGCTTGTTCATATAACCCGACCACTAAGACATCTTTTTTTGACGAGTTAAGCACTTGTTCACAGGTGTTACCAATGACTTTACCGGCAATTGTGGTTTTTCCCATGCTGCCTACGACATTTAAAGACCCTTCAATAGTTTCGGATACTCGGTTAATCACCTCACATGGCGTGCCTAGCTCGATATGCATATTGGCTGCAGCTATATTGTGGCTTTGCATTAAAATATCAGCTCTTTCTTGCGCCACCGCCTTTAATTCCTGACTCCGACGTTCAATATCTATCAAGCCCATATCTGCCAATATCTTAGGTATTGCAATAGCAAAACAACAATGGAGTTCACTACCGGTTTTTGTTACATAATCATTGGCGACTGACAATAAGGTCGAATTTAACTTTTGTTTTTCTTCACTGTTAGCCAACAGATCTAAGGCGACTAAAACACAAGCATTAATATCCGCTTTTTTACTTACTATCAGATATGTTGGTATTTTACTACGCCTTAACAGCATCCAATCGTTTGGCGTATAAAGAATTGACTCACTCGTGTGAACTTTTTTGACAATAAAGTTATATTGGTGATTAACACAGTGTTTAAGTATCGCATCCGTGAAATACTTAGCCCATATTATTTCATGTGTAATAGTTAATCTATCTCCGTAAGGTTCACTGTACTCTTGCCACCAAGATTCAATCTGTTGAATTATTTTTTTCTTAAGCTCTATATTTTCTAACATACTAAATACGTCATTGACCCAACTTAATTCGTGATACCCATCAATGAGTACATGAATATCACATTCGAGCTTTTCTGCAATGGTCACCGCTCTATCTATAACATATCGTTGGTCTTCTTCTTTATCCAAAATAACCAGTATATTTTTCATTACTCCCCCTATCTTTGATAAGACGACAAAGCATTGACCTTAGCCTAATGTATATGTTCAATAACTGACAAATGACAGTTAAATGCTAAAAATAAAAATTTAACCGATTGATTTATGACTACTCTCATCACAAATACATAGTTCATACGCGCATATTTTGCTATCGCCTGTGCAAGCGCAAGAGAACAATACATTTTTCTTATCCTTATTTTTCACGTAAACAGTGAACAAGATCAGTTACTGATTTTGATCAGATAAATTTAGGAATACTTTTGTTATTTTTCAGGAAATACATAAGAGGAAGTGCTTAAATGAAAATATATGAAGTTGAACCTTTCGATTGGCAATATAAACTCGAGCAGCTTTCGATAGTATTAGAAAATACCATGATAAATGTCGAAGTAACTGGAGGTAATTTCGCTGGAACATTAGAAAAACGCGAGATGCAGCTAATTAAACTATCTTATGATAGTAACAAAGATATTATTGAGCTCACTTTTGATCAATTAAATCACTCAATAGAGTCCCCTTTATCAATTTGCTTTTATCAGCACCGTAATATTTTAGAAACAATAGAAATTTTTGATGATAATAATAATAAAAACCTGATTTTCTTCACTGATCCATTTTTAATAAATTGATGTTAAAACACTCATATTTGTAAAAATACGAAATAGGCCTTTGAACTGATGGCGCTTTAGTTTTCTAGCAAAGTGTTATTTCACCGTATGACTTTTATGTAAAAAGTACTTATGTGCCTCATCAACTACAATAAGTAACAGTGCAATCCCTAATAAACCTGACCACTGTTGCAATGACACGGGGGATAACTCAAGTAATTCTCTTAGTCCTGGTGTATACATCGCCATAATATGAATACCTTGTGCTGCTAACATGCCAAACAACAAAAACTTATTACCAAAAAGATATTGCTTAAAAATTGATAGCTTTTCAGAACGGCTATTTAATACATGTACATTTTCAAATAATACCATTAATAGCAAGGTCATATTCCGTGCTTCTTGCTCTGCAACCCCACTATCTATTTGCCATTTAAATAAGGCAAAAGCTAAGCATCCCATCACCACAGCATTTATGACAATTCGCTCTACCATTAAACGATTAAAGATAGGTTCATTGGGTGATCTTGCTTTTTGCTGCAGTTCATTTCCTTCTGGGGGTTCAAAAGCTAATGCAACATCTTGGATGCCATTGGTTACTAAATTTAACCAAAGTAATTGCAAAGGAAATAATGGTAGTGAAGTACCAAACAGTAGCGAAAAAAGCACCAGCAATATTTCTGCCGCGCCTGTAGAAATCAGTAAAAAAATGACTTTACGAATATTGTTATAAACCACACGCCCCTGAGTTATACCGTCAACAATGGAAGCAAAATGATCATCGGTAAGAATGATATCAGCACTTTCTCTGGCCACATCAGTTCCACGTAAGCCCATAGCAATACCAACATGCGCATGATTTAATGCCGGAGCATCGTTCACACCATCACCGGTTACTGCAACAAAGTCACCATCTTGCATAATTTGTTCAATGATTTGTTTTTTTTGATGCGGAGAGACCCGAGCAAATACTTGACTACTGTGCACACACTGACTAAAGGCATTACTACCTTGTGCAAAGGCAATATCAAGCTCCTTACCTGTAACGGCTTGCATAGCACTATCTGCAATACCTGAATTTCGCGCTAACGCTAATGCGGTTTTAGGATGATCGCCTGTGATCATCGCGACATTAATATTTGCCCTTTTACAATGTGCAACCGCACCTTTAACTTCTGGCCGTAGTGGGTCTATCATACCAACCATACCAATAAAATTTAGGTTTTTCAGTGCATCTTCAAGCCTGTCAGGCACACTATCTAATACGACATAAGCTAACCCTAAAACCCGATAACCTTGACTGGCTAGTTCATCCACTTGCTGCTCAATATTAAGTGCTTGTTTACAGTCTTGACACATACCTAAAAGTTTTTCTACGCTGCCCTTAATAAAAAGATAGATCTTTCCCTGATAGTGATTAAAACTAGCACAATATGCATTTTCAGACTCATAAGCTATTTGTGCCAATTCAGTATTACGCTTGCGAACGTCTTGATAAGCTACCCCATATTTTGATGCCAAAACTAAAAAAGCGACATCGACCATATCACCTTGCCCACGCCAACCATGGTTTGTTTTTTCTAAATATGATTCATTTGCCAAGACCCCTGCTTGAATTAGAAGCGCTAAAGAATGAACACTTTCTGCATTTACCTGTTCAGCATTAATGCGTGTAACTTCACCGTGTAAATCTAATCCTTCGCCACTCACCTGATAATGTTCACCATCCTTAAGCCAAACTTGTTGAATTGTCATTTCATTAACGGTTAATGTGCCGGTTTTATCAGAAGCAATGTAGGTACAAGAGCCCAGCGCCTCCACAGCAAGTAGATTTCTAATAATCACCTGTACTTTTGCCATTCTGCGCATGCCTATTGCCAAAGCAACAGTAATTGCCGCGGGTAAACCTTCTGGAATAGCCGACACAGCTAACGCAACACCCAATAAAAATACCGTGCTTAAATTATCCCCTCGCAACACTGTGATGATAAAAATCAAACTGATTAAAATTAAAATGCCGTATGTAATGCGTAAAGTGAACTCTTCAATGCGTAATAATAATGGTGGCTTTCTTTGTTTGATTTCAACATCGGCAGCAATTTGACCTATTTCAGTATTTATACCTGTCGCATTAACATAACCAAAACCCCGACCGCTCATCACCACTGTGCCCGCAAAACATTGCTGAGCTTTGTCAATTATCGCCTGATCAGCAGCTCCAGCATTATTTAACTCGACTTTAATAGATTTACTAGCAGGAAGAGACTCACCGGTTAACATTGACTCATCTAATTGCAAACTATTATTACTGGCTAAAATAAGATCCGCAGGTACTTTGTCACCAGGTACTAATTGCACTAAATCTTCTGGCACCACTTGTTCGGTATTTATTTTTATTGGTTGATTATCACGAATAACAGTGGCATAGGATGGCACCATTTTTTTTAACGCGGTTGCGGCCTTTTCAGCTGAAAACTCTTGTACGCTGCCAATAACTGCATTAATGACCAAAACTGCGAGAATAAAAAAAGCATTTATATTTTCTCCCAAAATAAATGACAATACCGCCGCAGCCAATAATACATAGATAAAAGGTCCCTTAAACTGTCGAACAAATATTAACAAAAGACTAGCTGAAATGGTTTCAGGCAAAACATTCTCGCCATATTGCTCTAGCGCTTGCTTAGCCTGCTGTGAGCTTAAGTTTCTTGGGTAGGGAGTAGTCATCAATCATCCGTAACATTAAGTAAATGCTATTTTGTAACATTGAAAATAAAGCTTATTTTTCATTATTTTGCGCAATATTTCTCCGATAAATAATGTGGTAAACTATGCCCACTAACAAGCTACCACCAACCAAGTTACCTAGAATTACCGGCAGTAAATTATTAAAAAAACCAGCCCAAGTCACCGTATCTGCCACTAAGCTTGTCGTATTAAATGCTTGTTCTAGCATGGCGAGCGGAATGATATACATATTCGCAATACAGTGTTCAAAGCCGGCAGCAACAAAGGCTGAAATAGGAAAAATAATCGCTAGGACTTTATCAATTACCGTCCTTCCAGCAAAAGCCATCCATACTGCTAAGCACACCAATATATTACAAAGCACCCCTTTAAAAAATGCATTCCAAAAAGGCAACTCCGCTTTTATTATCGCTATCTTGATATACTGCTCAGCAATCGCGCCATTATTCATTTCAGTATGACCCGAAAAAAACACCAATACAGCCAACCCCGATGCACCAATAAAGTTTGCTAAGAAAACTACAAGCCAATTTTTTAACAACGCTGCACTTGATATTTTTCCCTCTGCCCACGCCATGACTAATAAATTGTTGCCCGTAAATAATTCTGCACCCGCTACAATCACCAAAATTAAGCCTAAAGAAAATGCCAAACCACCAACAACTTGGCTAGTAGCAAAACTAAGCGAAGCATCTGATTTAATTAACACGAAATAAAGCGCTCCCAAACCGATAAACGCCCCGGCAAGTACCCCTAGCATCAACATTGATAGAAAAGGTAAATGCACTTTTTCAACACCGATTGAATTTACCCGTTCAGCTATTGCTTTTGGGGAGAAAGCGTCAAAGCCAAAAACTTCAGACATACATATTTCCTTAATGCCAGCTAAGATATATCACTTTAGCTGTATAAAAAGTAATTAACCTAGCTAAATTAAACATAGCCTGACTTAGATCAAAAATGCATCAATGTATGCAAATACCACCGGAGGTCGCTGCTATATTATTAAATATATATTTAATCTAAGGTGCTGCCATGTCCGCTTCTCTCATTAAAACAACCTGTCCATTTTGTGGTGTCGGTTGCGGTATGTACTTAAAAGTAAATCAACACGGGCAATTACTTAGTGTTGAACCACAACAAAGCCACCCAATAAGTCAGGGGAAGCTTTGTGACAAAGGCTGGAGTACCGCTTACGCCATCGACTCATATCAACGAATAACACAGCCACTAAAGCGGATTAATAAAAGCTTTTACCCGATTAGTTGGCATGAAGCATTAACTACTATCGCTGATGAATTAACGGCCATAATTGATGAGTCTGGTAGTAACACTGTAGGTATAATAAGCAGCGCTAGAGCCAGTAACGAAGATAACTACGCTGCGCAAAAATTTGCCCGTGCGGTATTAAAAACCAATAATATTGACCATTGTGCCCGTATTTGCCACAGCCCTACCGTTGCAGGGTTAAAACAGTCGTTAGGCTCTGGTGCCATGACCAATAGCGCCAAAGATATTTTTCAAACTGATTTAATATTAGTGATTGGCGCTGATCCCACCGAAAACCATAGTATTTTAGGTGGGCATATTATGCAGGCCCATGCACAAGGTACTGAACTTATTGTAGTTGATCCCAGAGTCACTCGCCTTGCCAAGTTAACCCCCATGCATTTACAACTTAAACTTGGCAGTAATATTGCGTTAATTAATGCGTTATTACATGTCATTATTAAAGAGCAATGGTTTGATGAAAACTTTGTTAAATCACGTTGTCAGGGGTTTGAGCAACTTGTAAAACATGTCAAAGCGATAACTCCTGAGTCAGTTGAAAGCGTTACAGGTGTTGACGCTGAGTTAATTCGTGCAACCGCAAGGGCTTATAGCCAAGCAGAACGAGCAATGATTTTTTATGGCATGGGCATTACCCAATATGTAAGCGGCACGAATAATGTGATATCACTGGCTAATTTAGCCTTAAGCTGCGGTCATATAGGGAAAGCAGGCACTGGGGTAAACCCGCTACGAGGACAAAACAACGTGCAAGGTGCATGTGATATGGGCTGCTTACCCAATGTTTATCCAGGTTATCAAGCGGTAGCTGAATTAGTCAACCAAGAAAAATTTAGTAAAGCGTGGGGAACCGAAGTAGCACAGCCACCGGGATTAACTTCTCTAGGTATGACTAAGGCGGCTCAATCAGGTGATTTTCGTGCTTTACTGCTGTTTGGTGAAGACCCTGTAGTCACCGACCCGGATCAAAATCATGTGCAATCGTCTTTAAAAAATTTAGATTTATTGGTGGTCGCTGAACTCACCATGACAGAAACCGCTAAATTAGCCGATATCATTCTACCGGCAGTATCTTTTGCCGAGAAAGACGGAACGTTTACCAATTGTGAGCGACGAGTCCAAAAAGTAAATCAAGCTTTAGCACCACTGGCTGAAGCTAAAGGTGATTGGCAATGGTTACAAGCGCTTGCCAAGCAAATGGGAAGTCAGGCATTAAATTGGCAAAACAGCGAAGAAGTATTCAATGAAATGGCTTCGCTAACTCCGGCTTATCAGGCAATGACTTACCAGAAGATTGCCGATAAATCTGGCCTACAATGGCCATGCACTAAGGAAACCCCCGATGGCACTGCCATTTTACATCAGCAAAGTTTTCCTATTGGAAAAGCACGATTTATTTGCGTTAATCAAGTCGATATTGATGAACCCATTGATGAAAACTACCCTTTATTATTAACCACTAATCGTCTTCATTTTCACTATGGCTGTGGTTCAATGACGCGAAAATCTCCTTTATTAGAAAGAGAAACCCCTCCTGGTATACTTTTCATTAATCCTGATGATGCCAAGGCATTACATATTACTCATCAAGCGCCTGTCAGTGTTAAGTCACGACGCGGCTATGTTGAAACTCGCGCTATGCTCAGTGATGATGTGCCTATAGGAATCGTAGCTATGCCTTATCACTTTAAAGAAGCCCCCTCTAATCAGCTGACTAATACCGCACAAGACCCTGTTACCAAAATGCCTGAGCTAAAAGCTTGTGCCGTCGTAGTTACTGCATTAGCTAAAGGTATAGCACCCAAAACAATACAACAATTACAGGAGGCTCAATAATATGGAAGTTTATCAACTTGATGATTTAACTCAGCTACAACAACATTTATTGGTTCAACATCAACTATATCAAGTGATCAAAAATGACGATGAGCAATGTGCTTGGCAACAACAAACTAAAGAAGCTAATGAGCCCCTTATTGCAATGTTACCTCAAAGCTCAGCGAAAAACTTTTTCTTTGCCGAACATGAAAGTTTACTGATCTTTAATGGTGACTATTTTCAAGAAACACTGCCCACACCAGAGCCTTTTGTTTTATTTGGCGTATTAAGCTGCGACCTAACAGCCATTAGTTATCAAGATAAATTTTTTCAAGATGACCCCTATTATCAAGCAAGGCGTAAACAATGCTTGTTGGTTGGGCTTGATTGCATACAACCATGTCAACAAGGTTTTTGTCCAACTGTAGACGCAGGTCCTGGGGTTAGGCAGCATAATGCAGATATTATTTTGCACCCGCTAGCCAATCAACAATGGTTATTGATCACCACCAATGATAAAGGAGCAGAGGCAATTAAAGGGCTCGCACTTACCACCAGTCACTGGCATTTATTAACTCAACGAGATCTCACTTTACGTCAGTGTGAACAAGACTTTCCTGACCATAGTTATATTATTAACGGCATTGATAAGCTCAACAGTGGTGAAATTAAGGATTCTTTTTGGCAGCAACTGGCGGTGCAATGCCTTGGTTGCTCAGGTTGTACGACCTTATGTCCTACTTGTTCGTGTTATAGCACCCGCAGCATTAGCGTAGAATCAGAACAGAATAAAGTGATCAAACAAGAACGCTTTTGGGATTCTTGCCTCTATGAAAGTTTTCAACGAGAAGCCAGTTTTCATAACCCTTCAAGCGAGGCAGGTAAGAGAGTTCAACGATTTTGGCAGCATAAATTTGGTAATGAATTTTTTACTACATTTAACCGCCATGGTTGTGTAGGTTGTGGCCGGTGCGAACAAACTTGCCCGGGTGTCATTGGCGTTCATAGCGTAATGAAAAGGATTACGAACGATGCTTAATCATATTCCAGATCCGATTGAATTAGTCAACTACATTGATGATGGTGAACAGGCGCGTCATTTTCAATTTCGCCTACTGAATATACAAAAGATCAGCGAAAAAAGTACTGTGAAAAGCATCGATAAACACCAATGGCACAATGCGAAACCGGGACAATTTTTTATGCTCAATGTACCGAGTATTGGCGAGGCTGCTTTTACTTTTACTGAGCCACCTAATGAGCAAGGAGAATTCCGTGCTTTAATTCGTCAAATGGGCAAACTCACCCGTACCTTATTTACCCTTCCTAAAGGAGAGGTGCTTGGCGCTCGTGGACCTTTTGGCCGGGGTTGGCCATTAGAAAGAATTGCTCAGCATAATATTATCATTATTGCTGGGGGGTGCGGCTTAGCCCCTTTAGTTAATTTAATTAATAACTTTACCGCGACTAAATCTAGAAACTTAGCCGACAATCAGCAATTAGTATTAATATATGGCGCGCAAAGTAAGGCAGCACAATTATTAACGACTGAACGTATGCGCTGGCAAAAGCAGATAAAAATTTATAACACCTTGGATGAAGTTGAACACCAATACACTTTAGCCGAAAATGAAAGCCAAGGTACCCCCGTTGACTGTATAGACTCTGCTCTTGCTAGCTTCACCAGACCAGTAACCATAGCACTATTATGTGGACCCGAAAGTATGATGCAAAGTGCAGCAAAACGCTTAGTCAAAAGCGGCCTTGCTAGTAAGGATATTTTTCTCGCTATTGAAAGGCGTATGCACTGCGCTGTTGGGCTTTGTGGCCATTGCTATTTAAATCAACACTATGTGTGCAAAAATGGCCCTACGTTTAGTTGGCAAGAGTTACAATAAATAACACTTAACTACTTCTTCTCAGCCTTAGCGACATACACACTGGCTTTAGCAACTGAATCGGGATTTAAGGAAATCGAGTCAATACCCGATTCTACCAAGAATTTGGCAAATTCAGGGTGATCCGATGGTGCTTGCCCGCAAATCCCCACTTTGCAGTGATGTTGATGAGCAACTTGTATCACTTGCGCTATCATGCTTTTCACCGCCTCATTTCTGGCGTCAAATAGTGGCTTTAACTCGATTGAATCTCGATCTATACCCAACACTAATTGGGTTAAATCATTACTACCAATAGAGAAGCCATCAAAACGTTGTGCAAATTGCGCGGCTAAAATAATGTTCGAAGGGATCTCACACATCACGTAAACCTGTAAACCATTAACCCCACGTGCTAGCCCTGCTTCTGCCATTACCGCTAATACTTTGTCTGCTTCACTAGGCGTACGACAAAACGGGATCATAACGATAATGTTATCAAAGCCCATTTTTTGGCGTGCCTTAATAATGGCTTGGCATTCTAATTTAAAAGCCTCTCGGTAAAGTGGGTGATAATAACGTGAGGCACCACGTAATCCTAGCATAGGGTTTTCTTCTATTAGCTCAAAAAACTCTCCCGCTAATAAGCCACGGTATTCATTTGATTTGAAATCCGACATACGTACAATCACAGGTTTAGGGTATTGCGAAGCCGCAATTTTTCCAACACCTAAAGCAAGCTTGTCAATAAAGTAATCAGGGGGATGGTGGTAACCTTGAGTTAATTCGGCTATTTTTGCACGCACCTTGTCATCGCATACTTTCTCGGGATTTATCAAAGCCATAGGGTGCAGACAAATTTTACTGGAAATGATAAATTCTATGCGTGTTAAGCCAATGCCCGCAACAGGTAAAGACCACCAACGAAAAACACCGTCAGGCATGGCGGCATTGATCATAATATCCGTTTTAGTTTTTGGAATATCGGCTAAGTTTACTGCGGTTTCTTCAAAAGCCAACTGGCCTTGATAAACATTTCCAATTGAGCCTTGTGCACAGCTTAACGTTACCGCTTGTCCATTTTGTAATAGTTTTGTCGCATTTTCACAACCGACAATAGCGGCGACCTTTAACTCTCGACTCACGATAGCCGCGTGGCTAGTTGGCCCGCCACTATCGGTGATAATACCCGCGGCTTTACGCATGATAGGCACCCAATCTGGGTCGGTTCTTTCAGTAACCAAAACCGCCCCACTTGGAAACAGTGCTATATCTTTAGGGGTCTTTATTTTAAATACTTTCCCTGAAGCAATAGCACTGCCAACACTTGCTCCTTGCACCAACACGGTTGATTTCTCTTTAAGTTTATAATTTACTAATACAGAGCTGATTTTTTGCGACTCTACGGTTTCAGGCCTTGCCTGTACGATATAAAGTTGTTGAGTATCACTATCTTTTGCCCACTCCATATCCATTGCACAACCATAATGCTGCTCTATTGTTACGGCCCAGCGAGCAAGGGTTAACACCTCATCATCACTAAGTACTAAAGCGGTCCTTTCAGCTTCGCAAGTATCAAGGGTTATGGTTGATTGTGTTGATGAGGTAGAAAACTGCATTTTTTGTAGCTTACTACCCCGCCGTTTTTCAATGATAGGCACTAAGTGCTCATGGCGAAGTAAAGGCTTGTAAACCATAAAGCTATCAGGTGTTACAATGCCCTTAACAATGGTTTCACCCAATCCCCAAGCGCCATTAATCACCACTACATCAGCAAAGCCGGTTTCAGTGTCAAGACTAAACATCACCCCAGCGCACTGCGAGTTCAGCATTTGTTGCACCCCAACAGACAGTGCTACTTGTTGATGGCCAAAGCCTTGTTCTTGACGATAAACAATGGCTCTGTCGGTATATAGTGAAGCTAAGCATTGACGACACGCCTCCAGCAAATTATCTGCGCCGGTAACATTTAAATAACTTTCTTGCTGACCGGCAAAGCTCGCTTCAGGCAAGTCTTCAGCGGTAGCAGAGCTTCTTACTGCAACACTAACATTCTCTTGTGCAAGGTGTCTTGAAAGCTGCTGGTAGGCGTCGATAATTTCTGCCTGTTGTGATGAGGTAAACTCACCTTGGTTGATCAATTGCCGAATAACCTTGCCCGTTAAGGCTAAGGTTTGTTCGCCAATAAAAAAGGCGTGTAAATGTTTTTGAATAATTTCATCAAGGCCATTTTGAGTTATAAAATCACGAAAGAGTTGCGCACTAGTAGCAAAACCTGAAGGCACTGCAATACCCTCTTGCGACATAACCGTGATCATTTCTCCTAAACTGGCATTTTTTCCGCCTACTTTAGCAACATCAGCAATGGTTAATTCATCAAACCAATAGATATATGGGCTTTTAGTGTTTACAGTCATATTAGCGCTGGCGACCATGACGCAGTTCCTTATTACTTTGACTTATGTTTGCTTTAACTTTTCAGTTACAAAGCTAAGCATTTTATTAAACGTATTTACTGGCCGGTAATGAGCTTTTCAATATTGTTATTGGTCATAAACTTTCCGGTTGTTGTAAATTTTTGGCCAAACAGTTCAAAAATTTAGCTGCTAACATGCCATCAATCACACGATGATCGGCACTTAAACTCACCGTTAATACTGATGCGTTTTCGATATTATCATTAACAATTTTGACTATTTTTCTGACTTTACCGAAACCTACTATAGCCACTTGTGGTGGGTATATAATACCAAAGACACTGTCGACTCCGTGCTCCCCCATATTAGTTACTGTGATGGTAGCATCCATTAATTCTGAGTTACGCAAATGTCCATTGCGACTACGTTTGGTGATATCTTGTATGCTTTGCGAAATTTCACTTATTGATAGCTGATCAACATCATGTATAGCAGGCACCACTAATCCACCTGGACGTAAACTAATAACTTTACCGATATGAATTTCATTAGCTTGTTCAAAGTTATTGTTTTTCTCAAACGTGTGAGCTTTTAAACTGCTTTGATAGAAACCGTTAAGTTTGGGATATTTCACTAAAGCGTTCGCCAACGCTTTTAACAATAATGCCAGTAATAGCACTTGATTTTCTGAGGATGTTGTTTGATATCTTTGTTTTAACCACAGCTCTGCGTTCGTGATATCTACTTCCAAACTGAGATACAAATGAGGGATTTCCTGCTTTGACTTAGCCATTGCTACCGCGATAGCATTGCGCATATTTTGTTCCGAAATATCAGCAGTTTTAATATTTTCACTGCCATTTTTTATTTTTTCTTTTAATAAAGTGCTTAAATCATTTAACGAAATAGCCCCTTGTGGGCCACTACCTTTAATACCTGTTAAGTTTAGCTGTTGCTCTTTCGCCAAGCGTCGAATAATGGGCGATGCTTTTATATCTGTAGCATTAGCGCCGGTGGCTTGCTTACTTAGCGCAATACTTTTATCACGTGCCGATAATGTTTCAGTTGCTTTTAGCGCTGGAATTGGTGCTAAAACAGCTGTGGGCATAGGATTTTTTTGTGATACTACATTCAAAGCAAGACGGACCAATACAGTCCCTACAAAGACTTCTCTAAATGGCTCGACTAAAATTTCTGCGATAATGCCACTGGAATACACCCCCATATTGATGGCACCGTTTTGAGTTTCGATTTCAGCGATAATATCACCACTTTCTACATGATCGCCTTCTTTGACTAACCACTGAGTTAAGGTGAGATTTTTCATACTCGCCCCGAGTGAGGGCATCGTCATATCTTCTAATTCTGGCGCACGAGTATCTGCTTTATTTTTTGTGTTTTTATTCATACTTTATATTTTAAATAGATTTAATTAGAGCAATAGAATGGACAGCTGAGCTAATCGAGTAAGGTATAAATTTAGGTTTAGTACTTGTACAAATTACTTCGACTCTTTTCAATGATCTAGATCAGCTACATGCCCGAGGAATAAATCAGTTAAACAACAGAAAATGAAAAATTAATGAATCTTGATTGGTGAAGTAGTCGATATATAAAGGGTGAGTTATTCATTCGCTTGATAAATATTCCGTTAAAGCTGGCATATGCATAAGGTCATCTATGTAGCTTGTTAAATAAATAACTGTAGCCCCATATCCCGCATCATCATTACGAAAATCTCTATTTACTCCTTAGCATGCAGTTTAACTTGCGCTTACTTTTAGTGACATTTATCAGTTTATCGTTCAGATATTACTGCTACATTCATAAATGTAACTAAGTTATTTTGTGCCATCATAACTCATTAACAAGCAGTTCCGCTTTATCATAAAACGATGGGGACATTATGAAATTTCAAATATTAAGAAACCTTGACTCATACTTAATTAAAGACAGAGTCCCAACCAAATATAAAGATATTGCTGTGAGCTGTGAATCACAATTTAGTGATAGTTGTACGTTGATTATTTTTCCACATGACAACCGAGGTGTGGTGAAAAGTAGCCTAGTAGAAAAAGCATTAAAGTGTCTTGGTGAATTAACCGACCCTCAATTGGTTGTGGCTGGAGGCTGTTTTTCTATTGAAGCTATAAGTATCCTTAACTCAAAAAATGCCTTAGTTCTCTCCTTGTCTGAGCAATATCGAACAGACTCCTATCATAACGACGCCTATTCAGTTAACGTCGAGCATTAGCGCACGTAGTGTGAGAAAACATATCATCTCCGGTTATAAGCTTGTATTGATTGAATCGGCCAGACTAACCAATGAATTACTCAACGTTGATCACTAAAAACGGCTCAGTAAATGCGATAATGTTGTTATTATTATCATCATCAACAATCTCTATTGCTTCTAAAATATCTTGATGATGTTGAAAGCAAACCGATAACGGTGATTCTATCAGATGATTAAATTGGTCAAAGATGATTTCAATGGTATCCTTGCTTTTATCATAAGACAGTTTAAATAGCTGCATCTCAGAGCTTTCATTTTCATTGCCAAAACTTACGCCTGTTACTTCAACATTGACAACCTCTTTGCGCTTTAATCCCAGCGAAATCTGGTTGAGCTTGTATTGCCAATCGAAAGGTTCAATTTCATACTTTGCCATTACCTATTTCCTTTTGTACAGTTGTGATAAAAATACCAAAATGATCACTGCCTCATCTGAAGAAAATCAGAAGTTGTGCTTATATTTCTATTTATCTACACAACTTCATCAACATGATAAAATAATTTACTCTGTTTGCTTTAATGAATCGTAATACGTCCGACATTCATCCTCACGACCTCTTACTACTCGCAAGTTATTCATATTTCCACGAGTCTCTGTTACCACAGTGTATTGACCTTCTTTGTGATGGTTATCATAGAAAAAAATTACGACCCAATTGTAAATTCTATCAAGTTTGTGCGCGCGCTCAGTATTTGAATAAATAACGGTAAAATGCCAATGTGCCTTTTTTGTATGCCAAATAGGTAACCACGCCTTATTGTCCGGATTAAATCGTTTAGGTGCGATAAGTGGTAATTTTCCTAAATTGGCTTTATCTCGATAGTCATTATCAAGTTTGAGTAGCAATTCAACATTGGGCTTGCTGTTTTTATCATTTAAAGCGCTTGCATTAGTTGTTAGTTTTTTATTACGCTCGGTAAAGTATATCGACAGCCAGTCTTCGATTGCCTGTAGACGTTTATTTCCTAGGCCTTCAATTTGTTTGAGCTGTCCACTATGTAGTGCATTTTCTAATGATGCAAACGAATCAATATGCAGTTTGTCATGAATTCTTTGAGCTAACCCTCGACCGACTGTTGGGATCACTTGAAGCAGCGCTATTGAATCAAACGAGCCTTGTAAATTATCTAATTGTGACATTCGACCTGTCGTAATATATTCGCTTACCAAATGAGCAATACCTTCCCCTATGGTCGGGAGGTGAATAAGGCCTTTTAGACCTTTTGCTTCGAACAAGCCCCTAAGATCTTCAGGTAAATTTTCAATTGTTATTGCCGCATTAAGATAAGCTTGGCAGCGAAAGTAATTGGCATGCTGAGCTTCTAGTAATGTTGCTATTTCACGAAGGTTTTGAGCAACTTCATTGTTAAAAGTGATCATCAATTGCCCCATGTGTTTTGTATGCTCTTTTGATTCTAATTGTAATTATTTGTTATAGCTTAGCTTAAATTAAAATCAAATAAGTGGTGTTCACTGTAGCGAGTACTATCGATAAAACCCTGATGTAAATCAGGGAAAATAACAAAAGATCACAGCATAATTTTTACTAGGTGAGTATGAAAAAATCGTTAACATCCCATGGTCAAATGATAAAAGGAAAATACATGAATATTCTTTTTTTGATGTACCCTTGGGACCAGATTGAACCTGAGACTGACTCTACTTTGCGCCTCATTCACGAATGTCTATCACGAGATTATACCGTCGCAATAGCTACTCCTGACAATTTAACAATGAGGGACTCCGTTTCAAGCGCATTTTGTCAGGTATTTAGGAAAGATTTATTAGTACCGGTCAATGTGGTGTCATTTTATAAAAAAGCGGCATTTAAAAAATCTCAACTGCCTCTGGCAGGTTTTGACGTGATTTTTATGCGCGATAATCCTCCGTTAAACCCCATAACCCTAAATTTTCTTGATTCAGTTCGGGAAGATGTTTTTATCATGAACGATATTCATGGTTTGCGCATCGCTAACACCAAGTTATATACGGCCTCATTTTATGATCCAATGCATCAATTCATTCCGATAACACATGTCTCTAAAATGCCTGAATATTTAGTTGACGTATTATGCGAATCAAGATCGGAAAGAATGATTATGAAACCTTTAGATGGCTATGGCGGGCAAGGAGTTATTCTAGTTGAGAAAAATGCGCATAAAAGTTTTCGTTCATTATTAGAGTTTTATATCAACAGTGGTAAAGGCGGAAATTACGTTATTTTACAAGAATATGTTGAAGGTGCTGAACAGGGAGATGTACGAATAATGTTGTTAAATGGTGAGCCCATTGGCGCTATGAAGCGCGTGCCTATTGCGCATGAATTACGTTCAAATGTGCATGTTGGCGGTACGGTGATCAAACATAACTTAACTAAAAATGAAAAAAAACTGTGTAAGCGCATTGGCCCTAAATTAGTACGCGACGGTTTATATTTTGTCGGTATTGATGTAATTAATGAAAAGTTAATTGAAGTTAATGTGCAAAGCCCAGGCGGAATAGCCCGCATTAACAAATTAAATAATGTGAAATTAGAGAGAAATATCATCGATTTTGTCGGAAGCGTTGTCAATGCTAAAGAGGAGCTGGTAGTGCGAAAAAATGAATTTAGAAAAGCGATAGACGATGCTCATATTATCTGAAAAAGAATGTATTGAACTCATCAAAAAAAGAGAATGTTTTCATGCCAAGGTAGAGTCTGGCGCTTTTATTGTTAAAATTGATGAATATGCCCCCATTGTTTGTGCAGCCATTCACAATGGACATAGACTTCGACCTGAACTTGATAAGCTATTTTTATTATCGAAAGAAGAGCGTTTTTTTGAAGAAGATCCTTTTACGGACGAACTTATTTCGTCTTTCCCCATTCAACTTATCGGCAATGACTCACGGTTTGAATATGATCTCAATCGGGCAAAAGCCTTATCAACATACTTTAAAACGGCATGGAATAAAGAAGTTTTGCAAAAACCGTTAAGTCAAAAACAACGTGAGATAAGCCATAGAAAACACCAGTCTTTTTATAATGTGCTTGAAGCTATTATTAGCGTTATCGAAAAACTATTTAATCATGCTATCGTCTTTGATATTCATTCATACAATCATAATAGAATTGAAAAAGACACGCCAACATTTAATATTGGCTCAGAGCAAGTAGATATTGAGCGTTGGGGGAATATTGTTAGTCATTTTGTAAAACAACTCAACCGTATTACCTTACCCAATATAGAGGTACGTGCGGCCATCAATGAAGTTTTTTATGGCCGAGGATATTTTATCACTCATGTAAACGCCCATTTCGACAATACTTTAGTATTACCTACTGAAGTAAAAAAAATATATATGGATGAATTAACAGGTGACGCTTATCCATTGGTATTAGCAGAAATAAAAGCTGGCTTTAAAAGAGCTGTCAGCGAAACGGCCGCATTTTTTGTCCGGCGTTATGGCAAAAAGAAAAGAACACAAAAAGCTGATGTGCTTTCCTCAACCATAAGTGATGAAGTTTTATTACTCGATAAAGAACTTTTTGCTCTTTGCAAAAGTATTGAAACGTTAAATTTTATCAACCCTATCAACTTAACCGTACAGCGTAAATTTTTTTTCAAAAAAAACAGTTATATTACTCCCAGCTTTCATTATAAGCAGCTTGACATTAACCCCTATAAATTCAGAGAGCATTTATATAAGTTGCCGGTTGAAAGCATCTACGATGCCGATATTCAAAAACTATATCGGCATGTAATCGATAATTTAGCCAGTAAAATAGATTTGTTGACCACTATAGGTACAGATAACTTTGTTTATAATTCACTAAAATATTATGGCGAGCCTAGCCGTAATGATCTAGCCAATGCAAGGTTTTTACTGCACTTGCCTAGAGAGCAATATGTCAATAAAGTTAACACTTTTAGTGCCGATGAAGCGGTACAATATTTCCAGGAGCAAGCGGCAAAATGGCAATTAAATTGTAGAGTTGAAAAATCAGCAAAAATTGTTGCAAAAGCAATGGTAAATAATGAAAAAGTATTATTGCTGATCAATAAATATGCACAATTTAGCCAAAAAGAACTTCATGCATATGCTTATCACGAGCTTGGTATCCATATGTTAACCACTGTTAATGCTAAGCAACATCCACTTAAAGTATTTAGTTTAGGATTAACCGGTAATACCCATACCCAAGAAGGATTGGCGCTCTATAGCGAGTACCTCTCAGGTAGCTTAACGGTTCAACGATTACAAACCATTGCTTTACGCGTTGTAGCAGTAAAATATATGTTAGAACAAGGGGACTTTGTTAAAACCTATCACACGCTAATGAACGAATTTGACCTTGAAAGAAACACTGCCCTTACGTTAACTATTCGTGTCTATAGAGGCGGAGGTTTTACTAAAGACCACCTATATTTAAAGGGGTTTCGTGATGTACTTACCTTAGCTAAGCATAATTCAATTGATAATCTACTCGTCGGTAAAATAGGGTTGTTGGATTTTGATATAATCAATGAAATTGTTGAAAGAGGTATGATCACTAAACCGCAACCGTTATTTAATTTAACCTACCAACCCTCAGGTGATAAGGTCTTAGATTTTGTTGTTAATGCGATTAAATAAGTATATTGCGCTATAACTCCCAATTTATTTCTAAAGGTCTTTGATAGCAGATTTTTTTCGATAATTCACCCAGCGTAAATCATGCACTAATTCAAAGACAACTTTCTTAATTCTGTAAATGATTTTGAACTGTCTAAATAACAATGCCATATAATATTGGGGCTTATACATTTGCTGATAACTATCAGTCAATATCGCGTAACTTATTTAAGGAAAGTGAGTCTATTTTTTTGAACTAAGTGAATTCCGTAATTTCTCTCCTTTGATTCGATAATCTTCGCCTTCACCGTATTCAGTAAAATTTAAATACCGAGTATGGGCGTGATGAATATTTTGACTATGTTTGATTGGGCACCAGTATTGCTCCGTTTTACTGGCGACCTCTCTAACATAAGCAATTACACCGTTGGCATAACTACAATAACAACAATTAAATTTTTCAATACCATTTAGATACGGTAAAAGATGTCGGTCAAAGACAAAATATATGCTTCGTTTCACCCTTGCTATACCATAGAGTCTAAAACAAATTAATTGATAAATGGATACACAAACATCAAGAAGAACCAAAGGAACAATAAGTGGATAAATAAAGGGAAGCGAAAGTAAGTTTTTAGTCTTACTGTTTAACAACCAAGGTAGCACATTAGTTTTTAAATGCATTTGAGCATCAATCATGGTTTTATGGAATACGACTTTGCCATTTTCTATTTGACTATCCATGCGCTGCTTTTGCTTATGTAATTCCTCGTGTAACTCATCTTCAAGTTTTGCGATTCGGCTGAGGATACGACGATAGTTCTCATTCATAATTTATTCCTATACATGCAGAGGGAATTTAAAGTGCCTCTATGACCAACTGAGCACAATATAATATTGCCTTTTTTCATTTTTTCATTTTTTCTTAGCAATACTAGCGTTTTATCTTTAATACTATTTTGCAATGTGCGGAGAAAATTGTTGGTGTTTTTTACTTCATTTACGTAAATAAACACCACTGTGGAAATCGTACTACTCGTAACACTTGCAAAAGCTTTACTGGTTTTACCTAAACTTTCAATACCCACATCTTGCGATTCAACTGGTGCCGTAAAAAACAACAGCACTAATAAAAAAATAATACTTATAATGGTGATAATACTGATATGGGATTTTTTCATATTCCCTCCCTTTAAGGGGTTGCTTATGAGTTATCGTATTACTATTGTCAGCTAGTCTATGGCGAGAATCTCTGACTTATGTCATTGCAAAGGTATTAAATAATCTAAATCTAGTTTGCCAAAGCTACGACCATTAAAGCTTCGCATGTAGAGTATTTATATTGAAAAATTTACAAAATAAAATCATCAAACTGCTTTGAAGCTTTATAGGTATTACAAGTGACATATATCAGGGCGTTCGCGTGCGGAATTGATAACATCAAATGGTAGTAGCGGTGTTGGTAACTTTGTTAAGTGGGCTTTAACAAAGAAAAAGGCTACTAATAAAACCAACTAATTGGTTTTATATTTTTGTATTTTCTACGCAGTTAGTCATGCAAAAAAATAACTGCGTAATTAACATTAATTTGGAGATTATTATGTCATTATTTAAACATCAACCATTATCCACTATACCGCAGCTTCCTATATTTTCTCAGTTATCTGATGAAATGAATCAGTTTTTCGGTCGTGACTTACCTATGTTTGGTAGACAATCTGACTATCTGTCCAGTGAGTGGCAACCCGCTACTGACATAGAGCAACGTGATAACCGCTATATTGTTAGAGCTGACATCCCTGGCGTTGACCCAAAAGACATCAAAGTATCTATGGAAAATGGCAACTTGATCATTGAAGGTAAACGGGAAACAAAAGTGGAAGAAAACAAACAGAACTATCGCCGTGTTGAGCGAAGCTTTGGTAGTTTTTATCGTTGCATTAATTTACCTGATGCCTCTGATGAGTCTAAAAAGATTGAAGCGCATTGCAATAAGGGCGTGCTAGAAGTTATTGTGCCTAAGCTAGGTGCTTCAGCTCAAAAGAAAATAGAAATCAAAGTTGATTAACAATCAGCAACAGATGTAGAGCCGCTAAACAAAATAATGTTTAGCGGCTTTAATTTAATTGCAGACTATACCAATAAAAACAAGCACTTAACCATAACCCACCAAACACTTAACCATAATTCGGTTTAATTTAAACATTAGCCTCTTATCACCAACTCAAACAGCTTGCTAATACAAGACATATACACACTAGCTTGTTTGTTGCCCGTTAACTTGTCGAAGAAGTTAATCAAAATAGCTATAAGTTAAATATAATAAGCCGAGTTCAGGTTTCATTTATTGTCAAATATATAACAGATACTGGAGCTACCGTAGGCTTACTTATCCACTATAAAGGCGTTGTCTAATACGGTATCGACATGGTCTGCTAAAATAAAATGCATTTTATTCTGTATAGATTGTGGAATATCACTTAAGTCTTTTTCATTCCTTTTAGGTAAAATAATTGTTGTTAAGCCTGCACGTTGTGCAGCTAATATTTTGTCTTTAATGCCGCCCACAGGTAATACAAGGCCCCGTAAGGTAATCTCGCCTGTCATTCCTACTTGGTGGCATACTGGTCGTTTTGTTAACAATGACACCAATGCCGTAATTAAGGCAACCCCCGCGGAAGGGCCATCTTTTGGTATAGCCCCTGCTGGAATATGGACATGAATATCAGTAGTTTCAAATATACTATTTTCAATCCCCAATGATGATGCTTTGGAACGTACGTAACTTAAAGCCGTTTCTACTGATTCACGCATAACATCGCCAAGTTGCCCCGTGATAATCAAGCCTTTTTTCCCTGGCATAGCACTCGCTTCTATGAATAGGATTTCGCCTCCCACTGAGGTAACAGCAAGGCCGGTTGCAACACCTAGAAGTCCAGTATGCTGGGCAATATCATACGAAAATGGAGGTTTGCCAATTAATTTATCTAACATCGTATTATTGACATGAAGTGTTCCCGCCTCATGTTTTGCTATTTTGATCACCAGTTTACGGCAAATCGACCCTAGCCGACGGTCAAGGCTTCTTACCCCTGCCTCTCGGGTATATTCACGAATAATTCGATACATAGCGTTTTTGCTGATCTTTAACTCTTCAGCTCGCAGGCTATTTTCTCGTAATTGCCTTGGCAACAAATAGCGCTGGGCAATATTAAGTTTTTCATCGTCGGTATAACCCGATAAAGTGATGACCTCTAATCTATCACGCAAGGGGGTCGGAATTAGTTCAAGTTGATTAGCGGTAGCAATGAACATTAATTGACTAAAGTCGAAATTGACCTCTAAATAGTGATCTCGAAACTCTTTATTTTGCTCAGGATCTAATACTTCTAATAAGGCTGCTGACGGATCTCCACGAGAGTCTGCGCCTACTTTGTCTACTTCGTCTAATAAAATAACAGGATTTTTTGTGCCAACATCACGCAATGCTTTGATAAACCGTCCTGGCATAGCACCGATATAGGTTCGACGATGGCCACGAATTTCTGCCTCATCACGTATGCCCCCCAAGCTAATTCGGCATAATTTACGCCCTAAAGCATGTGCAATTGAACAGCCTAATGATGTTTTACCGATTCCTGGAGGTCCGACAAAACATAAAATAACTCCCTCACGATCTTGTCTAATTTTTGTTGATTGAGTGTTAATATCTAGTTTGTGAACTTTATTTCTTTGCTGGCGAAGTTGTCGCACAGCTAGATATTCCAATATCCTTACTTTTATCTTTTCTAAACCATAATGATCTTCATCCAGTATTTGTCTGGTTTTTTCAATATCCAAGACATCTTCAGTCATATTTTGCCAAGGAAGTGCGAGTAACCAATCAAGATAAGTACAAATCAAACCTGACTCTGAAGAACTTTCAGGCATTCGCTCTAGACGTGACAGTTCTAAATTCGCCTGTTTTATTCCTTCAGCCGACATACCACTTTTATTTATTTTTTCTCGGTATTCTTCAACTTTTAAGCTGTGGCCATTTTCTTCACCTAATTCTCGTTGAATGGCTTTAAGTTGATGTCGTAGAACATATTCTCTTTGTGCTTTAGCCATTTCACCATGAACTTCAGTTTCAATTTTTTGGCCTAATTCCAACACATCCATTTCATGCTGAACTAAATCAATCAGTTTTAACATTTTGGCTAATACGTCAGGCTGCGCTAAGATTTCCTGTGCATCTTTGACCTTTAACCTCATACTAGAACTGATCAAGTAGGTAAGTTGACCGTAATTTTCAGTTTGGGTCAGAGAATGCACCAATTTGTCGGGTAAGTATGAAAGGATTGCGATCAATTCACTAAATGATTTTAGCAAATTAATACGTACAGCCTCGGCTTCAATATCGCCCTCTTCAGGCTCAATATCATTAATTTTATTTACCTGAGCGTGTAAGTAGGGTTGCTCGTTTAACCAATGTTCAATAGAACATTTTTCTAATCCCTGTAATAAAACATTGGTATTGCCATTTTCCCCAGACGATGTCCGAATAACTTGTGCAATACAGCCAATATCATAAAGGTCATCAGGACTGGGCTGTTCAATTTTTGAATCTTTACAGGCAACAATGGCCAACAACTTATTACCTGATAACACATCTTGTAATAATTGCAGTGATCTCGTCTGCCCGACAGAAATAGAAATGACGCTATACGGAAAAAGTACGACATTGCGAAGAGGCAATATAGGGAGTTCATTGGGAATTGATAGCCAATCTTTATCGGGTTGATGAACATTGATTGATTCCGGCCCATTTTGATCACTTATTGTTATATCTGACATAATGATTCCTTGGTTTTACCGTGTTACAACATTGCACGGTTACTAAGTTACCAGTGAGAAATCAAATACACACATTTTATGGCATTGAGATGATCTTTGAGGTGTATAACATTGCTATGCGTCAGTAAAACAAAATATTCAACCTAAAAAGTATAATTCCCAACAACCTCTAACTGATAAAGTGCTAGTTTAGGATAGTGTGATGTTTATAATTTATACTGGTATAGTTAAGTAGATAAAGCTCATCATAGGGCTAGCCTTTAGAAGCTTCACTGATATTTATCAGTTTATTAAGCTCTTTTGTTGGCTAAAATGATTAGCCATTAAGAGTAGTGTAAAGTCTGAAAAACAATTTTTGTTAAACTGGCTTTTTATCATTACCTTGATATTCATACCAACGCTGTGGAGGTGTTTGATGAATAAATTAAACATCAACAAAGTATTTATCGTTGATGACCATGAACTGGTTCGACAAGGGCTGCGGCAGTTAATTGAAGGCGAATTTGACCTGCAATTATGTGGTGAAGCTAGTAATGTCAAAGATGCACTCAAGATGAGAGCATCAATAACCCCTGATGTAGCAATTATTGATATTTCATTGCCTGATGGCAATGGACTAGATCTAATTAAGCAATTACATCGTTGGCAACCCAACATGCGGATAATTGCTCTATCAATGCATGATGATGAATTATATGCAGAACGGGCCATAAATAATGGCGCTTTAGGCTATATTAATAAACAAGACTCTGCCCAAAAATTGTTAATCGGCATCAGACAAGTCATTAAAAATCGTATATTTGTGAGTTTAGGAATAGCCAAACGTTTTCAAAAACGTCAAATAAATAATAAGTCATGTGAAAAGAATAACACCATTTTAAAACTCACTAATCGAGAGTTACAAGTCTTTGACTCTATCGGTCAAGGTATGAAAACGAAAGACATTGCAAACACTCTAAAGTTAAGTATTAAAACCATTGAAACTCATCGACGCCATATCAAAGATAAACTTTCTTTATCATCAGGTACCGAGCTAGTTAGAGCTGCAATAATATGGAAAATGGAAAATGGAAAATAAATAAGACCTTATTGGGCTTGAAGTTATTTGAATCACCCTAGTAAAGTTATTTTATGCGAAATTTAAGCAACGCTAACATCATAAGATGGTGATAACGGATCTAGAGATCGCTAAATTGAAACGATCTCTGTGGATCACACAATTAACTCTATTTTTGGGTTAAGTGCTACAAAGCCTATTGTTTCTGATAAAAGTAAAAAAGCCCCTACATTGCTGTTAGGGTTTTCTTAAAATGTGTCGGTAACATAAAATTTAAACTCTACAATAGGTTTAGCGCGACAAACGCAATTAAGCGGTTTAGCAAACTCCATATTCTAAAAAAGGTGCTGTGCTACAAACCCACCTATTGTGTTTAACAAACTGTAGACGAAAAAAAACCGCTAATAAATAGCGGTTTTTTTAGAATGTGGCGGTGAGATAGAGATTTGAACTCTAGAAGGGCTACAAACCCTTGCCGGTTTTCAAGACCGGTGCTTTCGACCACTCAGCCATCTCACCTGAAAGTTCAAAAGCATTGCTGCTTCAGAACGAGGCGAATATTAAATACTGTTCACTGTTTTGTAAAGTGCTATTTGTGCTTATTTGATATTTTATTTGTTTTTTCTTCGTAAGTGCTGAATAAATAATCAAATGGCGCTACCAACCTGCTATTTTTCACTGTTGTCGGATTTAACTTCCTACTGTTCAATCAAATAAAACCAATCAAATAGCGGTTCGTTTACCGAACGCTATTAACCTTTAATACTGTAATAACCTTTCATTGATAACGACACCCTGACCGGTTGTTGAGTTTTGTTTTGCCAATACCAACCGTGTAAGCCCTTAAATGGCGTAGTCAGTGATCCTTTCATATTGTCAGAACTAGTAATCGAAAAGCTTTCATAATAACCACTGGTGTCCCCTGCTGGCTCACCATGAAAGTCAAAATAAAGCTCGGCCCCATCAGTTTGCCATTCGTACTCTACATGGGCATATTTATCCATGTACAACTTATACTCTAAGCCTTTGCCTGGCAAAATAACGATCTCCACTTTGTCAGTGCGCAGTGTTTTTTTTTGTTGCATAGCTGTTACTGACAAGGTGGCTGATATCTCTGAAGCTTGGGCAATATCAGTTAGCCTTAGTACTTTGCCTATTCCTGTTGGGTCAATGTTATATTCTGCTGGTAAAATACAAGTAATAAGTAACGTGATAGCAACTAAGGCCGCAATCACTACGGCCTTAATTAGCGTGCGTGTTGTATGGATGGGAATATAAAAATCATTCATGTTACGTCCTAAATTTGATTAATTTATTTTAAATAATCAGCGCTACAATAGTACTTTGCGAGTCGTCGCTTTAACGAGGACTAATAACAAGTGTTAGCTGATAAGGTATCCGGTTAACTGTAAGCCTAAAAGCATAAAACCAGCGCTGACTAATGCGGTATTGGCTAAAAGTGCAAAGCTGAAATAACTATGGTGTTTTCGCCAAAAGCTCAAGGCAATTAATACCAGTCCAAGCGCTAAAAACTGACCTATTTCCACACCGATGTTAAACGAGATAATATTAGTGATTAAGCCATTACTTGGTAATTGAAACTCCTGAATTTTTGTTGCTAAACCAAAGCCGTGAAATAGACCGAATATAGTCACGGCTATTTTGGTATTAGGTTGGCAGTTAAAAACACGTTTAAAGCCACCTAAATTATCAAAGCCTTTGTAGACCACCGATAGACCAATAATAGCGTCGATAATATACGGGTTAATAGCAATATTGTTAAATACGCCGTAGAGCAAAGTTAAACTATGACCTAAAGTGAATAGGCTTACATACAACAGAATGTCTTTACTTCTAAATAAAAAGAACACCACACCGACTAGAAACAATAAATGGTCGTAGCCGGTGAGCATGTGTTTCGCGCCAATATAAATAAAAGGCAATATTGCTGCCCCCTGATTAGCTTCTAAAAACTGTTTTGTCACCTCATCTACGCCATGGGCAAACAATGAAAATGAAGTAAATGTCGCCATTATTATAAACAGCAAACGTATGACATTTTTACTGGGGTAATTCATTTATAAATCCTTGGTGCTGACAGAATTTTTTAACTATTTTATCACCGTGTTTATACACTAAATTTGTATCTAAAGGGAATATATTAAATAATAGTGCCAATGAAATAACGGCTTATAACTCTTATGAATACTAGTTTGCAGGTGATTAACTTAGTTGAGCTATCGATAGCTTTTATCCCCGTTCTGATAGCGCTAGTTTTTTTATATTTATGGTCGTTAAATGTAAAACAAGCGAGTTATGCTCTTTCCCGGATGTTAGTGCAGCTATTATCGATTGGCTACGTGCTAAGTTATATTTTATATTCTGACAATGTTTGGTTAATTACCGGCATTTTATTAGCGATGATCTTTATTTCTTGTTGGATTGCACTGCGTGCCTTACCCACATATCGTTTAGCGCTATTTAAACAGGGATTTATTGCCATTTTGCTTGGCGGTGGCTTTACCTTATTAATCATCAGTCAAGGTTCACTTTCGTTAAGCCCATGGTATCAGGCACAAGTTATTATTCCGCTTGCAGGGATGATATTTGCTACAGCGATGAACAGCATTAGCTTATGTGCTGAAAGGTTGTTTTCTGAAATGGAAAATAATACTGCTTATCTAAGTGCACGAAAGCACGCGCTAAATGCCGCCACTATTCCCGTGATTAATGGCTTGTTTGCCGTTGGTTTAGTGTCATTACCTGGTATGATGACGGGGCAAATTCTCTCAGGTGTTTCGCCGTTAATAGCAGCCCGTTATCAAATAATTGTTATGTGTATGATATTCGCGTCTGCCATAATTTCAGCGGTAATATTTTTATTATTGTCAGAAAAAGTCATAAAAAGCATCATAGAAGAAAAACATAGCACGGAAAAAATTAATGACAGAAAGAAAGAACATTAGTGGCTTAACTTATTTATAAAGTGACGTATTTATTCAAAACACATTAACAGTGCGCCAATTTGAATGGCACTAAAGGTGATAATTTGTAAGTTATCATCGGCGCATGTTAACTATAAGCGAGAGCTTATTCCATGAAACTCTCTTCTTCAATTGATAGTGCGTAAGACTTATACTCCATATCTGATTTTAATATATGCTTTGCCAACCAATTATAAAGAAACATAGCCACTTTATGCAGTGTCTCAATATTATAGTTTTCAACTTTGCCGTTTAAGACATGGAATTTATCCCGTAGCTCTTGATGTTTTAGGATATGTTCCTCTGTGCCTGGATAATTGATTTGTCTTAAAAGATTTTCTTCAGCGTCAAATTGTAAATCAATATAAGAGGTTAAATTCTGAAAAATTAACACGGCTTTGTCTTTATCTTCTTCCTGGAAGAAGTCGTTAATCATACTAAAGAGTGTTTTATGTTGCTCATCAATTTCTCGATTACCAACCGAATATTCATCAATCCACTGAATCCCCCCTTTATCTGCCGACTTATGGTTGTGTATTATCTCTATCGGGTTTTCAATGGCTTTAGTAATAACACTTAAAATAGCACTCTTCCTTGACGGCTTAATTAAATAACCGCTCAAACCCAGCGGTATCCAGCTTTTGATAATTGCTCTGTCTTTATGATGAGTGTAAGCAACTATTGGCACCTCATTAGCTTGATCTCGAATAATCTTAGTGATTTGAATTCCATTAAAGGTCGGTAAATCATAAGCAAGCAAAATAACATCCGGTTTGAATTGCTCAATTTGTTTAAGTGCCTCTTGTCCATCGTTAACTAACAAGTATTTATACACCGTACCAGCAAAAATATCTTCCACCACGCGATTAAATATATCTGAAGGCTCTGCAATGAGGACCTTATAACAGGAGGTAGCTGAATCCTCATCAGTTGATTCATCTGAAGTTAACAAATCGGTATTAACACCAACAACCGTTTTCTCTTTCTGCGTATGGAATTTTTCAATATCTTGCTTAAGTGCTTCGTTGCTTTTTTTCAATGCCAATAACTGCGATAAAATCTCATCAATGTCCGCTGAAACGTTTTCGTTCATTTCATCTAAAGTCACGCCAATTAAATTTTGCAGCACCGACTTCGCATCGCCGTTACTTGACGGGTTATCAAAAGTGGTATTCGTTGCTGATATTAGCCCTTCCTCAGCCTTACTTACTTGATTAAGGAAAGATTTTTTAAGGGCTAAACCATGCTCGATACAAGATGCTAGTTCATCCTCTCCTTCAGAGGCCAGTTGTTCTAAGCTAGAGCTATTACGATTTTTTATTAATTGTAATTCTTGCAATAACACAAGTTTTAAGCGGTAGGGTTCATTCAACGGATTGATAATGACATAACTGTCAAATAGACCATTCTCACAAGCTAAATAAGCTCGAAAGGTTTCACGATTATTAATTAACAGTATTGCGCTATGTGGGGCGATGTTTTGTTGATACTCTTCTAAATAATCAATATAAAACTGAATAGTGCTTTTGACATTATTGGACGATAACAACAAAACTTTTGGTTTCATTGCCGCTAAACTATGCAACTTATTGGGATCTAATTTATAAGCTTTAAAATCAAGCTCTAGTTCCATTATTTGCTGAATTGCTGGTTCGACACTGTCTCGATCATGATAAATCATAACAACGTCGGGGTTGTTTGGTAATTTCACCGGCTTCATGTTTAACGTCTCTCTGCTTGGAGTTATCTTGTTTCAAGGCAATAGTATTAAGCTTAATTTACATCTTAAGGTTTACCATTGCGACATCCCTGTAAAGTAATAAGTTACACATTCCTTTATCTATTTACTATAAATAACTGCATTAATCGTCTACTTTGCAATTACTTACCTATTTAATAGTAGTTAAAACTTCAATAAAACAAAATTACTAGCATATAATTTATGAGAACTATTTATCGCGGTCAATTATACAAGTAAGCCGTAATCTCACGATTGTAAAAGATTAAGTTTTTCAACTGAAAGTGAACACAGAGCAATAGAATTGTTGCTAGTGGCGATTAATATATCGCTACATCAGTATTTTCGGGGATTTGATGCGACTTTAACTGTAGTATTGTTTGGTAAGCTTTTATTATTCTAGAGAGATACGTTTTTATTTTTTATGTACAACCAGTAATTTAAGTTAAAACTCAACTACTAAACTGCTCCCGTAATATTTGCTAGCATTTAATTAAGTTCAGACCAGCGATGAATAATCTTATCCAATTCACCTGACATTTTTAATTCACTAATAGCATCATCAAAGGCTTTAGTAATTTCAGGCTCTACTGATACTTTACTAAAAATAACATGTACATCTGCTTGATAAATGTTTAGCGGATGTTGTTCAAACTCGCCCTTCATTTTGTATTTCTTTGCAAAAGCTTTAATAGTCGCAGGATCAACTAAGAATCCGTCAATATGCCCTGCTAAAAGTAAAGTTACATTTTCTTCAATATCAACAACTTCTATTATGTGTTCACGAAATAACGGGGTTTGCATTAATTCTTGATATCGTTCACCATAAAAGTAACCACTTTCGATACCAAACATATAATCACTATTGGCAAGCATTTCTAACGAAGTTAATTTAATCGTGTCGGCTTGACCTTTTCTAACAAATAATTTGACGGTTTCTTTTCTATAGGCTTGAGTATACATAGCGTAGCGTTGTCGATCTTCACTGAAAGACGCGCCCATAGCAACATCCATTTCACCGGTTTTGATATAGTGTAAATGTCGTTTCCAGGGTAGTTCAGTATATGCAGTTTTATAGCCAGTTTTGGCTAATATCGCGTTGAAAATTTCAAAGTCTAAGCCCACAAGCTCTTGCTGGCTATTGCGATACTGGTACGGAAACCATAGCTCCCAACCAACCTGCAAGCTTTTGGCATAAGAAGTAAAATTGAGCACTAAACAAAAAACGAGGATAAATATTTTCATAAAAACCTGACTGACTACCTTTGTTATCGCCTTTATTACAAAGGTTTAAGTTTTAATACGAACGCTGGGTCTAACCGCATGTTAAACCAGTTTATTCGCCAATCTAAGTGCGGGCCTGTAGCTCGGCCACTTGCGCCAACGGCAGCGACAAGCTGTCCTTTGCTTACTTTATCGCCAACTTTGACATAAGAATCACTCAAATGCAAAAATGTTGAGCTAACGCCATGGCCGTGATCTATGATCATAGTGCCTCCCGAGTAAAACATATCAGGCTCATACATTAACACGACCCCGTCCGCAGGCGCTTTCACAGGATCGCCTTTTTTCCCCGCATAATCTAAACCATAGTGTGGTGTTTTCGGCACGCCATTATAATAACGTTGACTGCCGTAAACGCCTGTTATTACGCCATCAATTGGCGCAATAAACCCCTGAGCGAACGCTGTTAAATTACTATCAACTTTTCGAGCCGCTTTGATCTTTTTATTATCTTCCCGAACGCGCTTAAGCGCTTTTTTATTCGGGTTCATAATTTTTTTTGCGATGCCTTCAACCCGCTGAATATTATATTCACGTTTTAGTGGTTTAAGTATTTGCTTTTCAACGGTACCGTCAGGGCTGATGATTTTTAATTCACTATTATTTTTTTCATCTCGGCTAAAACCCAACGCATAATCACCGTTAGCAGAAACCTTTATCGCTTTCCCATTAAGAATGACTTTATTTTCAGGAGCCGTTTTTCCGACGATTAATGCCCCTTGAAAGAATTGTTTACTCAGTTGCTCTTTTGCGAGTACAGTTTGAGCTGTTACTAAACCGGCAATAAATGCCAGTTTAAATAATAATGAGCGCGCTTTAACCATGAGCAATTGCCCCTTTTGCCACACCTTCAAACGCTACCACCTTAAATTCATCATTTGGTGCTTGTAGCTTAAGTTGACGAACAATAAAGTCAGCGAGTAATTCAACCGTAGAATCACAATCAACCACATCTAATATTGAGCTGGGTACGGCAATGTCAAAACGCCCTTGCGGTGCAAAGTAAGAAAATAATTGATGATCGGGAGTCAAATTAGCCATGGCCGTTTCAGATAACTCGATATCCTTTAACGTAATTCGGTCTGCTTCACTGGCCAAGTAAATATCTTGCCAGCGTAAACTCCATACTTCTTCTAGAGCTTTAGAGCGTTGGCCATTTTTATATATATGGATTTTAGAACGGTGGCCATGAGCGATTCGTTGACAATTACCATCATGCAATTTTAAACCATGGGTATAGTGATAATAAGCGCCATCAATTTTTTCAGCACGTAAATTCAATGTTAAGCCTTGAACATTTTTAGGTAATTGCTCAAGAATAATCTTGGTTAAGTGTGACGTTACCGATGCAATATCAATTTGCTTTGCGGCAATTTTTGCAAATGCACTGGTAGGCGATTGCAAATAATAGTTGCCTTGCTTTGAACTAAAGTCGACAAATTCATGATCCGCGCGATTAGCAGCGCTTCCCACCTTAATCGCCTTGTCATGTATAGGAAGTAATAATTTATGATCGACAGCTTCATCAATAATGGCTTTAATTTGCTTTTTGACCACAGCAAAGTCGAGCACCATACTCATTTCATTTAAACTGCCGTCAAGCAAAACATCGACAATCCAACTTTCGCCAACAATACCGCGTTTTGGGCAACAGTAAGAGAAGTCAATTACGGTCAAATCATTAACAAATAACTGCATTTTTCGCTCCCCTACAACTTAACTTGCCAAGCAATATTTTCATTAGCGCGAATTGGCACAACCTCGTCATCGCCAAATGCCATGGTTGCAGGAACTGGCCATGACTTCTTAACTAAGGTAATTTTATCAGTGTTGATTGGCAGGTTATAAAACTTAGGACCATGTAGGCTGGCAAAACCTTCTAGCTTGTCAAGCGCACCAGCCTGTTCAAAAGCTTCGGCATATAATTCAATTGCAGCATGAGCGGTATAAGCACCAGCACAACCACACGCTGACTCTTTTGCTTGTTGTGAGTGCGGCGCTGAATCAGTACCTAAGAAAAATTTCTCACTACCACTCGTTGCCGCTGCAATTAATGCCTCTTGATGGATATTACGTTTTAGAATCGGCAAGCAATAGTAATGTGGGCGAATGCCACCAACTAACATGTGGTTACGGTTAAATAATAAATGATGAACCGTAATCGTTGCCGCAACGTTTTCGCCAGCTTGTTTAACAAAATCAACCGCGTTTTTGGTGGTGATATGCTCTAAAACAACTTTTAATGTGGGATACTTAGCCACTAATGGGCGCAAAATAGTGTCGATAAACACAGCTTCGCGATCAAAAATATCAATATCATGGCTGGTTACTTCACCGTGTACTAACAAAGGCATGCCTACTTCTGCCATTGCGCTTAAAACTGCAGCAATGTTTTCAACATCCGTTACGCCAGAAGACGAATTTGTTGTAGCACCAGCAGGATATAGCTTAGCCCCATAAACAATACCAGAGGCCTTTGCTGCTTTGATATCTTCAACAGTGGTTTGGTCCGTTAGATATAACACCATTAACGGTTGAAATTGAGCGCTTGGCTTGGCCGCCATTATGCGTTGATGATACTCACGGGCTAATTCTGCATTAGTTACGGGCGGAACTAAATTGGGCATAACAATAGCGCGCCCGAAATAACGGCTAATGTCAGCTACAGTATTGTTAAGGCCAGCGCCGTCGCGTAAATGTACATGCCAGTCATCTGGGCGAGTAATTGTTAATGTTGTCATTGTTTATCCTAATTAATTCTGTTCGTTTACTATTGCCATTTATTTGGCAAAATATAATGTTATTTACTGCACTGGCCGTGTTTAACGTTAAAACTCACTAGTTGCGTTGTCATTTATCGACTCAGATGCTATTGACGGCGACTCACTTTGTTTGGCATTGCTTTCCAATAAGGCTAACAATTGATCTTTCAAATTTGGCGGTACTTTAAATATGGTAATACTTTCATTGGCCGGATTATAAACAACATCTTGTCCAAAATGGCTGCGCTCGAAGCTTAAGCTAATGCCGTTCCCGTAGCCGGAATACTTAGTGACTTTGTTCACAACCGCCTGATCATGCGGGAATGACTCTTCGATCGGGTAAGATTGTTCTTGGCAAAATTTATAAAAGTCTTGGCCACTTTCTTCAGTTTTTATGACATTACCTAGCTCTTGTAATGAAACATCCTGAGCGGACTCTTTTTGCTCTTTACAGTAACTCAACAACTCCTTGCGAGTTTGTTGCTTTTCATTAGCATCAAACTGATTAACCGCGACAAAGTCTTCTACTGCTTGCACTAACGTTTGTGTTTGCTCTTTTGAATTTAAGCCTTCTTCGCAACTTAAAAAGTCCAAGAAAAAGTCAGAGACTTTACGCCCTGCTCGACCTTTAATAAACGATATATAGCGGTTACCTTCAGCATTATCTTGGTAATCGAATAAATCAATGCGCGCAGCTAACTGCAGTTTGCTGGTATCAAGATGTTGATCGGCAGAAATGTTTAATTCCCCATCAACAGAATAATGTTCAGAAATTGGAATGATCGCTGCTAACAAATAGCGCCCGCCCATATATTCATAATGGCACACGATTAAATAACCCGTTTCGGCTAAGTCATATTTTTCTAATTCATTTTTAAGTAGATTCGCCGCTTGGTTACTAAACTGATAAAAACTTTGTGTATCACCTAAATAGCTCTCCATAATATCAACAAAACGGGCTTTATCGCCTTCGGCTGGCATAGACGAAAAATGTCCATAGGCCTTACTACCTTTGCTGTTATATATTTTGTGCAGGGAATCTACAAAGTTTTCAATTTTGCTACTAGCAGCAACATTTTCAGGCCCTAACCTGAGTATAACTTCACCAGTTTCTTCTTTTTTTGATAAAAAATGTAGTGCAATATTCGAAATTATTAAGCTCATAGATAAAGGTCAGTATTATATTGTTCGGGCATTTGATAAACTTAGTGTTTGTTTATTAAATTACCATTAAGTGTTTAAGATGCCTATTGTATCCAAGTATTCCAACGAACGTGTAGAAAAAATTATTAAAGATTTGCATGACGTACTCGTAAAAGAGTCTGCAACCCCTGATCTAGCGCTGATGTGTCTAGGAAATACTCTGACAGAAATTATTATAAATAATGTGCCAGAAAAGCAACGTGAAGTTATAGTAGATAATTTTACCAGTGCATTAAAACAATCGATACAAAAATCGAAATAAAAAGTATTCATTAACAATAATAAGAGAATAAAACGACGCGATGGTTTCATTTGAATCAAAACCCTATAGCAAGCGCCTATTACAGTTAATTAGCTGGAGTCACTGGTTCACCTTCTTTAATATACTTGCTGCGATATTGTTATCGTCAATATATATATTGAGTGAGTCAATGCCAGAGACGTTGCTAGGTCAGAGCTACTTAGTGACTACGTGGCTAAGCCATATGGCTTTCTTAACTTTTATGAGCTTCGTACTCATATTGTTTCCGATCACCATATTGTTTCCGCGTACACGCTTTATTCGGGTTGTCGCGTCCATCATCTTTACGGTTGAACTACTGTTATTACTACTCGATGCTTTTATCTATACCCGGTTGGGTTATCATTTAAATATTTCCTCGAGTGCGCCAATACTTGAACTTATTAGCAATGAAATACAGCAAAACAGCCGCGCGTTTTGGTTTGTTAGCTTAGTATTAACCTTAGTGATCTTGGCATTTGAGCTTATTACTTCAAATTACGCTTGGAAACACTTAAAAGATTTACAGAAAACCATTTTTGCCCGCTTTATTGTTACCCCACTAGTGGTGTTTTTCTTTTTTAGCCATATCGTCCACATCTGGGCTGACGCTAATCTAGAATATGACGTTTTACGACAAGACACGGTATTACCTTTGTCTTACCCATCAACGGCTAAAACCTTATTAACCAAATATGGCATGTTCGACCAAGTTGATTATATTGCTCGTCGCACTAGTCCGCTTGCCTTTACAGATGAAGTGCCTAAATACCCTATTTACCAAGGTCAATGTTCTGAGAATTCAGCGATAAATCAATCAGTTTTTATGATCATCACTGACCAAACGTTACAAACACAACAGATAGACAAAATTCAGCAGAGAATCAACCATGGCATGCTCTCGCTTGAAAGTCACGTCGATAACGCGTTACCAAAAGAAGCTTGGTTTAACTTATTTTATAGCTTGCCCAGCATCTATAAAACAGCGCTTATAGAGCAACAGGCTCAACCCATGTTATTTCAAATAATGGCAGAGAAAGATTTAGCAACGTCATTCACTATTGTTGCTGACCATAAAAGCGAGAACTCTGAGTTTAATGCACAAGGCTTATTCTCGAAAACAACGACACTAGATAATATATCTAGTTTAATATTTGCCGATAAACTTAATAGCTACGCCCCTGGTTTACACGTCTTTTATTTTAAGGGCGACAATAGCTATCAATTTGAATTGTTTTTAGATGCATTGATCTCAGCGCAAAATAAGAAACATGATGAGAATGAAAACAAAGATATTCTTTGGGTAAGCTCAATGGGTAACAGTTCAACAGAGACCAGTTTATCGATTAAACCTGCCCTACTGGTATTGCCCGATAGCAAAAACAAAGCAATAAATAAATTGACCAGTCATATGGATGTGCAACCAACGCTAATTAAACGCTGGCTAGGCTGTGATATTGCAGCAGAAAGTTATAGCAATGGTTATGACATTAAGCGCTTACATAACGACCGCATTATTGCTAATACGATGGACAACGGTATTGTGGTGTTCAACAAAGATAAATCCATGTTTGTTGACCAAAATGGCAACTTTCAGAGCTATTCAATACAACTTGCTGCGCCAATTACTGCACAACCGGACTTCCCATTAATGATAGATGGAGTTAATTTTATTAAGCGTTTCAGTAAACAAGTACATAACGTACAATAAATAGCCGCTTAACTCAGGTGATGTGGTTTTTTAATTGCATTCGGGGCATAAATCATTAATATAGCCATCGTAAGCTTTTATCCCCATTAAGCTTACATATCGGGGTATAGCGCAGCTTGGTAGCGCGTGCGTCTGGGGGACGTGAGGTCGCAAGTTCGAATCTTGCTACTCCGACCATACTAATTACAATAAAGCCCTGTATCTACAGGGCTTTATTGTTTACAACGCATTTCAAATACAGTATTTATTAAATAGACTTTAGGTTAACTAAGCAAAGTTTAGTTTTTTGTAAACCTCTCACCTAACTTTAAATAACTGCAAGCTTACTCACCAATAATACAGCATAAATTAACAAATCGAGCCACTGAATTAGCTATAAACAAGTTCTTATCAACTAATTGAATTTTTGAGCCGTATTGAGGACGATGGATAATATGGCAAAAGTTAATTATTAGAATGAACCGACAAGCTATGACTTAAGGTTACTAAATATTCATCAAACTCTTTTGTTAAATCTTCAAAAAAAGCAGTGTTTTTACTTGCTAAGATAGCGGAGAGTACCATAAAGTCTTGCTGCTCTTTTGTTGCACCAAAACCAACTATTGATGAACTTTCAGATGATTTTAATAACTCAATAAGTTTAGGCGGGAGTTTATGTTTGTGAATAATGCTATATTCTGCCGATTTCATGGGTAAAAGTTCCTTTTTATAGTAGATAGCTTTTTAAATGCCAAGCTTGATATATACGTATTGAGGAATATCAAAAAATATTAATTTTAATTATAGCGCAAAAAATTAATCTTAAATTATAAATTTGATTATTATGAATACCGAATAAGTTGTGGGTAGTTTTTGAGTGAGTAATAAGGCATCTTGTGTGCAGAAAATCCCCCTGAAATTTCGCTACGTTACTAAATTTATAAAAAAACTCTGTTGTCATTATCTAAAAGATATCATCAAAAACTTTCTTTCCATTCGTCACAATTATCACCACTTAACGTTAGCTTTTAACAGCACTTTATTTGAAAGCGTTGATTGGCAGTGTTAGGTAATGCAATCCATTTTTTGCTGTTGGAGGAAAGTGACCTGCTCTAATGTTGACTTGAACCGATGGAAGAATTAATTTCGGCATAGCCAAGTTTGAATCACGCTTGTTGCGCAGTTCAATATAATCTTTAGCAGAGACTTTATTGTTAATATGTATATTTTGATGTTTTTGTTCTGCGACCGTACTTTGCCAAGCAAATTCTTCTCTACCCTGCGCCTTATAATCATGGCCCACGTAAATTTTAGTCTTGTCAGGTAAAGCCAAAATTTTCTGAATGGAGTTAAACAGCATTGCGGCATCGCCACCTGGAAAATCACAGCGGGCTGTACCGTAATCGGGCATAAATAAAGTATCACCCACAAAGGCAACATCGTCGACAATAAAAGTAACACAAGCTGGGGTATGGCCAGGTGTATGCAACACCTTAATGGGGTAAGTGCCTAATTGCAGCACATCACCTTCGCTCAGGAGTTGATCAAATTGTCGGCCATCGGTTTTAAATTCTTCTTCAAAATTAAATATCGGTTTAAATATTTCTTGAACCTGAACAATATGTTTACCTATCGCTATTTTTCCACCTAACTTATCTTGCAAGTAAGGCGCAGCCGTAAGATGGTCAGCATGAGCATGGGTTTCCAAAACCCATAAACATTGCCAGTGTTTATGTTGTATATAGTCAATAATTTCATCCGCTAACTTTGTCGATGTTTTAGCTGATGCCATATCAAAACCTAAAACAGAATCAATAATTGCACATTTTTTCGCTTCGATATCAGCAATGACATAAGTCGCTGTGTTAGTAACCTCATCGAAAAAACATTTTATTGATAACGTTGTCATGTAAACCTCATGATATTTGACTATTTAGAAAAGCTGTATTAACTACGAATACATATAGGCAATAAAACACTTAAAAAGTAAGGTGATCTATTTTCATTGAGTTAAGCACCCTGCTATTTATAGTGATTTTTACTCGTAAAACGCTATTTGATTAGATGCTATGACTGTGATTTAAGCCATTTAATTGCGCTAGCTTTATCTGAAAAGTTTTTATAATTTTGTAATTCTCTCGCCGGTGCTCTACTTTCTAAAATTTTTAAATTAGTTTCCGACTTGATAATTATAGCTTTTGCTACCATGGCTTGGTTATTGAGCCAAATATTGCAGTCATTAATTTTTTCAAAAACTTCTGGCGTACCACCATCTATTTCTGAGTAATCTAATAGTAACTTGAACTCTTTTTGATTAAGGTTGCCAATAACGTACTTTAGTTCAGCTATTGTTCTCATTATACCTTCTAAGTTAAATGCACCAATAGCTTTGATAAAAACTATGTCATCATCAACCGAGATTTGACTTTTTCCGTGTTCTAAAAGCATCTAATTCCTCCGAGGTTACATCCCAGCATAATACACTCCCTTGTATAAAGGCATCAAAAAGCCTATTTGGTTGTCTTGTGGTTTAATTAAAATACAATTGTCAGTTTTATTAAATGCCTTACAGTAATAAAGCTATGGTTTTTAGTATTCATGTTGCTGGTTGATTTTGCAAGCCTAAGCTAATGAAAATAATAAACAATGCCTGACTCCTTTCAAAGTTCATTAATTATTCTTAACGTTAGCGCTATGCTTATTGACTTCAAATACCATCATCAACGAATGGCTCTCCAACTGTATCATGCAAAACAGTATGACACTCGACAGTAAACCATTCATTAAACAGCGACATGTTTCTATTTTTCGGCCACAGAGATTGGTCAGTATACCAACCATTAAGCTCATCAAAAAATAATGCTTCAAGGTTTAACGCTAACCATTTTTGAAGTGTTTCTGCGTTGTCGGAGTCTTCATCACTTATGAGGTAAACATTGAGGTCGTTATTCACTGCTTCTAAAGTCAGCTTAAGCGACTCATAAGGATCGGCTGTATTTATCCAATCTACTGCGGGTTGTTTGTATTTTAATATTAATGCTGAACGGTTTATCATTGCACCTCCTAATAATGATACAGGCACTGAAAATAGCTAGTTTTTACAGCCAAGGGTTATACGAACCGAAACTCCAGATATGGCCTTCAGGATCTCGACATGTGTAGAGCCGACCACCGTAACATTGCTCTTCAGGCTCCATCAAAATCTCTGCACCAACAGCAACGGCGGTATTATAATGCTTATCAACATCTTCTATCACTATATAGGGACTTTGAGTTCCTATTCCTCTGAAAGTTTTAGGCGTTGTTTGTAGTTTATCAAATGGTGTTTCACCAACCGAGCTTAGCATAATCATGCCACCATTTTAGGTAAGCTGAGCGTGATTGATTTTTCCGTCATCACTGGGTACTACCAGGTATTGCTCAAAACCAAAGGCCTCGCACAACCATGAAATAGCCTCCTCTGCGTTCTGATACTTGAGGGTTGGAATAATGTTAGAGATCATGCAGTTTTACCTGTTAATGAAGTGATATTTACACCTTCGTTTATCGTAAAAATTACTGAACTATATTTTACTTACCTATGTTTTATTTACTGCGATTTACTTATATTTTTTAGTCTTTACCTTTACCCGTGAGTTTCGATAATGGTAACAATGCCCAGAATCCTGCACCTAATACAAAAGTGATAAAAAGTAATATTACACGTGGTATTTCAACATCCCAAAACAAAAAGGTAATATCAACGACGGCCATATTTTGAATGATGAATATCACAAAAAGAAAGAGTAAAAGGCCGTTTATAAATATTTTAGTTCTCATTGAGTCGTTCCTATTAGTTTTTACAATTTGATGCACCTATTACGTTGAATATGACTTTTATCAACCAAGCAAAATGTATGAGTAGTGCTATTTCCATTAATTGTAGTAGCAAAGATATGTTCTGTAATCTTGGCACGTTGTCGCTAATCTAAAAGAGCAATTTTGAGAAAGATAAAAATATAACAATTATCGTTATGGCTGCTTTTAGCTTGTATAGAGGAAACCCCTTAGCGAATTTCAAATATATTAGCTTAATTTAGCTTGTTAATCCTTTACAGCTAAATGCCTCTCTGCCACTCTTGTCGAATAGGAATGTCCTTAGACTGCTCAATCGCCATTTGTACAGTATTGACTAATTTTACTTTATCTTTACCTAACACCCCTTTTAAAACTAAGTAGTTAGAAGCATGGTCAGATCTGAAAACCGTTTTATTTAATTCAAGCTCTGCTAACAAAACTTTCATTTCAGTAAATAGCTCTTGCTGATTTAACAGCCGAAAAGGCTGGCTTTTGTGTTTAGAGAAGTTTTTCGAAAAACGCTCTACGCCTAACGGAAAACTTACTACTAAGGTCGATAGAAAGTCAGGCTGGGCTTCATTCATTAAACGAGCCGAGTTAATGGCGTGTTGCTGAGATAACTCGGGACCACCTAAGCCGTTCAAGATCATCACGGAGCTTTTCATGCCCGCTTGCTTTATTTTTTTAAGCGCGACTAATGAGCTTTGATACGTTTCACCTTTTTCAATCAGTTCGAGTACCTCATCATCACCACTTTCACAACCCACATATACAAGCGTCAAGCCTAGTTGTGCTAATTCGGTTAATTGCTCAACGGTTTTGTTGGCTAAATTTCTCGGTAAACAGTAACTGGATACCCGAGTAACATTCGGTAAATGCTGTTTAATCAGTAGTAAAATTTCTTTCAAACGCTTAAATGGCAGCATCATGGCATCGCCATCGGCAAGAAAAACTCTGCCTGTGGGTAAACCAGATTGTGCGATTGAAACAATTTCTTGCTCAATTAAGTCTATTTTTTTGGGTTTAAACTTTTTATTTTCAGCAGTATACATCTCACAAAATGAACAGCGGTTCCAAGAACAACCATTGGTGACCTGTAGTATCAGGCTTTTCCATTCACTCGGGGGACGAAAAACAGGTTCGATATAATTTAGTGGGTACATATTGTTCTCTTATTCATTTTTAAACACAGAATGTTTTGGGCAAGACGTGCCAATAACCCAATAAAATATATAATTGTAATAACATAATTAGCCCGATAAAATCACTTTTTAACTAAATATTATTGATTAGTTGCGCACTATCAAAAGCAATAATAGCAATAAAATCAAACCAAGCAGTTCTGACATAATTTTTAGAAGTAAACTTAAAGAAGTTTGCTCTCTTAATGTAAAAAAATATACATAAGCGCAGGTATTGATAGAAGCCAATAGCAGTATTTTTACCGTTTGAGTTCTGTGGATAAAAATGCAATAAATGCGCAGCAAACGTTAGAGTAAATATCAGGTCGGTTAATTGCTAGATTTTAGTTAATAAAATCAAAATGTTTGAAAAAAACATCATAGATAAATTTTTCAACTTCGGTGCCATAACAACGAGTATGTTTAAAAACACCATTTTCCTCATAAACACTTGAGTTATAGATAATGTATTTAATACCGGTCTTGCCTTGTACTCTTGCGGGGTAATTCTTGAGGTTATCGAATCGAGATAAACGTACCATCATGTCTGATAGGCAATCTTTATCCAATTGAAACTCTGAAACGTGATGGCCAACATATTCAGCTTCGCTATAGCCTAACACCTCAAGTTCACACTTATTTGCATAAATAATGATACCTTCAGGCGATACAGCGTGGATACCAATTGATGAATTATCGATAAATTCTTCTGGGGTTTCAGTAAACATAACTACCTAACTTATAATAAAGTAACTTTCCAAATGCCATCGGTGCTATATATCGATGTTACGTATTGGAGAGTGTCAAACATTGCATTATTGAGCGGATTAAATGTCTTTGGTTGTCATTACCAGTATTAATCTAGCCAAACTTGTTTTTAAGTATTCATGATATTGATAAACCTGACAAGCTTAAATTGTCTAGACTTCCAAACCGGCTGGACTTTCCAGATTACACTAGCCAGTTTAATCCTGATAAGCTAAATACTACATGCAGTATAGCAATATTACTTATATTCGCATCCAACAAGGTTGACTGTGGTTAGCTACCATGAAGGATTTATGTGCGCAATTTAAGTAACGCTAGCACCATAAAATGGACATAACGTAATTTATTAATTAATGCATCTGCTTTCATGGCTACTTCTGTAAGTTCTACGTCATATTAATTACACAAAGAGCAAGTAGGCGCTGTGCTACAACCCTACCTATTGTGTTTAACAAACTTTAGACGAAAAAAACCGCTCATAAATAGCGGTTTTTTAGAATGAGACTGAGAGCGATAAATTTGAACTCTAAAAAAGGTTTAGAACTACAACCTCTATTAATAATAGTTATCTTGTAAAAGCAAAAAGCCCGTTAATCTTTTGATTAACGGGCTTTTCTTAATGTGGCGGTGAGATAGAGATTTGAACTCTAGAAGGGCTACAAACCCTTGCCGGTTTTCAAGACCGGTGCTTTCGACCACTCAGCCATCTCACCTAAAAGTTCAAAAGCATTGCTGCTTGAGAACGAGGCGAATATTAAAGGCTCGAAATTCTCTTGTAAAGGATTTATTCTATAAAAAAGTTTGTTTGCTAAAAAAAACAACAAATTGTCATTTATTTGAACAAATTGAGTCTATTTTACCTTTAAGGATAACTTGTGAGTGCAGAAAGTCTTTGTCGATGCCCGTGGTTAGATACCTCAAAACCGGATTATGTTGCTTATCATGATGATGAATGGGGTGTGCCTGTTTATGATGATCGAAAATTATTTGAATATTTAACCCTTGAGTCAGCCCAAGCTGGATTAAGTTGGTATACCATTTTAAAGCGTCGTGACGGTTACCGTGAAGCCTTTGCTAATTTTGACGTTAATGCGGTTGCCTTGTTTACTGAACAAAAAGTTGAAGAACTGCTGTTAAACACCAGCATTATACGCCATCGCGGTAAAATTCAGGCCGCGATTAATAATGCTAAGATATTTATCAAGATTCAAAAAGAGTTTGGCAGTTTTAGTGATTACATGTGGAGCTTTGTT
>JBFJQB010000003.1:0-49431 GCA_041616855.1 Cognaticolwellia sp. | reverse complement strand
TTGGAGTGCTCAATACGGGGGCTTGTCTAAAGCTGCTAATATGGCTTTAATGAGCAATTAAAGCCATATTACATCGAGGAAACTAGGCCGCTAAACAACTTTTTTGATCTCGTGTAGTTAATTCATCCATTGATGTTCGCAACGTTCTTCTAACCGGTTAGACCCGACAACTTTTTTAGCTTTACAGCTTAAGCCTTTTGCCTCAGCGCCATACTGATGACGATAAACATCGATTTCCTTTTCAAGAAGTTGTTGGGTGGGTTCTGGTATATATTTAGCTAATTTTCTTTTCATTATTACCCAGTCGGTATTACGTTGCTCCAAAGCTAGGTTTAACCAAATCCAAGCTTTTGGGATGTCTTGTGCGGTTCCCTGACCTTGTAAGTACATAGTAGCTAGGTAAAACTGTGATTCCTTATGACCCCAACGCGCGGTACTAGAAAGTTTTTTATAGGCTTTTTCGTATTTTTTTGCATTTAAAGCGAGTAAGGCGGCATCAACTTTTTGTATATAGTGACTTTTTAATCGTGGCATAGCTTCATAGCTTATATTGTTTGATTTTTCAGCATATGCAGATGTCGATATCATCATTACAAAAAGTAGCGACAACGATTTAATTCTTTGTAACATAATAATTTCCTTTTAATTTTTTGTTAATTTTAGTTTTAATGGTATGGATTACAAGGAAGATAATGTAAAAAAATATGTAAATAGGATGTTATTGTATGAAAGGTTAAGCCGTAAATCTTACTAGCAAGGAGTGTGATGTCGGATTGTTTAGCTAACTAGGTAGGCAAATAAAAGTAAGCTTTTTAATACGGGTTTCATGCTCGTTGAGTTCTTGCTAATGCTCAATGTTATTGTCTTAACGCTTTAATCAGTTTTACAAGCTACTAGTTGAAACATCTAACCACTTTGCAATGCTTGCAACCGAGTGGCCTTTGTCAGTGACTTGTTTAATAGCTTGGATTTTAAGTTATTCGGGAAATCGTTTGATGTTCATTCATCCTCTTAAGACACAAAGTTTGCAACTTTTTTGTGTCTAGGAAAACCTAGTCGGTTGAGGTGACAAATATATTCCCTAATTAAACCTGCTATATTTTATAATTGACTAATAAGTCACCTATATTCGAATTTTAATTCAGTATTTGGTAATTATTATTGACTTACTACGAAAGAGTTAGTAAAACATGTACAGCAAATATTTTTACAATTATAAGGACGATCGTAACGGCGAGTATATCAATAATGTTCTTTATTAATTGAATATATTGTTCAATTCACGTTACAAAAAAGTTTACTTTGCTTATTATAAGTGAAATAAGCCGTCTTTTTAATGTACTTAGTTGACAGTTAGGCTGTCGTCTGGGAATATTGCATGGTTTTATTCTAGAGAAATTAAAACTTAAAATGGCAGATTATTAAATTTGCGTTAACAATAAGCTTGTTATCAAAATTCAATAGCAATTGGTTGGGAACTATGTCCAAATTAAGCAAGAAAAGCCTTATCGCAACGACGATAATTGGCGCACTAGCATTTTCAGCAAGCAATATCGCTTCTGCAGATGTTTTAACAGAACTACAAAACGCGGAAGCTCAGATTTTTAAAGCTTCAAGTAAATCACAAAGTAAAATTGACAACATTTACGGACAAACTCAAGAGCTGTTAGCTGAGTACCGTAATACTGTTGATGAAGCTGAGGTGTTAAAAGGCTATAACGATCATGTGCAACTTATGGTTGATGATCAAAAAGCTAATATCAAATCATTAGAAGCTCAAATTGCTGGTATCGATAAAACCAAGCAAGGTGTTGTGCCATTGATGTATAAAATGATTGACACCTTAGAGAAGTTTGTTGACCTTGATGTTCCTATGAACATTGATGCACGTAAAGAGCGTATCGCTGGCTTACGTGATGTAATGGGTGATTCAGATGTATCAGTATCTGAACAATTTCGTTTAGTGCTTGAAGCCTACGAAATTGAAGCTAATTACGGCACTATTTTCGGTGTGTATCAAGGTGAGCTTGACTTAGGTGATCGTAAGATTACTGCTGACTTTGTTCACATGGGACGTATTTCATTTGTTGCTCAATCTCTTGACATGAAAAATGCTTGGGTTTGGAACAATGAAAAACGTGAATGGGATGCTTTAGGGGACGAATATTTGAAACCTGTTACTGATGCTGTACGTATGGCTCGTAAGCAATTACCACTTGATCTCGCTAAATTACCAGTATTTGCAGCAGGAGCAAAATAATGAAAAAAGTTATTAATTTTGTATTACTTGCTGCTTCAATGACAGTAGCAGCCTCAACTTCAGCCAATCAGTTAGATGACTTGTTAAAGCAAGTTAAAGCTGACCGTATTTCTGAAGCTAAAATTGATAAAAAACGTGAAGCGGAATTCCTTTCTGCTCGTGCTGATAAGCAAGCGTTATTAAATTCAGCTAAAAAAGAGCTAGCGAATCAACAAGCACGTAACAAACGTTTAACTAAAGAGTATGCTGCTAACGAAATTACTTTAGCGCAAAAAGCTGTAGAGTTAAGCAACGCTCAAGGTACGTTAGGTGAAATGTTCGGTGTAAGTCGTGCAGCAGCAGCTAATGCTTATGGTTCAATTGCAACGTCTATCGTTTCAGCTGAATACCCAGGCCGTGGCGAAGTGCTAGATACAATTGCTAACTCGAAAGAGATTCCACAACTTGAGCAGCTTGAAGAGTTATGGTTTGCCTTGCAAACAGAAATGACTCAATCTGGCGAAGTTTCTAAGTTTACGACTGAAGTCACTAACTTAGATGGTTCAAAGTCTACTGAAACAGTAGTGCGTGTTGGTACGTTTAACTTAGTATCTGAAAACGGTTACTTAAACTACAACGATGAAGTGGGTCAAGTACAGCCTCTAGCGAAGCAACCTGCTGGTTATATTGCTGGTGCAGCAGCCTCTTTCTTCGGTGAAACTTCTGGCTATGCTCCTTTATACGTAGATCCATCTCGTGGTGCTATCTTAACGCTTGAAACGCGTAAGAAAACATTAATGGAATTCTACCATGAAGGTAAAGAAGTAGGTTATGCCATCACAGTACTTCTTATCATTGGTGTCTTAATTGCCCTAGAACGTATGATTGTTCTTGGTAGCATGAGCTCGAAAATCAATGCTCAAACGAAGAACCTTGATAAGCCAAATGATAACAACCCTCTTGGTCGTTTATTACAAGTTTACTTTGATAACAAATCTGTTGATGCTGAAACGCTTGAACTTAAACTTGATGAAGCGATATTACGTGAAACGCCAAAAGTTGACCGTGGTATTAACTTAATCAAAATGTTCGCTGCAATTGCACCATTAATGGGTTTATTAGGTACGGTAATTGGTATGATTATGACCTTCCAAACGATTACATTATTTGGTACAGGTGACCCGAAAATTATGGCGGGTAACATCTCTCTTGCACTTGTAACAACAGCTTTAGGTTTGATTTGTGCATTACCACTAATCTTAATCCACAGTGTTGTCGCTGGTAAGAGTAAATCTGTATTACAAAAATTAGACGAGCAAAGCGCTGGCTTGATCGCTGCGATTGCCGAGAAGGAGTCTAAATAATGTTATTCCTGATAGAGCTTTGGGAATCTGTCAGGAGTTTTATTGCGACTGGCGGTAACGTACTTTACGTTGTTGCCTTCGCACTCTTATTGATGTGGATAATGATGATAGAGCGTTATTGGTTCCTATCTAAAGTTTATCCAAAAATGAAAGACGATATCGTCGGACGTTGGGATGCGAGAGAAGACACAACTTCTTGGTATGCACATCGAATTAGAGATACTTGGATCTCCGAAGCGACAGAACTACTAGAGCAACGCATGCTCACAATTAGAACCTTGGTGGCAATGTGTCCACTAATTGGTTTACTAGGTACCGTAACCGGCATGATCGGTGTGTTTGAAGTAATGGCACAGCAAGGTACTGGTAATCCGCGTCTGATGGCGTCTGGTATATCAATGGCAACAATTCCGACAATGGCGGGTATGGTTGCTGCATTATCAGGGGTGTTTTTCAGTTCAAGGTTAGACGCTAAAGTTAAACTAGCAAAGGCTAAACTGATTGACAGTTTACCTCATCACTAGAGAGATATTCGAATGGCACGTAAACGTATTCGTGAAGACGAAGAAGCAGCAATTGATATGACGCCGATGCTTGACATCGTATTCATTATGTTGATTTTCTTTATCGTAACTACTTCTTTTGTTAAAGAAGCTGGTATTGAAGTTAATAAGCCTAAAGCGGCAAATCAATCTAAACAAAAATCAGCTAACATCTTTATTGCAGTTAAAGATAATGGTGAGATTTGGTTAGACAAACGTCGCGTAGATGTTGAACGCGTAGCGGCTAACATTGAAAAATTATTGGCTGAGCAACCAACTGATGTTGTAATCATTCAAGCTGACAAAGACGCAAAACATGGCGTTGTTGTTAAAGTAATGGATGCAATCAAAGAAGCGGGCATAGACAGAATTTCTATCGCTGCAGCTAAGGGGTAGTCTATGGTTCGCTTTTTAGTATCTATACTACTAGGCGCGGCAGTAACATTTGCTTTGTTTTCTTTTATGGCATTTCTTGTTTCTAGCGGTGATAGAGTCAAGGAAGAAGCTTTAGAGAATATCATTGTAGAAGTTAATACGACGCCACCTAAGTCAGCAGCAGAACGCCGTCAACGTGTTCCGCCGCCGCCGCCACCGCCGCCTAAAACGCCACCTAAGCCTCAAGCTCCAGAGCCTGAGACTAACAATAACTCTGGTGGGTTAACGTTTAATATGCCGGGTGTACAGTTAGCTGGCGCTAATGCCGGTATTTCGGCACCAGGTGCTGGTTTCGGCCGTGACGGAGATGCAACCCCGATAGTTCGTATTGAGCCTAAATACCCAATACAAGCTGCTCGTGATGGTAAAGAAGGATGGGTGAAACTGTCTTTTACTATCAATGAAATTGGTGGTGTGGAAGATGTTGATGTTATCGAAGCGCAGCCTAAACGCGTTTTCGATAAAGAAGCGAAACGCGCTTTACGCAAATGGAAGTACAAACCTAAAGTTGTTGATGGCAAACCCATGCGACAAGTAGGGTTAACTGTACAACTTGACTTTAAAATGGACGGGGGTAATTAATAATGACTAAGATATTTTCATCTTTACTGTTAATTGTTTCAGTTGTTTTAATTCAATTGCCAATTGCTGCAGATGTATCTGCAGCAGGCGCTGAAAAGTCTGAAAAGCCAAAACGTAAAACACAGCTTGTTGGTCAAAGTGTTGGTAAAAAAGTAGGTAAAGCTTTTGAAGCCTATTCTGCTGATGATATTCCTGGTGCATTAGTTATCTTACATGATATCGATGCCAGCAAAGAATATGACAAAGCTTATGTTGCGCGTTTTATCGCAGTTATGTACGCCACTATGGGTAATGAAGAAGCGAAAGCAATTCAGTACTTAAAATTGGCGGTTGAACCCGATATTCTTAATGAAGTGGATCATGGCGAAGCCCTAAAACTGTTAGCTGATTTGCAAATGCAAACTAAAGCTTATAAAGAAGCGCTCGTTAATTATCAAGCTTGGATGGACTTTACCGGTAAATCAGATGGTGATACTTGGACTAAAATAGCCAATGCTCATTATGCGCTGAAACAATTAGATAAAATGATTGTGCCAGCAGATAATGCCATTGCGGCTTATGGCGACAAGCAAAACAAAAATCCTTATATTTTGAAAGTTACTTCATATTATGAAAGTAAAAAATATAAAGAGGCTGTTAAAACGCTTGAAACTGTGATTCAAATATTCCCTGAAGATAAAACTTGGTGGACTCAGCTTGGCATGTTTTATTTGTTGATTGAAGATTATAAAAAAGGTTTAGCAACTTTAGACCTGGCTTATAAACAAGGTTTCCTTGAGAAAGAATCAGAAATTAAAACGCTAGCAAGCTTATATTCACAAAACTCAGTACCATACAAAGCAGCTCTTTTATTAGAGAAGCATATTGATTCTGGTCTTGTAGCACGTGATGATAAGAACTTATCTTCTTTAGCTAATGCTTGGCATGCAGCACAGCATATTGATAAAGCAGCTAAATATTACGGTGAAGTCGCTAAAATGACTAACCTTGCGAAACACTACAGCAAGCAAGGTATGTTGTTAAAGCAAGATGAGCAGTTTAAAGCAGCTATCGTGGCGTTAAACAAAGCGTTAGAGCTTGGTGTTAAAAATGAAGGTAAACTGCATATGAGTATTGCAGAATCACACTTTTATTTAGAACAATATAAACAAGCTTATAAAGCGATTAATTTAGCCATGAAAGATCCTAAGACGCGTAAGTCTGCAAAGGGTTGGGTAGGCTTTATTAAAGATACCGCACAACGTAAAAAAGTCGATATCTAGAGTTTTTAATTCTATAATACTGACAGTGAAAACCAGCCGATTAGGCTGGTTTTTTATTGTCTAAAAAAGCAGGTATGTGACTTAAGTATTAATAAGGCTTAGAAAGTTTAATTAGATAAACTTACTATTTATTCGAAACAAAAACATTCCCTTTGCTTGCCATTTTAGTCTATAATTCGCGCCGCTTATTCAAACGGTAGGAATCCTCATGTCAGAAGAAAACTTCAAAGATAGCTCATCGAAGCGTCATTTATTTGCCGCAGTACTTGCCATGTTTGCTGCTCCGCTTTTACCAATGCTGGCCGGTTGGTTTGCATTATTGTCAAATTAAGCTCTATAACGTTTAAATGAAAATACTCGTCGTAGACGATAATCAGTCCATACTTAATAGCCTCAGCAATTTACTCTTTGCGCAGGGCTATTTTGTCGAGACAGCATGTCACGGTTTAGCGGCATCTGAAAAGTTACAAAGCAGTAACTATGGTTTACTTATCATTGATCATTTAATGCCGATCATGAATGGTATTCAGTTAACAAAACACCTTCGCCAGCATAAGCGTCATTGTGCTACGCCAGTGATCTTTTTGACCACGCAAGGGCACAAAGCAGTAGGGTTAGTTTGCAATACTGATATATTTACCGCCATCGTAGATAAACCAATAGATGAAGCAAACTTAGTTAAATTGATTAATGAGCTAGTTTCGTCAAATACTCACTACCAGTCACTATAATTTTTCAATGAATTGCTTTATTCTGTAACTAAAATTATTTTTGAATTTTAGCACATGACCGAAACAGATATTAACGCATTAAAATCCGCAATTCATACCATTCCTGATTACCCTAAAACGGGAATTATGTTTAGAGATGTTACCGGTATATTAGATGACGCCAAGGCATTTCAACTTACCATTAATATATTAGTCAATAAATTTAAAGACGCAGGCTATACCAAAGTCGTGGGTACTGAAGCTCGTGGCTTTTTATTTGGCGCACCATTAGCTTACGCTTTGGGAATTGGCTTTGTACCTGTTAGAAAGCCAGGGAAACTACCCAGAGCGATATTCGCACAAGATTATCAACTTGAATATGGTCAAGATACCCTTGAAATCCATCAAGATGCTTTAGCCGAAAATGATAAGGTATTAATTATTGATGATTTATTGGCAACCGGTGGTACGATAGAAGCCACTACGAAACTTATTAGACGTGTGGGCGCTGAAGTTAAAGATGCGGCATTCGTTATTTCGTTACCTGATTTAGGTGGTGAAGCTAAGTTGGAAAAAATGGGCTTATCAGTTTTCTCATTATTACAATACGACGGTGATTAGGACCTAAAATGAGCTATCAGGTTTTAGCAAGAAAATGGCGACCAAAATCCTTTAGTGAGCTAATGGGCCAAGAACATGTAGTTACTGTATTGGTTAACGCCCTTACACAACAGCGGTTACATCATGCCTATTTGTTCACTGGAACTCGTGGTGTGGGTAAAACCACTATCGCCCGAATTTTTGCTAAAAGCCTAAATTGCGAAATAGGCATCACCGCTACACCTTGTGGTACTTGTGATGCTTGTGTTGATATTGATCAAGGGAAATTTGTCGACCTACTCGAAATTGACGCCGCTTCTCGCACTAAAGTTGATGATACTCGTGAAATATTAGACAACGTACAATATGCGCCAACAAGAGGCCGCTATAAAGTCTATCTGATTGATGAAGTTCACATGCTATCGCGCAGCAGTTTTAATGCGTTACTCAAAACGCTTGAAGAGCCGCCAGAGCATGTGAAGTTTATTCTTGCGACTACCGATCCACAAAAGTTACCGGTAACCGTACTCTCTCGTTGCTTACAGTTTCACTTAAAAGCGCTGACGATCAAACAAATTAGCGATAAAATTATTGAAATACTGACCAAAGAAGCGGTGACTTTTGATGATGAAGCTATTGCACTTTTAGCGAAGGCTGCACGCGGCAGTATGCGAGATTGTTTAAGTTTGACAGATCAATGTATTGCTCAAGGCAAGGGCAATATATCTAGAGACGACGTTCAACAAATGTTAGGCGGCGTTGACCGCGATTGGGTATTTAAAATACTGATCGCGTTACTAAAGCAAGATTCAGCCGCATTAATGAAGCTTTCACTTAATATCGCCTCTTACGCGCCAAGTTATAGCCGTCTATCAGCAGAACTAATTCAACTGTTACACCAAATTGCCATGGCACAAGTGGTCGACACTAATTTTAATTTGCCTTTAGAGCAGCAAAAGTTACTTAAACGGTTTTGCCAATTAATGTCACCAGAAGATGTTCAGCTTTATTATCAAATAGTGCTAACGGCAAGAAAAGATTTACCCTATGCTGACGATGAACAGGCTGCATTTGATATGATGCTATTACGTCTGCTCGCGTTCAAGCCGGTCACTAATAGCCAGCAGTTAGCTGAAATCACCCCTGAAGCTACCGAGCAGCCATTAAATAGCGAACTTGCAAGCTTATCATTGGGCGAGTCATCAACATTAGTATCTGTTGAGATAAATGATGCTCAAAATCTCAACGCAGCTCCCCTTGAAAGTTCGCTTGATTCTGGGCAAATAAAGCCAGAGTGCAGCCCACAGCAAGCAGAAACCGATGAAAGCGCTATTCAGCATGCTAATGTGCAACAAGCGCTCGACAGCCCTTTAGCAGCAACAGTACTTCCTGCTCATGATGAGAGTGAGGCGAATGCAGTGTTAGCCGCAGAAATGCTGGCAATTGAGCAGCAAGCGAATTCACCAACAGAACAAACTGCAACAGAACACAATACGAATATTACTGAGGGAGGAGATGAAAAACTTCCTGAAGTCGTATCAAGTAATAGTACTGAGCCTGTACAGCAAATTGAGCAAACAACACCATTTGACTCGCCAGTTGCGGCAGCCATTGCCACGCGAAATATGCTCAGAAGTCGGAAAAAGTCATTGGAGGAAGCTGGAAAAAAGTCTAATGGCGCTGTTGTGCGTCAAACCACATGCCCACTTGAAGAGGTGAGTGAAGAAGCTGTAGAAAATACAGATTCAGTTCAAGCTAATATGCCTGATTTATCGACATTACCAACGCAACCTTATAGTGAAGATATCATTAATCCTGCGACGGTTAAATTAGCTAATCAAGTGGATAAATGGGCTCATATGATTGATAGCATGTCATTAATTGCGCGTTTAAGACAATTGGCCATTCATGCCACTATCGATGAGCGCTCAAGCGACGACTTATTGATTTTGCAATTAGACCAATCGATAAAACATTTAAATAGTGATGCAGCTCATAAGCAATTAGAAGCGCGAATATCTGAATATTTACAACGTAAAGTCACGGTTGAATTAAATATTGTCGAAAAAACCGTAGCTGATCCTTATCAAATTCAATCAGATATCAATGCCAAACGCTATGAATATGCCAAGCAAGTGTTAGCGGAAGATGAAATAGTCATTGCGTTGCAAGAACAATTTCAAGCAAAGCTTGATCAAGAAACTATTGTAGCGCGTTAATCGCTACTTGAAATTTTAGCCGTTAACCACTATCTTTGGCGGCATATAACTTTTGGAGTGAAAAATAATGATGAAAGGTGGCATGGGCAACTTAATGAAACAAGCCCAACAAATGCAAGCTAAAATGGCAAAAGCGCAAGAAGAACTCGCCAATATGGAAGTGACCGGTGAGTCAGGCGCAGGCATGGTTAAAGTAACCATGACAGGCAATCATAATGTACGTCGTGTTGCTATCGATGATAGCTTAATGGAAGATGACAAAGACATGCTTGAAGACCTAGTGGCAGCAGCAATGAATGATGCTGTACGTCGTGTTGAAGAGCAAAATAAAGAAAAAATGGGTGCTTTAACTGGCGGTATGCAAATGCCTCCAGGGATGAAAATGCCGTTTTAAGTTTATCCGGTAATCAGCGATTACGTTAAAATTGCTTTTTTCGTTAAAGCCCAGCCATGCTGGGCTTTTTGTTTTCTAATTTCGCTTAATCAAGCCTAATTAAGCTATTGTGTAGCGATATTTATTTTAAATCTGTTCTGGTTAACTCCAGAACAGGACAAAAGTAAGTCGTGTTGACAGTTGACAGTTGCCAGGGCAGGAGAAATAAACTTGAAAGCACAAGTGTATTATATTTACGATCCCATGTGCAGTTGGTGTTGGGGCTATGCACCAACTTGGCAGCGGCTACAAAAAGAACTTGCACCTCATGTGGGTATTATTTATGGCCTGGGTGGTTTGGCAAAAGACTCTAACAACGTTATGCCTGCCGAGATGCAAGCTTTCCTACAGCAAACTTGGCGAAAAATAACTCAGCAGCTAGGCACGCAATTTAATTTTGACTTTTGGCAGAATTGTCAGCCAAGGCGCTCTACCTATCCTGCCTGTCGGGCGGCACTTATCGCTAGAGCTAGTGGTAAAGAACAAGAAATGTTAACGGCTATTCAACACGCTTATTATTTACAGGCAAAAAATCCATCCGATATTGCTACTTTACAAAAATTAGCGATAGCAATTGGTTTGAATGGAGATGATTTTTTGCAACAAATTAACAGTCAACAGATCGATAAAACACTACAAGCAGAAATCACCAAAATGAGAGCGCTACCCATCAATGGTTTTCCTGCCTTAGTTTTGCTTAAAGATCAAAAGATCAACGCCATTACTATTGATTATAAAAATTGGTGTACTAGCTTTGAACAGATAATGGCGAAAATTTAGCGTTATTAAATTGAATAGTAAATATTGCTTATAAATACGCTAAATGGTCAATAAAACAGTGTTTTTTTATAGTATGATATTATTATAAAGAACAGAATGTTTTTGCTCCTTTACGTGAAAACAGCAGCAGAATAAGGTTAACTATGACATATGCAGCCATTACCGGTTGGGGCAAATGCTTACCACCGGCAATTCTTAGTAATGATGATTTAGCGACATTTTTAGCAACGGACGATGAATGGATCACCTCTCGTACGGGCATGAAAGAGCGCAGAATTTCACATGTTTCCGTCAGTGAGTTAGCCCATGTTGCCTGCGCGCGTGCAATAGCTGCTGCGGGTAAAACAGCAAAAGATGTTGAGCTGATTGTTTTTGGTAGTACCACCTTTGATGAGCTTTGTCCTAATGCAGCCTCTAATGTGCAACGGTTATTGGGCGCAGAAAATGCTGCCTGTATGGATGTCAGTACCGCATGTACCGGTGGCATGTATAGTTTGAGTGTTGCCACCGCGATGATTAAAAGTGGCGTAGTGAAATCAGCATTGGTAATAGGTGCTGAAACCATTTCACCGATTATGGATTGGAGCAATCGTGATGTTGCCGTATTATTTGGCGATGGCGCTGCGGCGCTTTATTTAGAAGCATCGACTGAAGAAACTGGCGTTATCACCCAAGCGTTGGGCTGCTATGGAGAATCTCGTGATATTCTCTCTGTGGAAGGTTGGGGGATGAAATATGCCAATAAAGGCCGAGTTTTTGGCCAGAGTAATTGGGCGTTTTTAGGCCAAGAAATCTTTAAAAAAGCCGTTGCCGGTATGGCGCAAGCTTGTGATAAGGCATTAACCCAAGCACAGCTTAGTGCCGAGCAAATAGCGAGTGTGGTCCCGCATCAAGCGAACTTACGTATTATCGATACCTTAGTAAAACGTTTAAAAATGGATAAAGACAAAGTTTTTGTCAATATTCATAAATATGGCAACATGTCAGCGGCAACAACATTAGTGGCTTTTGTCGAGGCGATAGAAGAAGGCTTTATTGCCAAGCAATCTTATGTGTTACTGCCTGCATTTGGTGGGGGGTTAACTTGGAGTGCTCATGTGGTGAAGTGGGGAGATAGAACTCACGCTCTATCAACAACCGATGTTGATTTACCTGAATGTCAGCAAACTGGTTTGGCGCTAGTTAATGAGATAATCGCGGCAAAATCAGTTTAGGAAGGTCACTTTATTTCTCAGCCAAGGCTTATTTTACTTGGCTGAACAGCTTTTTAGTTCTAAATAAGGATACTTATGCGCTTTTTATCTCGTCGGTTAATTTTACCTAATGACTTAAACTATGCCAATTCATTATTTGGCGGTAGGGCACTTGCTTGGATAGATGAAGAGGCGGCCATTTATGCAATTTGCCAGCTTGAAACCAACTGTTTAGTGACTAAGCATATTGGCGCGATTAACTTTGAATCGCCTGCACAGCAAGGTGATGTTGTTGAGTTCGGCTTGTCTACTAAAGCGGTAGGAAAAACTTCAATTACTATCACCTGTTTAATGCGTAATAAGGCGACTAAAAAAACTATATGCTTGGCTGATGATATCGTTTTTGTTCAGGTCGACCCAGCAACTAAGCAGCCGATACCACATGGAAAAACCTTGGCTTCGTTGACGGATCCCTTTACCGATTAACGCTATAAAGCAATAAGCTTGCAGCTAATTGTAAACAGCAAATTTTAAGTTTTGAGCTACTAAGTGTCAGCAAAGTCAAAGGCTCATAAGTTCGCCGAGCTATAAATTAGGCGAGTGTCCTGATGTTACTGATAACGCTAAACGGACAACTGAACGCTATTGCTTAATCTTCGCTTGTTAAGTATTGTTGATAACCAGCAACAGCAAAATAACGAATGGATTTTTTTAGTGCGATCTTTTTCGCAATAAGCTGTTCGTCTCGATAAATTTTCACTACCTGTTTATCGCCATTTACATCACTTTGACAAGCATGAAATGGATTTAGTCGCAAATTATCAAATTCAGTTCTCATGATTAATTTCATAACAATTACAGTATTAAATCTTTAGCCCTGTGGCTGTCAAATTGGCTTTCTGCTTTGCTTTTTGACCAGCAGTCTAGTTCAGAAAATTTAAATTTTTTCAAAGTTTATTAATTTCTTTTTGCACGTTATAGCCTTCATCCGTGACAATTTTTTCCAGTACTTGTATACGATCTTCAAGTGTTTGTACTTTCTTCTTCATAGCGATTGCTTGTTCGTTCGTTTGACTATTGAGATTAATCGTTTTTTCTTTAAATTCTAAATGCTTTTTGTACATATCGTACATCACACCAAATCCCACTGAAATAAATACTATTGCCACAACCATTGCGGTACCAGACATAACTTAACTCCTGTTTAACGTTAACTAAATTTAATAATAACAAGCATAGCCTATCAGAATAATATAAATGTTTATTAATCAGTGGCAAGCTCAGTGAGTTCTTGTTTTGCTAAATAATTATCCATGGTTGAGCGTAAGAGTTTATAAAGGAGTATTGAGCCGTCAATCTCTTCCTTACGGTTGGTTAAACTCTCAATGTTAAGCCCAAGCGGTAATTTATAAGGTAAAACCGCATCGAGAATTTGCACTAAGGTATTGCTGCATATTCTAATTGATTCGTATAAAGGGCTTTTTGCATTGAGTATTCGCAACACTGTTGCCTCAGGTACGCTGACGCCAAGCCACTCAATAAACGCTAAGGTTTTTTCACTACCACAAGGTGAAAAGGTTAAAATGATGCGTTGAGGTTTTAGCCCTTGTTGCTGGCATTCGATAGCATATCGGGTCAACATATCAATGGTTGCTTGCGCATTATAGATGGCTTGGGAAATAAAAAAGTTACAACCTTGTTGATGTTTTTCAATTAATTTAGCATGTTCATTGCGTTTATTAGCGTGGCGCTCAGCGATGGTGATGCCACCAATAAAAAAGTCATTCTCATTTGTCACTAAGGCGTTATAGGCGTCTGCTAAAGGTAAACGGATATTATTTTTGTTAGAAGGGCTGCCAACAAGCACAATGTCGCGCACACCATAATCATGCCAGGCCTCATTTGCCCACTGATTAAAGTCGTTGTCGTTTAACTGCGCCACACTTTTGTAGGTGATCACCGGCCTTGTCGATTTTTGGTTTAACAGTGACGAGTAAAAGCGAGAATCGTGGGTCGACTTAAAAGGGAATGGCCGAGGTTTTGAAGTACGAGAGTCTTCTTCTTGAATGTCATAAACAATTAAACCATCAAAGTCGATATCACTGACTCGTTCTAGTAACTTATCAGCAATGGTCGATACTTGCGCAATTGGCGTATCACTTTTCGGTGGTGTGGTGCCAATAAAGTAAACGCCACGATTGATATCATTATATCGTGCTCTTAGCTCTGAACCCTGTTTCACTAGCCCTGCTTCTTATATCAGTTTAAATCAATTGTTATTAATAGCAATTATCTTACCCTGTTGTATAGGAGAAAACTGCCGCAGTTTAATAATTATTTGTTTACAATTACCCCTATTACGCATAAGAGTAATAACGCAGTTTGATGCTGTTAATTTCTTGCTCAGGAACTCACGATAGTTAACTGTTGAAGAATTTCATCTTTATTTTTTAAGCGCTTAATCGCATTAAATAACGCATCGGCTTGTGGGTATTGTAATTTTAAATAGCGTAACCATTGTTTTAAACGACTTGAAAAATAATAACTTTTATCACCTTGTAATTCTAATTCACTGTAGCGTATCAACAGGTGGCTTAGTTCAGACCACGGCATGGGGCGTTCATCAAATTTAATGACGTTGGCTAAGTTGGGCAGGGCTAATGCCCCTCGCCCGAGCATAATGTTAGAGGTTTGGCTTTGACTGATACAGTTTTCGGCATCAGCTTTACTCCAAATTTCGCCGTTAGCAAATATCTCAAGGTCATACTTTTTTTCTACTTCAGCAATAAAGTACCAATACGCGGGGGGGCGGTAGCCATCTTGTTTTGTACGGGCATGAATGGTTAATTGATTTACTTGGGCAGACTCAACAGCACTGACAATTTCATCTAGCTTTGATGCATCAGTGAACCCGAGTCGAATTTTCGCAGATAATGTTGCATCAAGGCCAATGGCTGACCTTATTTTAGCCATTATTTGATAAATTTTTTCTGGCTCATTTAATAAAACCGCGCCGCCTTTACTTTTGTTAACGGCTTTGGCAGGACAGCCAAAATTTACATCTATCCCGTGAGAGCCTAGCTCCAATGCTCTAACCGCATTTTCCGCCATCCAATCTGGCTCTTGGCCGAGTAACTGCATTCTCAATGGGGTGCCACTTTGTGTGTGACAGCCATGCGCCAATTCAGGACAAATTTTTCTAAAAACATGCTTAGGCACTAAACAATCAACAACGCGAACAAATTCCGTTACACAAAAGTCATAGCGATTTAATGAGGTTAGTAGTTGGCGCATTAGCTCATCAGCAACACCTTCCATCGGCGCTAGAATTATTTTTTTTACTTGTGGTTTCATAAAGATAAAGCTAGGCTCAGTTGTGTTGTAGAAAAGATAAATGTCTTTAAATGAGTTGATAACTTATAGCGCTTGAAATTTATTTACACCCTGTATGGTCTTTGTAAATAGCTATACGTATAGATGTAGTGTCAAATTGAAAAATTAAAAGGAAAAACTAATGAAATTAATTAAAAAATCTTCAATTGCCGCTTTATTAGGCTTGTTTGCACTAACTGTTGCCGCAACGATGCCTGTAAAAGCAGAAACTAATCCGTTTGCTGTACCAAATGTTATGACTATTGTTTCTGCTGATGGTCACGAAAATGGTAAGTGTGGTGAGGGAAAACTAAAAGAAAAAGTCGATGGCAAGTGTGGCGAAGCTAAAATGAAAGCTAAAGGCAAGTGCGGCGAAGGTAAATGTGGCGAAGCCAAAATGAAAGCGAAAGCTAAAGGCAAGTGCGGCGAAGGCAAATGTGGCGAAGCCAAAATGAAAGCTAAAGGTAAGTGCGGCGAAGGTAAATGTGGCGAAGCCAAAATGAAAGCGAAAGCCAAAGGCAAATGTGGCGAAGATAAAGCAAGAGGTAAAGAAGGTAAATGTGGCCAATAGGGCTTCTACCTTATATTTAAGCTTGTTCGCATGTTAAAAACCACTTCACTTGAAGTGGTTTTTTAGTTTTAATCTTGAGAAACAAAACGTTTAATTTGAAGGAAATGTTCATGAGTAATAATGTTGTAATTACTGGCGCAAATCGTGGTATTGGCTTGGCGATGTGTAAATACTTTATGGCTCAAGGAGACAAAGTATTCGCCTTATGCCGTAACAGCTCTGATGAACTCGATGCGCTTGCTGTTAATGTCATTACTGAGGTCGATGTTGCCACAGACGTGGGGATCGCTAATATGTTGTTAGCATTACAGTCTGTCGACATTGATGTCTTGGTTTGTAATGCCGGTATTTTACGTGATGAAAGCCTTAGTCATATCGAGGTAAACACCATACGAGAACAATTTGAAGTCAATGCACTGGCGCCGCTACGAGTAGTTACTTGTCTGCAAGCGCAATTGAACACGGGGGCTAAAGTAGCGCTAATCACCTCCCGAATGGGCTCTATAGCCGACAACACTTCAGGTGGACGTTATGGTTATCGTATGTCAAAAGCGGCTTTAAATGCGGCAGGTATGTCGTTGAGTCGAGATTTAGCAAGCAAAGGTGTTGCCGTTGGTATTTATCATCCAGGTTATGTCCAAACCGGTATGGTCAATTATGGTGGAGATATTAGCGCTGATAATGCGGCCAGCAAGCTGGTTGAGTTAATTAATCAATTAACCTTGGCTGAAAGTGGTGTGTTTAAACATTCTAATGGCAGTGTTTTACCTTGGTAATGAGTGACAAGAGTGGCTCTAATACCGCAAAGCCGTTTAATCCTAGGCATATAAAAATATGGCAAACTGTGCAGGCTATTCCCTTTGGTAAAGTGGCCTGCTACGGGCAAATAGCCGATCTGTCGGGTTTACCAGGGCGAGCACGGTTAGTAGGCAAAGCCTTAGGTGCGGTGCCTGAAAACGGTTGGCGCGGGCAAGCAGTACCTTGGTATCGGGTGATTAATGCTCAAGGAAAAATTTCATTTCCTCTCGGTAGCGAAGACTTTCAGCGCCAGCGAGATTTACTCCAAGATGAACAAGTTGTCGTCATCGGTGCTCGTATCAAACTTAAAGCGTTTCAATGGCAACCTGATTTAGCTGAGTTGTTGTTCGTATTAGATGGGTAATCGTTTTAACGAAGATAATAGTGCGGCACCGTCACCGCACTGCCTTTTATAAATGCGTTCGCACTTCAAATAGCTCAGGGAAAAAGCTGACATCTAGCGCTTTTTTTAAAAAGCCGACGCCTGAAGAGCCACCCGTACCTTTTTTATAACCAATGATGCGCTGTACGGTATACATATGTTTAAAGCGCCACTGTTGAAACGCATCTTCAATATCAACTAACTTTTCCGCTAACTCATAAAGCTCAAAATAGGTTTCTGGTTGTTGATAAACATTAAGCCAAGCTTTAAGGACACTGTCGTTACGTTGATAGGCTTGGGTAACATCGCGCTTGCTGACGTTACTGTCAATGTTAAACCCAGCTTTGGCTAAAGCGATGATCACTTCATCATATAAGCTATTTTGTTTGAGCAGCGTATCTAATTCTTGATAGGCAACGCTATTAGCCTGATGTATTTTCAACATATCAGCATTTTTATTGCCGAGCAAAAATTCGAGTTTTCGGTAACCACAAGATTGAAATCCTGAAGATCGACCTAAATCATCGCGAAACTTCAGATAGTCACTCGGGGTTAAGGTAGATAAAATATTCCATGACTGGGTCAACTGTAAAAATATCTGCTTTACTCGCGCAATGACCTTAAACGCAGGGCCAAAATTTTCAGCTTTGATATGGCTAATCGCACTTTGTAGCTCATGACCCGCGAGCTTTAACCATAACTCACTGGTTTGATGAATGATAATAAAGAGCATTTCATCATGTTCACCGCTTAACGGCTTTTGAGCGGATAAAATCTGTTCTAATTGTAGGTAATCTCCGTAGGACATCTCATTATCGAAATCTTGATGAATACCTTGTTCTAGCTGGCGAGTATTATCATTAACATCAGGAGCTTGTTGATGAAAAGGACAGCCGTTGGTATTGCTAGTATTTTCGTTTTGCTTTTTTGACTCGGCCTTATTCAACGGGCTTTTTTTCGAATTTTCTTTAGTCATGGTGCTGGCCTCCTGCATTTTGCTGTGCAGTTAAATCACTTCCATCAGAACTAAATGCTGCTTGCGCTAATTTTTGCAATTTTTCATAAACAAACGCTTCCTGCCAGCAGTTTTCAATATCGGAAATTTGCATAATTTTCTGCATTATTGCTTGTTGAATGTCACCTATTTCTAATGCTTTTGCATAGGGTAAGTGTGGCGAAAAGGTCACCATAGCGTACAAAGGCGTCCAGAGTTCAGGGTGGCGCTTGTGAAATTCTGCTTCAATTTTCTTTTGCAGTAAAAAGCTTGCTTGACCCGACAGTTCACTCATTTCAACAAAGTTACGTTTCGCTAACTCGGTGATAGCATCAGCGTTGGCTTTTCTTGCCGCTTGATAAGCTGGAAAAATTTTTGACCAGTCTTGACGGTAGGTAGTGATTAACTCATCTAGTACCCGACAATCTTCAAAACCGCAGTTCATGCCTTGGCCGTAAAATGGCACCATAGCATGAGCGGCATCACCAATGAGTGCCACTTTTTCGTTAATAACCCAAGGGTCGACCTTAACCAGAAAGAGTGGGTTAGCGGTTTTTTCGAGAAACTCATCAATTGGATTTTCCAGTATGGGCATGACATCGGAAAAATTTTCTTGAAAAAAGCGAGTAACGTCTTCGCGCAGGGTTAATGATGAAAATGACACCTCACCCTGAAAATCAAGAAACAAGGTACAAGTGAATGAGCCGTCAGGATTGGGTAAAGCGATCAACATAAACTTTTTACGCGGCCAGATATGCAAGGCATCTTTCGCCATTTTATATGAACCATCGTCATTCGCGGGAATGTTTAGCTCAATATAACTTTGCGGCATATATGACTGACTGTAACTAAAGCGCGGCGTTTCTTGAGCTAAGCGTCGTACTTTTGAGTAAGCACCGTCAGCGCCAAATAAAAGCTCCGAGGTTACTTTTTCAATGTTATGGTCGTGCAGAAAACTCGCGCTGGCATTATCAAAGTCAACGTCAATTAAACGCTGATCAAATTTAATTTCGATTAAGGGCTCTTGTTCGGCTAAATCCAGTAATTGCTCGTTAATACCTGCGCGGGAAACCGACCAAATGGCTTGCTCTTTTGTTCCGTAGGCTTGCTCAGTAATCGTACCATCTTTAGCGTGCATCACACGTTTATGCATGGCAATCGCTTGTTGTTTAACTACGCTATCGAGTCCGACAGACTCCAGTGCAAGCCAGCCTCGATCAGAGAGGGCGATGTTTATCGACTTCCCCTGATAAATGCTTTTTATTCTTGAGTCTGGGCGTGATTCAAACAACTTAACTGGGTGGCCATGGCGCGCTAAAATCACTGCTAGGAGCGCGCCGACAGGGCCTGCACCAGCAATGGTGATGTTTTCCCGTGCGTTAGCTTTGTTATCTGCTTTTACTTTTTCACTGGCAAGCATACTTGACGTTAACGACATTAAAGGCACTCCTTCAATATTCTGACAAAATGATAAACATCTTCAAAGCTATTGTATAAAGGTACGGGGGCAACGCGAATCACATTAGGCTCTCGCCAATCAGTGGTTACGCCATTGGCTTCTAGGGCATTAAACATGGCTTTGCCGTCAAGACCTTCAACATTAACCATCAGCGACAATTGGCAACCGCGCTCGGTTGGATTTTGTGGCGTGATAATACGAATTTTTTCGCCCAACTCTGTTTTTATCAAGGTCATCATATAGTCGGTTAATAACAATGATTTCTTGCGCAAAGCAGGCATCCCGCCGGCAAGCTTGATCGTATCGAAAGAGCCACGCACCGCAGCAAGTGATAACACGGGCGGATTTGATAACTGCCAACCCTCTGCCGTTGGAATAGGTTTAAAGGTATTTTCCATTTGAAAGCGGCTAGATTTATCATGGCCCCACCAACCGGCTAAGCGATTAAGTTCGGTATTTTCTACATGTTTCTGATGGATAAAACAGCCCGCGACAGATCCCGCGCCACTATTAAGGTATTTATAGCTACACCAACAAGCAAAGTCGACTTGCCATTGATGTAGGGATAACTCAATGTTACCGGCGGCATGTGCAAGGTCGAAGCCGACTTTAATGCCTTTAGCATGAGCGACTTTGGTAATACGCTCCATATCCAGCACTTGGCCGGTGTAATATTGCACGCCGGGCAATAAAATTAAGGCAATTTCATCGCCATGTTGCTCGATTAGTTGACACAGGTCTTGGTAGTTGAGTAATTCTTCACCGGCTCTTGGTGTCCATAGCAGTAGGTTTTCGTCGACATCTTTGCCATGATGCTTTATCTGCGATTCAACCGCGTAATGATCGGAAGGAAACGCATGATCTTCAATTAAGATTTTTGAGCGTTGCTTTGTTGGCTGATAAAAACTGGCCATCATAAAATGTAAATTGGCGGTAAGGGAGTTCATCATCACAACTTCTTGCGGTAATGCACCAACAATCTCTGCGGCTTGCTCTGTTAAAAATTCATGATAAGGCAACCACGGAAACTCTCCTTCAAAATGGCCTTTTACTCCGCGAGTTTGCCAAGCATCGAGTAACTCAATAACAGCGGCGCGAGCTAATTTAGGTTGTAGTCCTAAAGAGTTGCCAGTGAAATAATATTCGTCTGTGCCATCAGCTTGTTTGGGAATAGAAAATTGCTCACGCATGGCGCTAAGAGGATCGTTGCGATCTAAGTTTTGCGCATAAGCTAAAGCATTTAAATTAGTGTCAGTATTTAATTTGTGATTAGTTTCATTGCTCATGATGTACTCATTTTTTAATTATTATTGAACAGCTTTTTCTGTGCTACTTTGTCAATTCGGCCTGGCCTCAAGCTACTATGCTAGTTCACGCTTTGCCGGCGATTTGCAGTGCTTGATATAACATTGGGCGACTTGGCGCAGCATCATTAACAAAAGCAGGGGTTTGTAAATTAATAAAATAGAAACCATCGCATATGTTGTTATCGATATAGGCCATTTCAGTGATGGTTTTATTGATCAAACTGTTTGGGCTGGGCTGGTGTGCCCCCTCCACGACTTGCCAAAATAAATGGTGACAAGTCAGTAATCCGTCATCGTTGAGGCGGTCAAGTGAAGGAATATCGAGAATCAAGTGCTCAACACCACGTTCGTTAAGGTAGAGCACAGCATCACGAGTAAAAAATGCCGGCTGATTCGCTTCGTTATAATTTGTCTGACATTTATCAGCACTATTGGGCAAGGTTCTTACCACTAAACATTGTAATTGCTCATCATGATATAACGTTAAGTGTTGTTCGAGTTGCGCGCGGTCAATCACACGATCATTTACCGTAAAATGTGGGGTGTAGTCATCAACACTATCGGATGCTGATATTGGGGTTACTGAAATTAATGGGCAGGGCATTAATGGCGCTAATGTAAGCGCAGCAATGTTAACGGCTAAAGCGTTATCTTGATCGCAAATATGAGCAATAGTTTCTGTGTGAGTACCATTACAATGTGGGTTGAGGCTTAATTCATTGACATTACAACTGCCGCCTTGTTTGGTGTCACCAATAAACTTTCCCGATTGCATCGGTCTTGCTATGGCTTTTGCTGCGCCAAAATGATTAGGCTGATTGTCGCCGCGCTGAAAGTCTAATGCAATGGCTAAAGAGTGGCCATAGTCGGTATTAACAATATAGTGTTTATCACTAAGTGTGATGGTTATCTGCATATGACCCTCCTGAGCATCAGGTTCAGTTGATTAAAGTTTAAGTAACTCATAAAAACTGCTCCTTAGTTAACCCGAGCCATTTAAGCGCACTGCCATGCAGTAATTTAGCTTTGATGTCATCACTAAAGTGGCTGTTTTCAATCAATTTACCCGGACTGAGCTCGCCTAATGGGAACGGATAGTCAGTGCCTAAAGCAATATTGTCGGGTCCCATTAAATCGACTAAATATTTCAGGGCTAATGGGTCATGAACTAACGAGTCGAGATAAATTTGCTTGAGAAAATCGCGCGGGTTTATTGGACAGTCCACGGCACAAAGATCGGGACGAACATTAAACCCATGCTCAATGCGGCCGATAGTAGCTGGAAATGAGCCACCACCGTGCGCGAAGGCAATTTTAAGCTGAGGTAAACGTTGTAGCACTCCACCAAATATCATTGAACAAATGGCTAAGCTCGACTCTGCTGGCATACCGACTAACCAAGGCAACCAATATTTTGGCATTTTTTCTTTTGCCATCATATCCCAAGGGTGAACAAATACCGCAGCGCCTAGGTCTTGAGCGGCTTCAAAAATAGGAAATAGTTGTTCATGATCTAAGTTCCAATCATTAATATGCGAGCCTATTTGAATACCGGCTAAGCCGATGTCGTTGACACAACGTTCTAGCTCTTTTATCGCTAGATCAGGCGCTTGCATTGGTACTGTACCAAGGCCAACAAAGCGTTTGGGGTGGTCATTAACAATACCGGCGATATGATCATTTAAGTATTTTGATAAGTCTAAGGTGTCTTTAGGTTTTGCCCAGTAGTTAAACATCACGGGCACCGTGGAGAGTACTTGGACATCAACCTGATGTTGCTGGCAGTATTGTAATCTAACCTTTGGATCCCAGCAGTTGTGCTCAATTTCACGGAAAAATTTTTCGTCCACCATCATACGGGCGCAGCCACATTTATGATGATCTAAACTGACAAAGCCACCATAGCCGTATTTTTCACGCAAGTTTGGCCAGGTTTTTGGCAGAATATGGGTATGAATATCTATTTTTAACATCAAGCCTTCCTATGATTTTTCTGCTTTACAACCGCACTTTTTACATTGACAGTTTTCGCTATTACCATAAAAGTTGTTAAAAACTTTCGGTAAATCCGTTTCTATATTTTCTAAGCAAAATTGCTCAGTGTATAACGGAGTTTTACACTGCTGACAAAACCAAAAAAGTGCATCTTGTTGACCCGCGGCTCTTTTTTGTTCTACCACTAAGCCGACACTATTTTCAAAGCGTTGCGGAGAATGTAATACCTTCGGAGGCAATAGGAATATTTCCCCCGCTTTGATAGGAATATCTGTAAATGTTGGCGCTTGGCTATCACCTGGTTCGTTATCAGCATCTTCATTGACAACACTGAGCACCATTTCGCCCTCGAGTTGGTAAAACAGCTCAGGAGTTTCGTTATAATGATAGTCGCTGCGGTTATTTGGTCCGCCAACTACCATGACAATATAATCGTCCTGTTCGAATATTTGCTTGTTGCATACTGGTGGTTTGAGTTGCTCTCGGTGTTCATCAATCCACTGTTGCAAGTTAAAAGGCATGGAAAATTTAGCCATTATTTATTCTCCCTTTTTACTCGAAAAGTCAGGTAGTGCCGCAATACACTTTAATTCGATGGCAATGGGCGTCGGTAATTTGTTAATTTCAACGGTTGTGCGACACGGCATGTTTTCGGAAAAATATTCGGCATAAATACGATTGTAGGTAGCAAAGTCATCTTTCATATTCGTTAGGAATACGGTGACATCAACTAAGTCCATCCAATCAGCGCCTGCCGAGGCTAATATGGTACTGACATTTTGAAAGACGCTGTGACATTGTGCTTCGATGTCATAATTGATGATTTCACCCTCTGCATTAAGTTCAACACCGGGAATATCTGAGCTGCCGGCTTGACGTGGTCCAACACCGGATAAAAATAATAAATTACCCACTCGCCTTGCATGTGGGTATAAACCTACGGGTTTTGGGGCTTGTTCGGCATTAAATACTTCTGACATAGCGTTATCCATTTTATTTGTTTTAGTTAGTATAATTGTTAACTTTTATCCGCGTTGTAAACTCAACTTATAACTTACAACCGTTTTCGCCTTTAGCAATGGTTTACTAGATGATGGTTAAATCCAAATCGAGTGACATAAGGTTAGCAATCTTTGAAAGAAGGCTTTATCGCGAATAAAACCCGACTCATAGCAAGTACTCAGGTTTAAAGAGCGGTGAGAAGGGGATCAGATCAAAGTCCATTTGCAGCCTAATATGCTGGCAAATATCGCTCCTGATGATTTAAACTTTGTACATGTTTGGTTCATTTGTGGTTTTTACTCAGTACTTCACACAGACATTTTTGCTTTCGCTAAAAAAACGCATCGCCTCTAGACCACCTTCTCGGCCAAGGCCAGAATTGTTCATGCCACCGAAGGGAGTGCGTAAATCTCGCAATAACCAGCAATTTATCCAAACAATACCCGTATTTAGATTCTCGGCCAGATGATGAGCACGAGCTAAATGATTCGTCCATACAGTTGCCGCTAGGCCGTATTGACTGTCGTTTGCTAGTGCTAGCGCTTCGTCGTCACTGTCAAACGGTTGTAAGGTGATCACCGGTCCAAATATTTCTTCTTGGTTACAGCGGGCATCATTGGTTAAATTTTCAATAATAGTTGGTTGTAGAAAATAGCCTTGCTGGCATCGACCACTAAGCCTGACTTGCTCGCCACCGGTTAAAACTGTGCCGCCTTGGGCTTTTGCATCTTTAATGTAGCTGAGCACTTTTTGCAAATGCGCTTGCGAGACAATCGCGCCCATTTCGGTATTGGCAAGTAAAGGGTCATTTGGCTGTAAAGTATGCGCTTTCGCGACTAAAGCTTGTTTAAACTTTTCATAAATGGGCCGTTCAATATAAAGTCGTGAGGCACATAAACAAATTTGTCCTTGATTGGCAAAGCTAGCGCGAAAAACCTGCTCAACCGTACTGTTAAAGTCACAATCAGCAAAGATTAATGCCGGATTTTTTCCGCCGAGTTCAAGGGATAGTTTTTTAAATTTGGCGGCTAAAAGTTGCGCAATGGCGGCGCCTGTCGTTGTACCACCGGTAAATGAAATGGCTTTTACATCATCATGCTGACAAATCGCTTGGCCAACATCTGCGCCCCGACCATGTAAAATGTTTAACACTCCGTTAGGCAAAGCAACTTTTTGGCAAATTTCGCCCAATAATGCCGCGGTTTTTGGCGTGATTTCTGAAGGCTTGGCAATTACACAATTGCCTGCGGCTAATGCCGGGGCTATTTTCCAAGTAAATAAATATAGCGGTAAGTTCCACGGTGAAATACAACCGACGATGCCGACAGGTTGTCTCAGGGTATAGTTAATTGCAGTACCTGCCATGGCGTGAGATTCACTGGCAAATTGAGAGCAAGCATGAGCAAAAAACTTAAAGTTGCTGGCAGCACGGGGAATATCGACAGTACGTGCTAGGTTAAGTGGCTTGCCGTTATCAATGGCTTCAGCTAACGCAAGGTCTTCGAGGCGGAGCTCAATTTCTTGTGCAATGGCGGTTAAATAATCTGCCCGTGTTTCTAAGGGCAGAGCTTGCCATTGCGGTAAGGCTTTTTTCGCCGCCTTTACCGCTAATTCCACATCATGATTGCTACTATCAGGAATTTGACCGTAAACCTTTCCCGTTGCAGGCTCGATATTATCGAGGTATTGCTGCTTAAGAGGCGCCTGATATTGTCCATCAATAAAGTTTGCAATGATATCCATCGTGATCTCTTATAAACAGCTAGTACGACCGCCGTCAACCGGTAAATTAATGCCGGTAATATAGCCAGCAGCGGGCGACGCTAGAAATGCGGCCGCTGCAGCAAATTCTTCTGGCGCCGCGAAACGACGCATCGGGATTTGCGCTTTTTCATTAATAGTGGCTTGCTCAATGGAAATGTTTTGTTTTTTCGCTTTACCACTGATAATCGCGTCTAAACGTGCGGTTGCCGTGGCTCCTGGCAATACGTTATTAACGGTGATGCCAAAAGGACCAAGTTCATTCGCTAGCGTTTTTGACCAACTGGCCACCGCGCCACGAATCGTATTTGAAACCCCTAAACCTGGGATAGGCTGTTTTACTGAGGTAGAAATAACGTTGATAATACGGCCGAATTGCTTTGCTTTCATAGCTGGTAATAGTGCTTGCACTAAATGGTGGTTGGTCACTAGATGTAAATTGAAGGCGTCAATAAAAGCACTGACATCTGCAGTATTTGCCGGCCCAGGTGCGGGACCGCCAGTATTATTGATCAGAATATCAAAACCACCGTTGGCGGCAACATCATCGAGAATAACGCGGTTAACTTCTGCTGGCTGAGAAAAATCAGCAATTAACACTTGATGTTTTTGCCCTTGCGCCGAGCAAAGTTCATCTTTAACGGTGTTTAATCTTGCTTGGTTGCGGGAAAATAAAGTAACACTGGCGCCTAAGTTGGCAAGCTCTATTGCACAAGCGCGGCCAATGCCTTGACTGCTACCACAAACTAAGGCTCTTTTTGAGCTTAAATTGATATCCATTACTGACCTTATTATTGTTTTTTAGTATCCAATTCTTATCAATTATTCTGCAAATAGTCGTTTGGAATTTGAATTGTTATTATTTTATAAGCACTTTTTTAGCACAATAAAAAATTTAATGTCAGTAAAATTTCAACAAAAACTACGCAAATATCCTGCGTAGTTGTCAGCTTTAATTGCCGTTAGTTAATTAAACATTATTTGTTGATAAAAAATTCTTATCCCCGTGGCTCAAAACTCAAAGAATAAGCAATAATGTTAATTATTGTCGATTAATTGTCTAGAATGACTCTTTAATCAATATATTATAAGGTTTATTGGAATTTTTAATTGCTGAAATAATTCACACTCATTGTTGAACGTTTAAACCGATATTGTTGAAAAAGTCACTTGTCGTTGAATAATGCCGCTTTATCACAAACAACAAGACATTGATAAGTAGCCTAGGTACAGTAAGTTAATAAATTATCCGCTTGCTTTCACAAGCAGCAGGTCAAAATTAATTGACCCCTTGTATTAAAAGTTGCACAACCCATGGAGCCGAAAATGAACCGCAAAGCACTCACTATGTTAATTTCTTCAGCGCTGGCAATATCGTCCTTGACGGCAAGTAATGTTCTAGCCTTTGAACAACCCACCGCAAAATATATTGCACAAGACTATCAAAAGCACTTAGCGCCGTTATGGGATCATTTTCATCGGAATCCTGAATTATCATTAATGGAAACCCAAACAGCGAAACGTTTAGCGCAAGAATTAAGGGCAGTTGGTTATCAGGTTACTGAGCAAGTGGGGGGCACAGGTATTGTTGCGATAATGAAAAACGGTGAAGGCCCGATGGTGATGGTGCGCGCTGATATGGATGGTTTACCTGTGGTTGAGCAATCAGGCTTAGAGAATGCCTCAACGGTTAAAATGAAAGATTGGAATGGCGAAATGGTCGGGGTCATGCATGCGTGTGGTCATGATGTGCATATTACCAGTTTAGTGGGCACTGGCCGCTATATGGCGCAGCATAAAGATAAGTGGTCTGGTACGTTAATGTTAATAGGGCAACCTGCAGAAGAAAAAGGCCCTGGGGCATCTGCAATGATGGCTGATAACTTATGGCAGCGCTTTGGTCAACCTGATTATGCTTTTGCCTTTCATGTCAGTGCGAATGCTGAAGCGGGTAAAGTCATTGTTGATGAAGGCTCTCCTTATGCCGGCGCAGATACGGTTGATATTACCGTACATGGTATTGGCGCCCATGGCGCTTCACCACATCAAGGCAAAGACCCTATCGTGATCGGCGCGCAAATTGTTAATAATTTACAAACCATTATCAGCCGTGAACTCGCGCCACGTTATGCTGGTGTGATCACAGTAGGTGCCTTCCATGCCGGCACTAAGCACAATATTATATCGGATCAGGCTAAGTTGCAGTTAACGGTTCGCAGTTTAACTCCAGAGGTGCGTGAGCAATTGTTATCAGCAATTAAGCGTGTTGCCATTGGCACAGCGCGCACTGCGGGTATGCCAGAAGATAAATTACCGGAGGTTGTTGTAAGTGAATTCTCTTTTCCGCCGACCTTTAATGATCAAAAGCTCGCTAAACGTTTAAAAACGGTGTTAAGCGAAAAAATGGGTGCAGATGCTTTGTTAGAGCCAGCTGAAACCGGCATGGGCGCGGAAGACTTTGGTTTTTTTACTACTGACCCCTACATACCTAGCGTTTACTTTAAAGTCGGTGGTACAGAAAAAGCTGATTTTGAACGTGCTGAGGCCGGTGGGGCAGCAGTACCCAGTCATCATAGCCCACAATTTAAAATCACCCCAGAGCCTGCAATTAAATCCGGTGTTGAAGCGACAGTCCATGTACTGTTAGATATTATGGCGAAATAAGTGAGATAAGCTCGCGTGAACAAACAGGCTGAAACGTGTTCAAGCTTGTTTGTTCAAGTTTACAACTTAACCTAGACTGTTTTGTTCGAGGTAAATACCATCGTGTTTTTCAGTCATACTTGTTGAATTCGTCTGATGTGAAAATACGGGCTAGTTTACGCGCTAGAAATGGTCTTGAAAATTGCGCTTTATTTCTGCAAAAACACCTTGTTGCTCTAAATTTTTCATGGCGTTGATAAGTTCAGTAACAATTGGCTCTTCTGTTTTTAAACTACAGGCAAAGTAAAAATCAAGCTTATAGTCACTGAACCTAAAAACATTTTTATACTTAGATAAATCATCACTATCATCGAGACGGCTATTGAGCAGTTTATCGTTCATTACTATCAGATCAATATGGCGATTGGGTTTCTCAAGTAACTCTAGTAAAGCATCATTATTACTCATTACATAAAGGTTTCTGTTTTCTACAAAGCCTTTGGATAGCAGGTAATGATGTGCCACATCATCTTTTATCACCGCAATTTTATAATCTTTTGCTTGGGTTAAATTTTCGATAGTAATCGGACTATTCTTTTCGCTGTACAGTGATGTTGAACTTGTTGCGATATGACCTATCCATTGAAAGAGTGCAGTGCGCTGTGGGATATGCACCAGCGAGTAAATACAGGTATTTTTTTCTTTTAATGCTCGGTTATAGGAAATTGACCAAGGGTGAGCTGTTATCTGATAGCTAATGTTGGCTTCTTGCAAGGTGGCTACTATCATTTCTGTGGCTAACCCGCCAATCGCGTTTTCTTGTACTATTTGAAACGGCGCGAGATGCTCAGTGACGATATTTATTTTTTTGGCATGTGCGTTGTTCAACAGCAGTAATATTGAAAATAGCAGCCCTTTAACAAATGTCTGATTGATTTTAGTACGCAAAGTTATATTCCTTAATGCTGCGTTATAACAATTCCTTTGCAGATATATTACAGAAAAATGTCGCTATGTCACCTTGAAATTGCCATAACAGGCTTGCATCAGCAGTGATTGTTGACTTTATTATCTTGGCATTATTTGACGTTGTTACGGTTATATTGTGATAAAAAACGTTGAAAACCCCTTTAAATTTAAAATATTAAGGTAAAGCTGAACTGAGTGTGATTAGGTGTTTAGTGGTATTGGCTTTCTATTGTTGAGAAGAAAAGCTGACATAAAAAAGCCCAGTCAAAGACTGGGCGAAAAAGGGGAGAGTACAATAAAGTTAAACTTAACTTTTTGAGTTTACATCACGTTGCTGTAATAAGCTTTTGCCATTAATTGCTATTTTTCTCGGTTTTAACGCTTCCGGTATTTCTCGTTCTAAATCTATATGTAATAAACCGTGCTCTATAAAAGCACCGATAACTTTGACATGGTCACCTAATTGGAATTTACGCTCAAAACTGCGCTCGGCAATGCCTTGATGTAAAAATTTACGCTCGGTATTACTTGCGGGATTGTTTTTAGTACCGGTAACTATGAGAGTGTCTTGCTTGGACTCAATATCAAGCTCATGCTCTGAAAATCCTGCTATTGCCATAGTTATACGGTATTGATCTTCCGCGAGTAACTCGACGTTATACGGGGGGTAAGAAGATTGCTTGTCTGCTCTTGAAGCCTTGTCGATCAAACCGGCGAGGTGATCAAATCCGATAAATGAGCGGTAAAGTGGGCTGAAATCTGTCGCTGTACGCATAATTCATATCCTATTAAAGTTTAGCAATATGTTGTCTCAGGCAATATTTACAGGTGCTAATACCAGCTGATGCTGCGAATTGTGACACCGGAAAGTTAGAATGCTTTGAGTTTAATGTGCCTTTCAATGTTGAACAGGCGGTTTATGTAGCCCCTATTGGCGACTACAATATTAAAGATGGGATGGCTGAATTTAAATTCAAGGGGAGATAGCGTTATTTTTAATAATTTTTATATTTTATTGATTTCAAATCTTAAATAATGCAAGTTAATGATGATCACAAGCTTGCATTACTTGCTCGAAAAAACTTAACCTTTTTGCTCAGTTATTATCGTTTCCACCGGTTTAATTACTTGGCTGATTGATTTTAATTTTGTCAATGCCGTATCGTAATCTGGATGTTGTGAAATATTCTCAACTAATTCTTTGTAAACGACTTTTCCGTCTGCATCAATGATGAAAATAGCACGGGTTAATAATCCCATATCTTTAATTAGAAGACCGTAATTTTGTCCAAAGTCACGCCAAACTGCATCGGATAAGACTTTGATACTATCTACCTTTTCTGTTTTACAAAAACGTTTTTGCGCAAAAGGTAAGTCGTTGCTAATGGTTAACATCACCACGTCAGTAGGTAAGTTTGCTACTTCGTCATTAAACCGTTTGGTTTGAATCGAACAGACACCAGTGTCTAAACTCGGCACCACTGAAATTAGTACAGATTTATGCTTAAAGTCAGTTAAAGTTACTGGCGAAAACGATTCGTTTACGACTTTAAAATCAGGTGCTTCATCGCCTACGTTAACTTGATTGCCAAGTAAGGTGACGTATTTATTGCCCGCCATCACTAAATTGGTGGTTTCGGTAAGTTCAAGGGAGGAAACTTCAGCCATCGCTGAAAACACAAAAGCGGAACTAAGTAGGGCAATGGCAGGTAATTTTGAAATATTCATAAGTTAAACATTCACTCAGGGTAAATTATTGCTAAAGCTTACCTTTGTGGTCGATAAAATGCGAATAAAAGGTGTTTTATTTTTAAAATCAATCTATTGTTTACTATAATACTTTGAGTCACTGGCTTGCCTATGTATGATTGAATATAACGTGCTGAATACTTATCTGAGCAATATTGGCTTTAAAAACTGAGGGTACTTTCCTTTATGACAACACCGTTACTTATCTGTGATGATTCTAATATGGCTCGTAAGCAGGTTGCGCGTTCACTTCCCGACGGTTGGGACGTCGATATCACGTTTGCAACCAATGGCATTGAAGCCATAGCAGCAATTAAAGCGGGTAAAGGTGATGTGTTATTACTTGACTTGAATATGCCTGAAATGGACGGTTATCAAGTATTAGAAACGATATTAAAACAAGACTTACCCACGTTAACGATTGTGATATCGGGTGATATTCAGCCAGAAGCTCACCAAAGGGTGAAGAGTTTAGGTGCCTTAGATTTTATTAAAAAACCCGTTGATAAAACTAAACTTACCGAAATATTACATGCCTATGGCGTGTTTAGTAAGAGCGAGGTTATTATAAATGAAACGCCAGTAACCCAAGCTAAAGTAGATTTCACGCCATCTAGTGATATTAAAAAGCCTGTGACAACTACCACATCACCGCCAACGAAAGCGATGATGGAAATTGATGGTGAGATGCGTGACTGTTATCAAGAAATTGCTAATGTCGCTATGGGGCAAGCCGGAGACTTATTAGCGCGGTTATTAGGTGTTTTCGTGGTTTTACCTATTCCTAATGTTAATTTAATTGAAGTCAGTGAACTTACCATGGCGCTTTCTGATGTTGAAAATAAAGAAAAAACCTCGGGTATCTGTCAAGGTTTTATCGGTGCGGGCATTTCTGGTGAGGCATTATTAATTCTTAATGATTCGAGCTTTAAAGATGTCGCATCGCTAATGAAATATGATCATGAACTCGATAACAACCTCGAATTAGAGCTGTTGATGGATATGGCGAATTTACTTATTGGTGCCTGCTTAAATGGTATTTCTAAGCAACTTGATATGTCATTTAGTCAGGGCCATCCGGTGGTATTGGGTCAACACCGCAAAATCTCTGAATTAATCGCCACTAATACCAATAAGTGGAAGAAAACTCTTGCCATTGAAATTAGTTACAGCATAGAGAATTACCCGATTAAATGTGACCTACTGCTACTCTTTACCGAAGATTCAGTCACTACTCTTAATAATAAAATTGCTTACTTGTTGGATTAATCATGTCAGTAGAAACAGAACAGTTAAATGAATTACATTGGTTGATGGAAATGCTCCATAGCATTGATGTTGGCTTAGTGGTGCTTGAACGTGATTACACAATCCAAATTTGGAATGGTTTTATGGAAAATCATAGTGGCTTATTACCTCGAGAAGTGAAGGGGAAAAATCTCTTTGCGCTTTTTGATGAGATCCCAGAAGATTGGTTTCGTCGCAAAGCTGAATCGGTCATTATGCTACAAAACAAAGCCTTTACCATTTGGGAGCAACGCCCTTATGTCTTTAAGTTCAACAATTATCGCCCCATTACTGGCACCGCTGAGTTTATGTACCAAAACACGACATTTATTCCACTTATGTCAACTACGGGGCAAGTGTCTCATTTATGTTTGCTGGTCTACGATGTCACGGATAATGCTACTCATAAAATGGAATTGGAAAAAGCCAATGCCGATTTAGCTATTTTGAGCCAAACGGATGGCTTGACAAAATTGTTTAATCGCAATCATTGGCAGCAATGTATTGAGACGGAATTTAAGCGTTTTACCCGTAGCCAAAATACTAGCAGTCTGGTGATGTTGGATATTGATCACTTTAAAGCGGTTAATGATAATTATGGCCACTTAGTGGGTGATGATGTTATTCGGCATTTAGCAAAAGTGATCCGTGAGCAAGTACGAGAAACTGATATTTCAGGGCGTTATGGAGGGGAAGAGTTTGTGATTTTATTAGCGGATACTAGCGCTAATGATGCACTGGTATTTGCTGAGCGCCTTCGTAAAACCGTTGAAGGTTCGGTGGTTATTTATAATGATATTGAAATTAAATACACGGTTAGTTTGGGCATAGCGGAAGTTGAACCAGTACTTAAGTCTGTATCGCAGTGGTTGGAAAATGCTGATACGGCGCTATATCAATCGAAAGATGGTGGTCGTAATAAAGTCACGATTTATCAAAAATAATGGCTTTATTTCTAATATATAAAAAGCCCTTAAGGGCTTTTTTAGTACGGCATCACCGGTTTAATTATTGCACTTTGTTCGCAGGCAGTAGCCAATGTATGCAATACGATATGAGGATCGCAATCAACACGCCAACGCTATTCGCGGCTAAATCCAACCACTCTCCATAGCGATTAACATGGGGCTGTATTAATTCAATTAAGCCACTCCAGATAATAAAACCTAAAGCTATGACTAACCAATATTTAGGTCGGCGTAAGGCCGTGGGCAACATCAATGCGCAATAACCAATAAAGTGATGACTTTTATCACTCCCGGGCGCAGGTGGCAAAAAGTCTGCCGGAAACAATGAGCCCGCCGTTATTAATACTAAAATAACGGCGGTTATTGCTAGCCAAAATCGGCTAATAAAGGTTATCAGGGCTGTGAACATTATTTTTTATAGACCAATTTACCGTTGACCCAAGTTTTATTGACCGTCATTTGCCAAATATTTTCTGCTGGCATGTTAAATAAGTTATTGTCGAGTAGAACAAAATCAGCTTTTTTACCGGCCGCAAGACTGCCGATGATATGTTCTTGATGACCAGAATAAGCTGCATCTAAGGTAAAACTTCTAAAGGCTTCTAATGGCGTCATTTTTTCATCCGCAAACCAGCCGCCTTGTGGACTATTGTTATGATCTTGACGGGTAATTGAAGCATGCAAGCCATAAAATGGGTTTGGCGATTCAATTGGAAAGTCAGAGCCTGCAGCAATGATAGCATTAGCGTTAAGTAGCTTTCTCCACGCATAGGCACCTAATATTCTTGTTGGCCCAAGACGATCTTGCGCCATATTTTTATCGCTAGTGGCATGGGTTGCCTGCATGGCAGCAATGACATCGAGTTCGGCAAATCTAGGGATGTCTTTTAGGCGTAGCACTTGGGCATGTTCAACACGGTGGCGCAACGCTTTTGTTTTAGTGGCTTTGATCAAGTGCGCATAGGCATCAAGTACCAGTTTGTTTGCATTGTCACCAATAGCATGGCTATTGACTTGAAAGCCATGTTCCATTGAGGTGCGAACAAGGTTTTCAAACTCTTTTGGTGTGTTTAATAATAAGCCTTTATGACCAGAATGATCAGAATAGTCCTCAATTAATGCGGCACCACGACTGCCTAAGGCACCATCGGCTTGAATTTTTACACTGTTTAAAGTCAGCATGTCATCTTTGCTACGATAGTGGCCTTTAGCTAAGGTTTGTTGCCAATTTTTAGAGGGTAAATACAGCATAGCATTGACCCGAATACTCATCGCTTTTTCTTGGCTGAGCTCTTTAAAAGCAGTTAAGTTTTCGCTATCGATACCAGCATCGTGCACACTGGTTAGGCCATAACTGGCTAATGAGTCCATGGCTTTAACTAACACTTGCTTTTGATTCTCTATCGTTAGCGGGGCAATGCTGTTTTCGATAAGCGCCATAGCGTTATCGATAAAAACACCGGTCGGTAAGCCATTACTATCTTTAATTATTTCACCACCTTCAGGGGAGACCGTGTCTTTGGTGATCCCTGCTAAGGCCATCGCTTTTGAGTTAGCCCAGCCGGCATGACCATCAATACGTTTAAGCCAAACCGGTTGGTCAGGGAATAAAGCATCTAAACTTTTCGCCGTAGGAAAGGCATTACTTGGCCACTGGGTTTGATTCCAACCTCGCCCTTGTATCCAAGTTAATTCAGTATTGGCTTTGGCATAGCTTAAAGTCTTATTGACTGCGTCTTGCTCTGAACTAGTATTGACTAAGTCTGCGCGTAATAAACTTAAACCGTAATTTAGGATATGACCATGAGTGTCAATTAAACCAGGAATTAAGGTTTTTCCTTGGCCATCAATGATGGTGATGTTTTTACTCGTTGGTAGTGTCTCTGTTGAAGAATAAATTTTATCGATTTTGTCATCGGTGAATGCAATCGCGCTAAAACGCTCAAGCTCACTACCGGTAATGGTATAACCCTGAATATTTTTAATTAATGTTGTTTCTGCCAACACCAATGCTGGGCTAAGTGTTGCTAGCAGAAACGTTGTTTTTAGCGTACTCGATAATAATTTCATCATACTTCCTTGATTTACCTTTTTTTGTGGAAGGAATACTAGCATGAAAAATTGAGAAAATTGCACTTTTTTCGTTAGCACATATAAGGTTAACAGAGTAAAGAAAAAGGCCAGAACGGCCCTTTTCTTGTTCAGTTGTCAAGTTCGCAGTGACACCGCAGTTTATACCGTTCTAGTTGCTGTTGCCGGCGGGATCATGGCCGCTTTTCGTGCCGGGTAGAGTACGGCTAATTGGCCAACAATAAATAATACTACGACGCCAAAAGCGACTAATTCAAAACTAATCGGTGATAAATTAAAGGTGTTAACTAGCCACATATTAAGCGCAACGGCCCCAACACTGCCAATCAAAATGCCAACGCTAGAAATAAGGAAGTTTTCCATCATAAAGTAGCGCATTATTTGCCCTTTAGTTGCCCCTAACGCTCGGCGTGTGCCGATTTGTTTAGTGCGACGGTTAATACTAAAAATAGCTAAACCAACAATGCCAAAACCGGTGATCAAGGTCAGCGTTATCACCACTGTCATTAATATTTTATTGGTGGCATTTTGTTGTTGATAACTTCGCTTTCTGGTTTCTTCAACGGTAGTAACACGGCGGATAATGCGCTCTTTATCGCTCTCTGCTAAAGCTTTTTCAATGATCGGCATTAACGCGTCACGTTGCCCAGGCTCGGTGCGAATAAAATAATAGCCACCTTTAGATTCACGATGAAAAGGCACTAACATACTGCGTTCAACACCATTCCAGCCATTCCAAGGCGCCTGCATTGCTTTAATGACACCAATAATTTGCATTGGTTGATTTTGTGAGATGTAGACGGTTTTTCCGATAGCAGATTGCCAATCGTCGGGGTATAAATTCTGAGCAAAGGCTTTGGTGATGATAGTTTTTGCCGGCCAAGTCGATTGCCCATCTTTGCGTATTTCAACATCTGCCTGACTGAAGTTTGTCCCCGCGATGAGCTCTAAACCCATACTGTTAATGGCATGCTCGTCCACCATATAAATGGCTGAGCCGACTGCATCTTGATCTTCACCTGGCTGATGTTGCAGCGCCATTGACCAACCGCTGCCACTTAATGGTACGGCATTGATTTGGATGGCATCGACTACCCCAGGCGTATTTCGGATCATATTCAAGTCGGTTTGTAAGTGCGAGATAATATTATAGTCTTGGCCAAAGATGGTATTGGTTAAGTAAAAAGTATTCACTTCATCTAAACCACTCGCCCGTTGCATTTGTTGCTGACGGTCTTGGATCATAAAAATGGCATTGACCATGATGGCCATCGTTAAGGCAATTTGCAGTGCGATCAGCATAGCGCCTATTTTATTACGCACTAAAGCGCGCAGTATTAGTCCGGTTTCTAACATATTATTTCCTAATTTATCTGCTTACGCTTATTGGCTTTTAAGTTGTTGAGCGGGCTGTATATTACAAGCCCGCCATGTGGGGTATAAGCCAGCGAGAATGGTTGAAAACAAGGCTAGTAGTACGGCTAATGTGGCCATGTTGCTATCTAATGTCGCTAAGTCTTTCATTGAATCGCCGTAGAGGATTTCGATTCCTTGTAAGCCTAAGTAAGCGAGTATTAAGCCCAAGATGCCGCCTAAAATACCAATGCAGGCAGACTCAATGATATATTGACTAAATAGCGTGCGTTTACTGGCGCCTAATGCTTGTCTTAAGCCAATTTCGGGCGCTTTACCTAGAAACTTAGCTAGCAATAAGCCCACGGTGTTAAGCAAACAAACGATCAAAAACATAAATGACATTGCCATCATCATTTGGGCGTCATCTGCCACCACTTCTTGTGATTCAAGCCACTGCATAACATTACTTAAACGGTTATCAATAGGGCGTTGGAAGCGGCCAAACTGTTTTTGTTCTTGTACGTAGGCATTGAGAAATTGCAGGTAATCTGATTTATCTTGTTGGGTTTTTAACTCGACCCAAAACTGTGTCCAAATGCATTCAGAGGCGAGAAATGCTTGAAAGCCATCACCAGCAGGTTTCCAGCAGTTGGTATTACCTGAGCGTGATATTTTTTCATCGACAATTAAATGAAAAGGTACAAAGATATCTTCTGAGTCGTTGAAAGCACCGGTGCTAATGTCATAAAAGCGCGGTTTAGGTTGCCAGTTATCAATCACACCAACGACGCGAAAGATATTACCTTCAAGTTTGATGGACTTGCCGACTGAGTCTTCGCCACCAAAAAGCTTTTCATTGGTTTTTTTACTCAGTACTACGACAAACTCCTTATTGTCATCGCTAGTACTTGACCAACCGCTACCATAGATAAAGGGTACATTGAACATAGGAAAAAAGTCAGCGGAGTTTGCGCGACCATAAACAATTAATGGCAACATGTCAGGATTTTCAGGCTCAATCACCCCGAAGGCTTGCGCTTGTACATTTTGGCGAAAGGCTTTTTTTGCGCGCATTAAGTTAGTTGCGTCAGTAAAGGTCATTTGATCAGGAGGGCTTAAACCATCATTAAATGGGTGGTTAACGTCCCAACTGTCGAGCTGAACATAGTAAAGTTGCTGACTTTTTTCTGGAATAGGGTTTGCTGACATCAAATAATTGACCGTCACTGTGGTCATAGCTGCACCAATACCTAAACCGATTGCACAGACCATTAATAGGCTTAAGCCCCAGTGCCGTAAAATACTGATCCAAGCGAGTCGTAAATAATAATTAAACATGCAAATGTCCTTGTTTAGCGAGCACTGAAGGCCTTAGGCAATAGCTTGATTCATGATAGGTGTTACTTTTTCGAGTTCACTGACTCGGCCATCTTTTACTTGTATGGTGCGTTTGGCGCGCTGCGCGAGCTGGGCATCATGCGTGACCATAATGATAGTGGTACCTTGTTGATTGATTTCTTCAAGCAAGGTCATAACACCCTGCGCCATTTCTGAGTCTAAATTACCGGTAGGTTCATCAGCTAAGAGAAACCTTGGGCTGGTGGCGAGTGCTCTAGCTATCGCAACACGTTGCTGTTGTCCACCTGACAGTTGGCTAGGTAGGTGCTTCAAACGAGACGCTAAACCCACCCGTTCGAGACTTTCTTCAATTCTGCGTTTACGCTCTTTGGCATTAAAACCACGGTAGCGCAGCGGCACATCGACATTGTCATAAAGGTTTAAATCTGGAATTAAATTAAAACCCTGAAAGATAAAACCAATTTTTTCATTACGCATGCGCGAGCGGCCATCGTCATTGAGTTGACCCACTGCTTCACCGTCTAATAAAAACTCACCATCGGTGAAGGTTTCAAGTAAACCTGCAATGTTTAAAAAGGTGGTTTTACCTGAGCCAGAAGGGCCTGTAACGCTGACGAAGTCTCCTTCATTCACCTGTAAGCAAAAGTCACGTAAGGCATGAGTTTGGATGTCGGCAGTTTGAAATATTTTGTTGATATTCTTCATTACGAGCATGGTGAGTTCCTTGTGTTTTGTCCAAAATTTGTTATTTGATGTTTTTTGCTTACTATTCGCTAAGTAATACTTGGCTAGCGTCATTAAAGGTATCGGTGCCTGAGATAATAATTTGATCGCCAACATTAAGCCCTTGCAGTATTTCAATGTGACTTAAACTTCTTGCGCCGGTGATTATTGCGGTTTTTTCTGCTAAGCCATTGTTAACTTTATAAGCGAAACGGCCACCGCTACTTTCCAAGAACTGGCCGCGTTGTACTTGTAAAACATTGGCTTTGTATTCGAGAATAATTTGCGTATTTAATCGTTGGTTTTGACGTAGTTTTTTCGGGATGTCGTTAAGGAAACGTACCCGGCCAGTAACCTGATTATTTTGTATTTCGGGGGAAATTGTTACTAGACGAGCATGAAAAGGCTGTTGTTCAAATTGAATGTTGACTTCCATGCCAATGGCTAGATCATCGGCGTAGCTTTCAGGAATTTCAATTTCAACTTCAAATTGTGATAGGTCAACGATAGTTAAGATAGCTTGGTTTTTACTTAAAAAGGTTTTGTTGGCGGTACTTAAGTTACCAACAATACCGTTAACCGGTGAGGCAATATTTAAACCGTCTACTTGGCGTTGTAATTCTTTAACTAACAAGGTTTGGCGTCTAATATCTAATTGTAATGATTGTCCGTCAAAGTCTAAACTTTCGACATTAAGCGCCGCGTCTTGTACTGCATGTTTGTGCTGTAAGTTGGCTTGCTCTAACTCGTCTTGTGCTTTTTCATAATCTATTTGGCTAATGGCATTTTTTTCATAGCCTAAATCAGCGCGGCGCTTCTCTCTGTTGGCGGTTACAAGTTTTACATTTGCTAAATCAACGGCTTTTTGGTCAATCAGTCGTTGCTTTTTAGCTTGAATATTTTGACGTTGAAAACTTGACTGTAAACTCTCAAGCGTGGCTTGTTGCTGAGACAAACGGCTATTGAGCTCTGGGCTATCAAGTTTGGCAATAATTTGCCCTTGTTTTACTTCATGACCCGCTTCTATCATTAAGGTAATAGTGCCGTCAGCTGGGCTATAAACCGTTGGACTTACTGCCGCAACAACGCGGCCTAACACCGAAATATCACGGGTAAAGTCACCTTGAGTAATCGTAGCAAGACGGACACGATCGAGTGCAATTGAGTGCTCTGCTTTACTCCAACGAGAAGCTGAAGGTGCAACCTGCCAGATTACACAAGCTATTATAATGCTTACTAATATTATGATGATAAAACGTTTGTTTGGTGCAGTGCTTTTTATTATTTTGCTGTCTTGTGCACTGGTATCTTTAATCGACATGAATTCTCCCTTAAATGTCAAAATCAGTGTGGCTTAAAAAACACTGACATAGACTAAGTTGCGCGGGCAATGCAAAAGGTTTAAAAAATCATGGATATTTTTTCTGCGCGGTTAGCAAGTGCGCGCGAGTTTGGCGATTGTTCAATACAGTAATTGTAAAGCTGCAGGAAATTTCTACTAACAATAAGTTGCTCGAAATGATGGGGGGGGTAGGGGGAAAAGCGAATTATATTAGTGCTGTGGTGTGTTCAGTCTAGCTTGTTGTTTTTGAATTAAACCTTGGCGCAGAGCGGCGAAAACGAGCAGTAACAAAGGAATAGTAAAGTCAATGAGTCGGGTGTAGCTAGCGTAAGGTGTTAGCCCAGTAACTATAGGTACTTGAACGCTCAACACTGCTTGTTGAAATTGTGGAATTTGTTTGATTATCTTGCCTTGATGATCAACCACTGCGGTTATACCATTATTGGTTGCGCGTAAAAAGGGGCGGCCAAATTCTAGCGCGCGCATTCTGACAATTTCTAAATGTTGATGCGGGCCATGTGAGTCGCCAAACCAAGCATCATTACTGACCGTTAAGAGTAGATCCGTTTGATTAGAAAAATTGGCGCTGAGCTGTTCGGAAAAAGCGACTTCAAAACAAATCAGCGGTAATAAATGATAACCATTAGCGAGCAAATTATCTTGCACATATTCGCCTCGGCTAAAAGATGACATCGGCAAATTGAAAAAGGGCGCTAGTGGCCTTAACCAATCAGCAAAAGGCACGAACTCGCCAATGGGCAGTAAGTGATGTTTAGCATATCGATTGTTGTTGTTATATTGATAACTGCCTTGCTCATCGTTAGGAGCGCTTTTACCGAGCACGATTAAATTATTGTAATAATTTTTGGTATTAATGTCGTAATCGATAATGCCAGAAATAATGGCGCTGTTATTCAGTACTGCTGAGCTTTGGACTAGTTGTAAAAAGTCTTGCGCTTGCGTGCTGGGCTCTACTGCAGTAATGGCAGATTCTGGCCAAATGACAATATCAGCAGGGTAATGTTGTCGGGTCAAATCCAAGTATTTTAGCATGGTTGGCCAAGTTAACTCTGGCGCCCATTTCATTGCTTGTTTGATGTTGCCTTGCACCATTAAGGTGTTGACTGTTTTACCCGTAGGCGAAACCCAAATCGTGTTTTGTAATGTTAAGCTTGTGATACTTATGGCTGCGAGCAGGGTAATATTCAGTAAAGCTTTACGCTGTTTAATGATATAAACCATGGCGATACTGATGAGAATGACTACAGCGCTCAGGCCCTTTTCGCCAATAACAGGGGCCAAAGCGGCTAAAGGACCATCGATTTGACTATAGCCTAGTGTCAGCCAAGGGAAGCCGGTTAAGAATACCCCCCGTAAAAATTCAGCTAACAACCAAAGTGGTAATAAAAGCCAAAGATTAAGCTTTTGTTGATAAGAAAATCGCGCTGCCAGATAGCAGGCAAGAGCAAGAAATAATGCTAAATATAAGCATAGTAGCAGCATTAACAATAATGACACGGCCAGTGGTAAGCCACCAAACTGGTCAATACTAACATGTACCCAACTGATACCAGCAGAAAACCAACCAAAGGCGAAAATAAAACCTTGTTTCGCAGCAGCTTTACTTGACTGGCCTTGTAATGAGTATAACCAACTCGGCAAAATAATTGCCATCAACCAATAATGAGAAAAGGGGGCATAGCATAAAACGAGCGCAAGCCCGAGCAAGAAGCTAAGCCCATTTGCTTTATTGGTAATATTTCGTTGAATTCGCTTAAAAAGGCGGTTTAACATAAAGTGTTAATCAATAACTTTACCTGTCACAACATGCTCTTTTGGCACGGTAATTTGCAAGGTTTGAATGCGTCGGTTATCGGCTGCCGTGACTTTAAAAATCACTCTATTAATGGTGATTTTTTCCCCTTTTTTCGGCATGTGGCCAAATTGTTGGATGACAACCCCCCCAATGGTGTCGGCATCGCTTTCATTAAATTTAAAATTAAAAAAGCTATTAAAGTCGGCCAGATCGGTTAGCGCTTTTACTTGATAAACTTGACCAGCAAGATATTTAATATCTTCTTCCATAGTATCATCGGTTTCATCTTCAATTTCACCGACGATCAGCTCAAGAATATCTTCAATGGTGACAACACCTGAAACGCCGCCGTATTCATCGACAACAATCGCCATATGATAGCGCTGCTGACGAAATTCTTTGAGTAAGGGATCTACTTTTTTACTTTCTGGAACAATAATGGCTGGTCGTATAACTTGTGCAATAGTGAATTCATCATCGACTTGATGAAAACCATAAGCTAATAAATCTTTTGCTAATAAGATACCTTCAACGTCGTCGATATCATCATTGATCACCGGAAACCTTGAGTGTCCTGATTCGACAATAATCGCGAGTGATTTCTCAAGCGGGTCATTAATATCTAAGGTCACCATTTGCGAGCGAGGGATCATAATATCACGCACGCGCATATCCGATACTTCGAGTACACCTTCGATCATTTGCTTAATTTCAGGATTAATAAGTTCACGGTCTTCAGCATCGTTTAATGCATCGGCCAGTTGGTCTGTGCTTCTCGGTTCTCCGGTAAATACTTGCATAATTTTATCCAAGATTGACTTATTTGAAGAACCGTTACTAGAGTGGGGGTGGTCGTCGCTCATAGAGCCTTTTTAATTCCTTGTTAGTCGAATTTAGTGTTACTTGCCTGTTTGGCTAGTTTGTAACCGATTATGGTTAATTTCAAGTACTAAATCGTAGTTTGCGCTCGCCAGTAAACATTTTATAGTTGTCACTGACATAATGGTTTGTTGATTTTAGTATGCGGAGTCATAACGTCGTCCGATTACTTATACCTATTTGCTACTAATTGATTTCATAAGGAGCAGCAAAGCCCAAACCGGTAATTATTTTTGTTTCAAGTGCTTCCATCTCTTCTGCTTCATCATCTTCTATGTGATCAAAACCTAATAAATGTAAGCAGCCATGTACCACCATATGAGCCCAATGAGCCGTGACATCTTTATGCTGGTGTGTCGCTTCTTGTTCGACAACATCGACACAAATAACTAAGTCACCCAATAAATCAAGCTCAATCCCCTCGGGCACTTCAAAGGGAAAAGATAAAACATTGGTTGCTTGATCTTTTCCGCGATATTGATGGTTTAATTGCCGACTTTCATCGTTATTGACCAACCTAATGGTGAGCTCAAATGGCTTATTAAAAGGGCTAAGTGCAGCTTCAACCCAATGCTGAAAATCATCAACACTCGGCACAATACTGTTTTCACAGGCTAATTGTAAGTCGACAATAATGTCTGCAGGGTTATTGGCCATTGTTTCTTTCATTTGCCTGAGATAATACCTGTGCTTGTTGTTGTTCTCGCAATTGCTGTTTTTCTTCTTTTAAGCGATTTTCTTTTTGTTCAAACGCTTCATACGCTTCTACGATATGAGCAACAACGGGGTGTCGGACAACATCTTTGGCTTGGAAAAAATTAAAACTGACACCAGGGATATCCACTAAGACTTCAATCGCATGACGTAAGCCTGATTTTTGCCCTCGAGGTAAATCTACCTGCGTTATGTCCCCTGTGATCACGGCACGCGAGTTAAAACCGATACGGGTTAAGAACATTTTCATTTGTTCTACTGTGGTGTTTTGACTCTCATCGAGAATAATAAAGGCATCGTTTAAGGTTCGCCCACGCATATAGGCTAAGGGAGCAACTTCGATAACATTACGCTCAATCAGCTTTTCAACTTTCTCAAATCCCAGCATTTCAAATAAGGCGTCGTATAATGGGCGTAAATAAGGATCGACTTTCTGCGATAAATCGCCGGGTAAAAAGCCGAGTTTTTCGCCGGCTTCTACTGCTGGGCGCGTGAGTAATATCCGTCTAATTTCTTGACGTTCTAAGGCATCAACCGCACAGGCGACAGCTAGGTAAGTTTTACCGGTACCGGCAACACCAACACCAAAGCTAATATCATTGGTGATAACGTTTTGAACATAACTTTGCTGATTCTCGTTACGAGGTTTTATCAAGCCACGTTTGGTTTTTATCGTCACCATATCATCGTATTTAGCATCAAGTTTGCTTGGTGCGGCTTCTAACACGCCGGCATCAACAATAGCTAAATGCACCATTTCAGCAGAAATAGTGTTTGATTTGCCTTTAACCGTTTCTGTTTCAAGGTAAAGGTCGATTAAGATTTTCTTAACGGCGTCACAATGCAAACTTTTACCGGTAACTTTGAAAGCGTGGCTTCTATAACTGATCTCAACGCCCAGTCGGCGTTCGATAGTTTTTAAGTTGTCATCGATGGCGCCACATAAATTTGCTAGTCGATTATTATCGGTGGGCGATAACTCAAAGTTTATGCTGATATTTTTACTCAATTGTTAATCCTGAGTGCTTAAAAATTATTTTAAAAACGGCAAATAAATACTTATCTGCCGTTAATCATAAGGTATGTACAGCTTAAGGCGTGAAGGTTGCTACACCTAACTCATTCACCGAGTTTTCATTCGCTTGGTGATGACTGTTAGCCAAAATATCCGCTGGCGAATGCGCGATACGCAAGCCCATTTCGCTTTCTTGACGTACTAATTCACCACGTAACGAGTTGGCATAAACGTCAGTTATTTTAACATCAACAAATTGACCAATAACCGTATGAGGTGCAACAAAGTTTACGATGCGGTTATTTTCAGTACGGCCACGTAATTCCATTGGGTTTTTCTTTGAAGGACCTTCAACTAAAATGCGTTGCTCGGTATTTAACATGTTACGCGCAATTCGCAATGCTTGCTGGCTAATACGGTCTTGCAATATTTGTAAGCGCTGCTTTTTAACCTCATCACTGATATCGTCTACCATATCGGCGGCAGGTGTTCCTGGGCGAGCACTGTAAATAAAACTGAAACTTAAATCAAAATCGACGGCTTTGATCAAGTTCATAGTGGCTTCAAAATCTTCATCGGTTTCGCCTGGAAAGCCAATAATAAAGTCAGATGACATACAAATATCGGGGCGTACTTTTTTTAGTTTACGGATTTGCGACTTATACTCGATTGCCGTATGACCGCGTTTCATTTGCGTTAAAATGCGATCTGAACCACTTTGTACCGGTAAATGCAGGTGGCTGACCAACTCTGGTACATCAGCGTAAACATCGATAATGTCATCAGTAAATTCTATTGGGTGTGAAGTGGTGTAGCGAATGCGATCAATGCCATCAATGGTGGCAATTAAGCGTAATAATTCAGAAAAACGACAAATGCTGCCATCATGTGAGTCACCACGGTAACCGTTGACGTTTTGACCAAGTAAATTGACTTCACGCACACCTTGCTCAGCAAGTTGCGCAATTTCATATAACACGTCGTCTAGTGGGCGGCTAACTTCTTCACCACGAGTGTAGGGTACGACACAGAATGTACAGTATTTACTACAACCTTCCATGATAGAAACAAATGCTGTTGCGCCTTCGGCTTTAGGCTCTGGCAAACGGTCGAATTTTTCTATTTCAGGGAAACTGACATCGACTACTGGGCTTCTATCACCCGTAACTTGTTGGATCATTTCAGGTAAACGATGCAATGTTTGTGGGCCAAAGACCATATCGACATAAGGCGCACGCTGACGAATAGCATCACCCTCTTGAGAGGCAACACAACCACCAACACCGATAACAAGCTCAGGTTTGTTAACTTTGAGGTTTTTCCAACGCCCTAGTTGATGAAAAACTTTCTCTTGGGCTTTTTCGCGAATAGAGCAGGTGTTGAGTAAGATAACATCAGCATCTTCTGCTTCCTCGGCTAATTCAAAGCCGTGGGTTGAGTCTAAAAGTTCTGCCATTTTCTGCGAGTCATACTCGTTCATTTGACAGCCCCAAGTTTTGATGTATAGCTTTTTACTCATTTATTCGCGCCTAATCTTTCTATGAATTGATTCTAGTTTTTGCTAGAGAATTTAAGGAGGCGTATTTTACTCTTTCTTTGGCTATGATGCTAGTTTAGAAATAACGCCTTAAGAAAATGTTTATTCACCGAGTCACTATATTGAAACTTTCTTTAAGGGAATTGACAAAATTATCTCGCTGCCATGCTCTTGGTTATCATAAGTGTGAAATGTTGCGTTAAATTTGTTCGCCACTTGACGAATATAATACATCGCCATATCAAAATTAATTTTACTGCTAAATTGTGCGAAGCTTTGCTCGTTATCAGTAATTTTCAACCAAATTTTGTCATTAGCTTGGTTAACGTAGACCGCGAAAACACCACCGTTACCATTTTGGATGGCGGCTAATATTGCTTCATAAGTGATACGGTAGATAGCGCTTTGAATGGCATAGTCTACATTGGAGTCTTCAATATCTAGTTGCAAGGTTACTCGCACGTGATATTGCTTTTGGAAATAATCCATTAGGTAGGGCAAAGCGACAGATAATGAACTACCGGCTAAACTACTGGGTTCAGGGTGGCTGTTTTTTGTCGATAACTCATCTAGACATTCTCTTATCAATATTTGAGCATTTTGCCATATGGCGGGTTCAATTGTTGAGTTACTGACATCTTGGTTTTGCTGTTGAGTTTTTGTGCCTTCAATGCTTGATAACACTTTGATTAACTTGCGACGAATAATTGCCGTCGATTTGTTTTGACTTTCAATTTCATCATTTAGTAATTGGTGAATGTGTCTAATAGTGCGTGAGCGCAAATATAATAGCCAAAACGTTAATAAAATTGTTGCTACCGCGAGCACAATATAGATAATTTGACTGTTAGGATGCCAATACCAAGGGTAAGCGACATTAATATCGGGATAGGCTTTATATTTACTCCATTCTCCTAAACTATTAGTGCCCATTATTTCAATATTGTATTGACCTGAAGATAAACCCGTTAAGGTAAGTTGGTTGCCATTGGTGTTATTCCATTCTTTGCCATTTATTTGATATTTAAACTTCTTCTTTGGTCCAGTTCTGAAATCTAAACTTGCTAGCTCAAGTGTTACCACATCGTTAGGTGAATCGATATTAATGGTTTTGTGTAATAACTCAGTTTTACCTGACACTATGGTTTTACTAATATGTATTCTCGGTAATTGGCTGGTATTCAGTTTGACTGCGACATCTAATCCCTTTATTTATTAACAATTATCGCTGTAAAGGGGGAGCAATGTTAGCCCTCTAAAGAATCCAGCACATAAACATCGAATTACCATTTCAGGTTGGGTAGAATAAGCCCATATTACTAAAGTTGTAAAAACCATTATGAATCAATTTGATTGTGTTGTTGTTGGCGGTGGTATGGTAGGAGCGGCAAGTGCGCTTGCACTGGCCGAACTTGGCTTAAAAGTCGCTATTATTGAGAAAACAGCACCAAGCCCATTTTCTCCAGAGCAAGCTTTTGACTTAAGAGTCTCTGCTATCTCATTAGCTACTGAGCAATTACTAACGCAATTAGGGGCTTGGTCACAATTGCAACAATGGCGAATGTGTCCTTATAAGCGTTTAGGGGTATGGGAAACTGAACAAAGTTACACTGAGTTTAATGCTGATGATATTACACAAACTCATTTGGGACATATTGTTGAGAACAGGTTAATACAGCTTTCGCTATGGCAACAAGTGCAACAACACAGCAACATTACTTTATTTTGTCCTGAAGCATTAACCAAGCTTGAACAAACTTCAACAGATGTTGAATTAACCCTATCGTCGCAAGTATTACACGCGAAAATAGTTATTGGCGCTGATGGCGCTAATTCTGTGGTGCGCAAATTTGTTAATATTGGTACCACGGGATGGGATTACGCGCAATCGGCGATGTTGATAAACGTTCGCACTCAATTACCACAGCAAGATATAACTTGGCAGCAATTCTTTCAAACTGGCCCACTCGCCATGCTGCCGATGCCGGATAACAGCGCTTCATTGGTTTGGTATCATGCAAAAGACGAGATAAAGCGCTTATCAGCGTTATCTCATGACAACCTTGAGCAAGAAATAATGCAACACTTTCCTAAACGCTTAGGTGCGGTTGAGGTTATCAATAAAGCGACGTTTCCATTAACTAGGCGCCATGCTAATCAATACCAGAAAGGCCGAGTGCTTTTAATTGGTGATGCTGCACACACGATAAACCCAATGGCTGGCCAGGGCGTTAATTTAGGTTTTAAAGATGTTAAAGCGTTGCAAAAAGTTATTGCACAAGCGATGAGGGATGGCGATTCATGGCACAGTGAGCCGGTTCTTGCTCGTTATCAACAAAAAAGAAGAACGGACAATTTATTAATGATGACCACAATGGACGCCTTGTACTTATCCTTTGGTCATGTATCGCCTTTGGTGAAGCTGGCTAGGAATGCTGGCTTAATGATGGTAAATAAATTGCCAAGCCTGAAAAACAAAGCGCTCGCTTATGCATGTGGAATTTTATGAGAGTAGTCAAAGCTAGGAAGACATTGATTAAAATAGCCATGGAGCATGATAAAGTGAAGTTATAAAGAGCTTTTGAGTTAAGGTGAATTCTTCGGTGATTAGTTGGATGTAATGCAAGATATAGGGAAATGGTACGGGAGGAGAGACTTGAACTCTCACATCTTGCGATACTGGAACCTAAATCCAGCGCGTCTACCAATTCCGCCACTCCCGCATTTTCAGGTAGTAATCTCATAAGTTTGAGATTATATAACAACTAAAATAAAAGAAAGTGGCTGGGGTATGAGGATTTGAACCTCAGAATGACGGGATCAAAACCCGCTGCCTTACCGCTTGGCTATACCCCAACTGGATACTTTTAGTTTAAAGTGAGAATCATTGATGACTTTCGAATAACTTAGGAGATAAAAGAAAGTGGCTGGGGTATGAGGATTTGAACCTCAGAATGACGGGATCAAAACCCGCTGCCTTACC
>JBFJQB010000002.1:0-51089 GCA_041616855.1 Cognaticolwellia sp. | reverse complement strand
CGTTAAAAAATCGCTAAATAACTCAGCGCATAATTAAAAATCGCGTTATCATTTAAAAACAATTACCTGTTTACGATATTTCCTAATTTGAGTTTTAGTGTATGAAAACATCCATAATTTTAATGTTAATACTGCTGAGTTCGCCCTTTGCTAAAGCCGCTAATTACGCTTACTTTGGCTTTGAGCCCTCTATTGTGACCAACTACGTCGCCGTTAAGAAAAAAATGGGCTATGTGCGTTTAACGGTTGAGTTAATGATAGAAGACGCGGCTAATTATGAAATTGTTGAGCACCATGCGCCTTTATTGCGTGATGCGATTATCAACATTATTGGCCAACAGCCAGAATCAAAAGTGAAATCGATTAATGGCCGCCATGAAATACAGCGTTTGTGTGAAGAAAAAGTAAAACAGTTACTAGAAGAAGAAACCGGTAAGCCATTAATTAAAAAACTTTTATTTACCCAGTGGCTAGATAACTAAAGCGACTCAATTCACTTTTGCCATACAAACAGAAAACACCTTAGATAAGATCATCGAGGGTGTTTTTTTGTTGTTAACACCTGACAATATGCCAATAGACAACCACTGACTAAACCTAATAAATGCGCGGTGTTCGCAACATTGATCGGCATTAAGCTGGTGTAACCTAATAGCAACCAAAACAACATAAAGCCGATGATTGGCTTAGACAATGACAAGCCTTTTTCGGGTAATAGCCACCCCATCCACCAAACATATCCCACCAGTGCATACACGACACCAGATAAACCACCAAAGTTTGGCCCGTCGACCATAAACTGACCGAGATTCGAAACGATAGCGGAAATAATCAATAAGTAGAGTAAACTTGCCGTGCCGGCTAAGCGCTCTATCGAACCACCCAATTGCCACCACCACATGGTATTAAAGACAATATGTAACCACGAGAAATGAAAAAATGCCGGTCCTAGCAAACGATGTGGCGCTTGCCATACGGCCTCAACATTGAGCTGAGGATAAAATTGTAAATACTGAAATAGAGCATTCGCCCAACCCAAGTTGCTGGCCAGAAAAACCAACCAACATACGGCGAAAACCACTAAGGTCACCACACCCGCATGTGAAAAAAACTGCGTTTTAAAGCTGCTTAATAGTGCCGGTGTATCAAGATTAACGGCAGTAACCGCACCGTTTTTCCATGCGGCTTGCTGGTATTTCGCTTGATAGGGCTCAGCAATAAATTGCTCAAACTCGTGTTGAGCAATGTCATACTTATCCTGCTGACAATAAATTACAAAGCCAGCATCTTCATTGACTACTTGTGTTTGAACCTCAAGTGTTTTCAGATAATCGCAAAACAGTAAGGCAATATTATGTTGCGTTACTTTCACCAGAGGTCGCAGTTCCGTCATTAACGAGCAACCGCATCCGGGTATTGCAACTGCCAATCAGTAAAGCCGCCATCGAGTGAATAGACGTCAGTAAAGTCTTGGCTGATCAAAAACTGCGCCGCTTGCTGGCTTGATATACCGTGATAGCAACACACTACCACCGGCGCATCAAAATCAGCATCACGCAAAAAATCAGGCAAGGTTTCATTACTTAAATGAATAGCGTTAGGAATGTGCCCCGCTTGATAAGAAGCAGGATCGCGAATATCAACCACAACATGCGTTTCATCGCTTAATACTTGATGCAGTTGATTAATTTGCATGTGTTTAAAATTTTCTTCGCTGCTCGCCATTATGTTTCCCAATTTAAAATAACTTTACCTGACTGACCTGAACGCATGATATCAAAACCTTGTTGAAAATCATCAATAGTAAAGTGGTGGGTGATAATTGGTGTTAAATCTAGGCCTGATTGAATTAAACTCGCCATTTTATACCAAGTTTCAAACATTTCACGGCCGTAAATCCCTTTGATGGTTAAGCCTTTAAAAATAACCTGACTCCAGTCAATTGCCATATCCTGTCCAGGAATGCCTAACATGGCAATTTTACCGCCATTATTCATACTGGCAAGCATGTCAGTAAATGCCATCGGTACACCCGACATTTCCATACCGACATCAAAGCCTTCAGTCATGCCTAACTCTTTCATCACGTCAGTCAGCTTTTCTTTACTGACATCAACCGCACGGGTTGCGCCCATTTTACGCGCCAAATCTAAACGATATTCGTTAACGTCAGTAATCACTACATGGCGAGCACCCACATGTTTTGCTACCGCCGCCGCCATAATACCAATTGGTCCAGCACCGGTGATCAAAACATCTTCCCCGACCAGGTCAAACGACAACGCGGTATGGACGGCGTTACCAAAAGGGTCAAAAATAGCGGCTAAATCATCGGAAATTTCATCCGGTAATTTAAAGGCGTTAAAGGCAGGAATCACTAAATATTCCGCAAACGAGCCTTCACGGTTAACACCCACACCGATAGTGTTACGGCATAAATGTGTGCGACCGCCACGACAGTTACGACAATGGCCACACGTAATATGTCCTTCACCAGAAACGCGGTCACCTATGGCAAAGCCTTTAACTTCTTGGCCAATACCAACCACTTCACCGGCATATTCATGACCCACCACCATAGGAACGGGAATGGTTTTTTGTGACCATTCATCCCAGTTATAAATATGGATATCGGTGCCGCAAATAGCGGTTTTTTTAATTTTGATCAGCAGATCATTATGGCCAATTTCAGGTTTAGGCGCGTCTGTCATCCAGATGCCAGGTTCTGCTTTTAATTTCGCTAAAGCTTTCATATTTAGCCCTCAATCACTTTCATTTCTTTACCAATGCGGATAAAGGCTTCAATCGCTTTGTCTAATTCGGCCTTGGTATGTGCAGCAGAAATTTGCGTACGAATGCGTGCTTGGCCCTTTGGCACAACAGGAAATGAGAAACCAATAACATAAATCCCTTCCGCTAATAAGCGATCAGCCATGGCACTGGCTACTTTTGCATCGCCCAGCATTACCGGCACTATGGCGTGGTCTGCGCCAGCACAAGTAAAGCCTGCAGCTTCCATTTGTGTTCTAAAGTAGGCCGCGTTGTCTTTTAACGTTTTACGTAGCGCATCACCGTCAGCTAACATATCAATAACTTTAATTGAGGCATTAACAATCGCTGGTGCTAAAGAGTTAGAGAATAAATAAGGACGTGAGCGTTGACGTAACCATTCAACCACTTCTTTTTTCGCTGATGTGTAACCACCTGATGCACCACCCATCGCTTTACCTAAGGTGCCAGTGATAATGTCTACTCGACCCATCACATCACAATACTCGTGACTACCACGGCCTTGCTCACCAACAAAGCCAACTGCATGTGAATCATCAACCATCACCATCGCGTTGTATTTATCAGCTAAGTCACAAACAGCTTTCAAGTTAGCAATGACGCCGTCCATTGAAAATACACCGTCTGTCGCAATTAACTTAAAGCGCGCACCGGCTGCATCAGCTTCAATTAAACGTGCTTCAAGTTCAGCGGCGTCATTGTTAGCGTAACGGTAGCGCTTTGCTTTACATAAACGTACACCATCAATAATTGAAGCATGGTTTAAAGAGTCAGAAATAATAGCGTCTTCTGGGCCTAATAGTGTTTCAAATAAGCCGGCATTAGCGTCAAAACATGAAGAATATAAAATGGTATCTTCCATGCCTAAAAAGTTACTTAACTTTTGCTCTAAGGTTTTATGAATGTCTTGTGTGCCACAGATAAAGCGCACTGACGCCATACCAAAACCGTGCTCATCTAAGCCTTCTTTAGCGGCAGCGATTAAATCAGGGTGATTCGCTAAACCTAAGTAGTTGTTGGCACAAAAATTCACCACATCTTCACCGGTATTAACCGCAATTTGTGGTTGTTGAGCTGTGGTTATAACACGTTCAGCTTTATATAAACCGTCTTCTTTAACTTGGTTTATTTGCGAAGTTAAATGGGCATAAAAATTATTTGTGCTGGCAGAATCTGTCACGGTAAATCCTTAAAAAGTTATAGTCTTGCAATTACCGTATTATCATCCTAGACGACTAAACAAGCAAAGTGGCATTAGTTAAAAATATGTCCTTTTTTATAGTCAAATTGACACATCTATATGTCAAAGTGTAATATTTAGTATGTTTTTTTGCTTATACCGTACAGGAATCCCATTTGCTAACCGAAAAAGATGAAGAGCTTTTATCAATATTGCGGCTTAATGCCCGGGCTAGTGTGTCTGACATGGCAAGAGCAACTGGCGTTTCGAGAACAGCAATACAAAACCGACTGAACAAGCTGGAAAACAATAATGTGATTGCTGGCTATAGTGTGGTGCTAGGTAGTGAATATACCAGTGGCTTGATTTCTTCTAATGTTTCATTAAAAGTCAATCCGAATTTGCGACAAAGCATTTGTTTAGCATTGAGAAAAGTACACCAAATCAGCCATATTTATTCAATCAGTGGTGAATACGACTTATTAGTGACCATACAAGCTAGCACCTTAGAAAAGTTAAGCGAAGTGCTGAATATGGTGTGCTCTCTTGAGGGGGTTGCCAGAACGAACTCATCGATTATTCTCGACACCATTTTTAAACGATAGTTAATGTCGCAAGGTACTTTGCAACCAACTGGCGATATGTTCAGTTAGGTAAGCTTGGTGTTTTAATAAAGGATAGCTAGAGGCATTGCCTTTGAAAATTTGCAAAACCGACTTTTTATCACCACTCCATTCAAACAGTTCATGTGCATTTAGCATCGCTTCTGTTTGATATTTTGAGCTCAATAAATAAATTGGCACATCGGCTATATGCTTAAATTGCTCTTTATCAGCATAACTCAGCTCTGGCGCCAACAACACCCAACTTTTTAATGGCGCTTTTTCCGCTAAATAAATCGCTTGATTACTACTACAACCACTGGCCACAACACTAATCGCTTGCTCATTGTGCATGGCATTTTGCAAATACTGATAAGCCTTCAAAACGTCTTGCTGCCAATGCAACATTAAAGCCGCAATCTGCCCTTGGTAATTGACAATATCATCAGTTTGCTGGCGAATTTTTTTCTCGGAATAGCGTTCGCTTTCACTGCCACCATAACCGCGTAAATCCAAGGCTAAAACAAAAAGATCTTGTTTGGACAACACCGAAAACAAAGGCTGTAAACCCTGAGCACCATGTTGACAATCATGCAATAGCAACACCCCAGGCGCCTTTGCAGAAGCTGAAGCAAACTGCGCTGATAAGCTAACCTCATCATCAGCTGTAATTTCGACCCTTTGACCTGCAGGCTCCAGAGCTTGTGCTATCGTCGATTGAGTGAGATATAGCGCGAGTAAAAAAATAAAAAGTTGCTGCCGTAAACCATTAAGGCGATTGCGAGTGCCTTGTTGAGAAGTTTTCATAAGTTAAGTGAACATCCTTTAACAACTAAACATATCATCAGTGACTTCTAGACTAATAGCGATAATCCGCATTATAAATATTAAGCCTAGCTATTTTATATCTTGCTTGATTTTTTTAAGCAAGATATTAGGTATACTAGTGACCATAGAACTTTGATTTTGAGTCCGTTTTAGTGCGCTGTTTCCTCGCTTTAGTGTTATACCGATTATTATTTTTGCTGTTAACCCCACTTTTATTAGTCGTGTTACTGCTACGCTCAATGACTCAACAAGCCTATCGTCAAAGGCTATTAGAGCGTATTGGGTGGGTCACAAAAAAACTCAAACCCCATGGCATTGTAGTTCATGGTGCAAGTGTCGGTGAGGTCATTGCGTTAAAGCCTTTTATTACGCAGCTACTCGATAGCTATCCTGACCTGCCAATCACCATAACTACCTTTACCCCAACAGGCTCCGCGCAAGTACAAAAACTATTTGGCGATAAAGTACAACATTGTTACTTGCCGCTAGACAATATTCTCTCTACAACGTTATTTTTACAGCGTTTAAAGCCTAAAGTTATGGTTTTCATGGAAACGGAATTATGGCCAAACTTAATCGCTCAATGTCAAAGCCAACAGATCAAACTCATGCTAGTGAACGCTCGATTATCCGATAAATCTATGTACAGTTATCAAAAGCTGACTTGGTTGATCACCCCAACTATCCAACGCTTTGACAAAATATTAACTCAAAGCCAAGTCAATCAAGATAACTATATTGCGATGGGCGCTAGCGCAGAAAAATGCGCACTATCAGGCAATTTGAAATTTGATATCTCGATAAATGATGATGTTGCCGCTAAACAACTAGAACTCGCGGGCTTAATCACCGATAAACGTAATATCTGGCTTATCGCTAGTACCCATCCAGGCGACGAAGTTTTAGCATTACAGGCCTTTGAGCAAGTTAAACAACAAAACAATAAAGCGTTACTGATCATTGTTCCCCGCCATCCTGAGCGCTTTGAGCAAGTTGCAAAACTAGCACAAGAGGCAGGTAACCATGTGCTAAAGCGCAGTCAAAAACAGCCAGTAACTGAAAACACCAACGTTTGGATCATCGATACCTTAGGGGAATTACTGGCAGCGTGTGCGCTGGCTGATGTGGTCACCATGGGAGGCAGTTTTAGTGAAATTGGCGGCCACAACCCATTAGAGCCGGCATTATTTTACAAACCGGTTATCGTCGGCCCAAATATGAACAACTTTAGTGAAATATTAGCACAGCTGAAATCAGCTCAGGCCATTATACAATTACCGGTTAATGATAAGATGCCCGAGACCTTAGCAAATCAAGTAATGCGCTTATTATCCGATAGTGGTGCAGCACAAGCTCTAGGGAAAAATGCCTACCAAGTGGTACAGGCAAATCAAGGGGCGACTGCCCTAACTTTAAGGGCACTACAAAGCTTGATGAACAGCTAAATCTTCAAGCTTAAGCGCGTTGCTTAATGTAAAGCCTAACGCCTAAAATAGTTAATGAAATCAGCATGATTAACCCTAATATACCTAAAATTTGATCTAAAACTTTATGGCTCGTCCATTGTAAATAGTGGATTTTATAAAGTAAGTTGATCAAGTGAGTATCTTGTCCGGTTTGACTTAAGCTTAAGTTATCCCAATCAAGCGTGACTTCGACGCCGGTACTGGTTTTGGCTGATAAACCATTAACGCTGACGATTTCACCATAACGCTCACTATCCTGACTAAAAGCATCACGCAGCAAATGTTGAAACTCGAACTCTGATGGCTGAGCTTTCGCCGTGAGTGATTCGGGGTCTAAGTGTTTGACCTTATTTTCCGACTTCACTATCAGGTGGTCGCCTAAAATGCTGCGAATTAACTTAACTTCCTGCCAGCTTTCCTTTGGCTTAATTAGTAAGGATTGATTTAGCGGGTGATTTTTAATCGACAATTGTTGATAAGCACCTTGATAACCCGGCTTAATAAAAAACACTAGCCCCGTCAGTGTCCAACCTAACATTGGCAGCACTAACGTCAGGCCGATTATTTTGTGTAGTTTTCGACTTTTCATCACGATATTTCTTCTTCAGATAGCATTTAACAGCCTAAACTCAAATCCCTAGGTTATTACATAATTAGGCTTTGAGGCGATTTTCTGCGATTTCTTGTATGCAGATCGGTGTTGAAAAATCCGCTTGTTGGTCCAACGCCAACGGAATTAGCCACTGTAAATTAGGGATTAAGTTTTTAGGTAATTCAGCGACCTTGATGATATGTATCTCTTCGGCCTCAATAGTTTTAGCACTATAAGCAAGATCTGTTCTGGCAAAGTACATATCGACATCATAAACATTCGGGCGAAATACATTAGCAAAGCGCGTCCAATTTGCTGGTTCGGTAATAACACCGGTTTCTTCTGCGCACTCTCGAACCATAGCAGCAACTGATGATTCATCGTTTTCAATTTTTCCGCCAATACCATTAAACAAACCACGCTGCCATAACGGGTTTAGTTTTTTAATTAACACCAAGTGACTTGCGTCTTGAGAAAATAAAAAACCAGTAACATACTTTTTCACAGATATTCCTTTATAAATGTCGTGATGAACATAAGCGAAATTTATACTGGCTTAGAGCAACTCAGCATAATTATCTTTAATGACTCGATCTAAGGTTTTTTTCACCTCAGCAATGCTGATTAGCATCATTAAGTCTTTACCTTTAGCCCGGGTGCCCCAAGGTAAATTTGCCGCACTTTCTTGGTATTGTTGCTGAATAGCTGACTCATAAGCACTCACAACGTATTGAGGATATAAATATGGACCGGTGCGTTTTGGGTTACTGTGTGCGTATAAACCTACCACAGGTGTACCTACCGTGACCGCCATATGCGCGGGGCCAGTATCAGGCGCTACCACGACATGCGCAATTTTTAATACCGCTAATAATTGTTTTAAGCTAGTTTTACCGACCAGATTCTGGATTTCGTTTTCACCCTGGCTAAATTCGCTGCGGCTAATAATGGCCTCCGCCAATAATTTTTCCATGGTCGTTGGGCCACCACATATCACCACTTTAAAGCCACGAGTTGTTAAATGCTGCGCGGTTTGTGAGTAGCCTTCAGCATGCCAATTACGTTCTGCTTTGCTGGCTGCCGGACATATGACAGCAATCGGTTTATCGGCCGTATTAGCGGCGCTAAGTGTCTCGCTGGCCCATAGCTGATCTTCATCTGGCAACGGCATTTTCCATAACGGCGCCGTAACTTCTAACCCTAAGGCTTTAACAAAGCCCATAAAGCCATCTAATACATGCGGTTGACTCTGCGCGGCAATTTTTTTGTTGGTGAATAACCATTGCGCTTCTTTTGCCCGTTGATTATCAAAACCAATTTTAACCTTGGCCGGAATACATAAACTGGCGATACTCGCGCGCAAGGCCACCTGCATATGCAGTAAAACATCAAATTTTTCATCTTTGAGCTTTAGCCGTAAGTCTCGATAGCCTTTTAAACCGGCACGTTTATCGAAAACAACAAATTCAACCCCCGCCATCCCCTGCAACAAGCTCGCTTCAACCTTACCTATCACCCAAGTAATTTTGGTTTCTGGCCACTGTCGCTGTATATTTTGCACCATAGCAACCGCATGACATACGTCACCAATGGCTGATAAGCGCAATAAACATAAATTTTTCGGAACAGATAATTGACCCAGCATAAAGGATTCACCACAATAGGAGCTGATATATAATATAGGCCTATTATCTTGAACCAGCCCGCAATTGTAAAACCCTGTCACGAAAAAACTTTTCAGCACGGTAATGTTTATTGCCAATATGACAGCGATGAAATTAACGCTTTTAGCCCTGACATGCTCAATAGCGATTATTGGCAAGCAAAAAATGCCATTGTAGGCAGTGCGCAAGGCCGTGGCACCACGTGGTTTATTGCCACAGAAAACGCTACAAGCGCTAAACGTAATTGGGTATTGCGTCATTATTATCGCGGCGGCCTGATCGGCAAAATGATTAACGACCAATATTTATTTACCGGTATCGCTAAAACCCGTGCTGCGCGCGAGTTTTCCTTACTAAAATCAATGCGGGCATTAGGCTTGCCTGTGCCGAAACCCATCGCATTTAGGGTAGTAAAACACGGCTTATGCTACCGCGCAGATTTATTATCATCTCGAATTGAAAATGCCCAAGACCTCGTCGCTATTCTTAGCACTCATAGTATTGATGATCTGCTATGGCAAAAAATTGGCCAAGTGATTAAGGCCTTTCATCAGCAAGGGATATATCATCACGACTTAAATGCCCATAACATTTTAATAGATGACCATGGCAAAGTTTGGTTGATTGATTTTGACCGCGGCGAGCAGCGACAACAACAAGGTAAATGGCCTGAAGAAAATATGGCGAGATTACTGAGATCATTTCGTAAAGAAAGTCATAGAGTAACTAATTTTCAATGGTCCGAAAAAAACTGGCAAGCGTTATTAAACGGTTACCAGTCTTAAAGCTTAACAAGGAGCTGTTAGCGTGAGATAGCAATTATTCTTTATGGTTTATGCCGCGTCCAAACTAGCCTGACAACGTTGACGATACATAGCACGCGCCTTTAGAAACTCGCTCTTAGCATTTTCACTAATGTAAGGCTGAATAATCACTAAAATCTTCAACACCCCTTGATAAAACACCGCATCGTTGATTTCGCTATCGTTGTTTTGGGTTTGATAAAAACTTAACCAAAAGGTATTCACTAAACGTAAAATACTGACAATATCGGGTAAGTCCTCGTCAGAAAAATCCATTATTTTAGCTTCACGCAGTGAAAGTAATAACTCACTTACTCGTTGTGCAATAAAACCTTGTACTTCGACATACTTATCATGCAATAAAGGATTTTTTGCCAACAGTACCGGTAGGTTACTGTAGAAAAATCTAAACTTCATCATCGCCTGAAAAACCACATCCATATATAAAATAATGGCATCAAGTGGTTTAACGTCAGGGCTAACTTCTGGCATGGTTTCTATCAATAAGTTACGGGCATACTCTTCATAGATTGATAGGATTATGTCTTCTTTGTTACGAAAGTGGTAATAAAGGTTCCCTGGGCTGATTCCAAGATCGGCGGCAATGTGATTAGTGGTAACATTACGTTCACCTTGTTCATTAAATAATGCAATGCTGGCTTGAATTATTTTATCCCTAGTTTTCATGGAGACTACTTCTTGTATTTGTCGACAAAGATTTTTCTATCATACTATCAAAATCAGCCAAAATTAAAGTATTTCGAGTAAATACTTTAAGCCAATTGAACTAAGCGGTGTGTAAGTGGATTTTTTATTGTTTTTGAATTTAACCGCCAGTGCAATTACAATAGGTTTTCACCCCTTTGAATTCAGCTAAAATTATGTCAGTTAAAGCGATTTATCCAGGAACCTTTGATCCTGTCACCAACGGTCATGCCGATTTAATCGAACGCGCAAGCCGCTTATTTAGTGAGGTCATTGTCGGCATTGCGGCGAGCCCAAGTAAAAAGCCACACTTTGATTTGGCGCAACGTGTCGCTTTACTTGAGGCAGTAACGCAACACTTACCGAATGTCACTATAGTCGGTTTTAGCGGACTATTAGTGGATTTTGCCAAAGATCATCAAGCGAAAGTACTTATTCGTGGTTTACGTGCGGTGTCTGATTTTGATTATGAGTTTCAATTAGCTAACATGAATCGACGTTTAGCCCCCGATTTAGAGTCGGTATTTTTAACACCCGCAGAAAAAAACTCTTTTATTTCTTCAACGTTAGTGAAAGAGGTTGCTTTGCACCATGGCGATGTCGGTCAGTTTGTACACCCGATTGTGAAGCAAGCTCTGGAAAATTCTATTCATAAAAACAGCTGTAAATAAGGCATTAAATGCTGAAGCTGACCCGTCTAGGTATGGGTTGACAGTAATTGAATTAAAAATGGCACGCTAGCAAAAGCGCGAATGGCTTTATGGCAGAAATGAAAGTAATGGCTTAGCAAAGTAATAGCAGAGATAAGCGAGTGCGTTTGGCGCACCCGTTTATTATTCACGCGCGCTTAAACAGCAACAACTTTATTTGCACATGGACCTTTTTGCCCTTGGCCAACTTCAAATTCAACCGCTTGGCCATCAGCCAATGTCGCGTATTCGCCACCTGACTGAATTTCTGAATGGTGGACAAATAAATCTTTACTACCATCTTCTGGCGTAATAAAACCGAAACCTTTATCTGCATTAAACCACTTAACTATACCTTTACTCATATTATTCTCTTTATCTTTGGTGAAAAGTTTAATTCTGAGTTGTTATCACCATTACAACACAGAATTTGAATTTAGCTGGCTATAGACTAAGTGATGAATCGTTTTGACTGACTTAGCGCTTTTTGCCGTATTTATTCTTGGTATTAGCCACTTGTCTTGCCATAGCGAGTAATTCGGGTGAAACATCATCACTACCGTCTTTAATTAATTTACTTACATCACCCGAGGAGAATAAAGAACCGCGTTCTGACTTAACGCCTAACGAGCGAACAAAGTCTTTAGTTTTACCGGTACTGCAGGTTTCTATATATTTAAAAAGCACTTGTTCATTAAAGCTCTCAGGCTCTTTTTTCAAGGTGGTAATTTGTTGATTAAGTGAGGCGATTTCCGACTCTAAATTTTCAATTAATTCGGCAATGTTTTCATGGGGTGTCATGTAGCTATTTAACTCTTTTTGGGGCATCTGAAGATTACGTTTATATAAACTGTAGCGCAGTACACACAATATAACCATTATGCGTAACATATCATTGTACAGTGAATACTGGGGAGTAAGTAGCTTTTGGCTGATAAACTTTTTAACGACTTGTTTTAAGCCATACTGGCCCTAAACAGATACACCATACAAACCCTATTGGTCAGCGCCAGTGAATACGCGCGTATATGCAAAAAGCATTGCATAAGAAAAACATCACAGTTAACGTATTGCTCACATAAATTTAAGCCGCCCACACCGGAGCGAAACATGAGTATAGTCGATATTTTGCTGTTCAGCGCACTGGCTTATCTTGCCACTTCGCTGATCTACAACACCATCAAGTTGGGAATATCGCCAATGCCAAGCTCAAGCAAAGCTTATCATGCTATGCTGAAGTTAATTGCTGAAACGGGTAGCGGCACCATCGTTGATTTGGGCAGTGGTTGGGGAAACTTTGTTATTCCTTTGGCAAAAAGCCAGCCGAAAAGACAAATAATTGGCTATGAATTGTCACTATTGCCCTGGCTTACTTCGTTATTAGCTAAAAAGCTATTCGCTTTAGACAACCTCACCTTATACCGAGAAAACTTTTATCATGCCAAACTCCCTAAGGCATCGGTATTAGTTTGTTATTTATATCCGCAGGCGATGAGTAAAATAAACGATAAACTTCGAGTAGAACAACCTAATGTTGACTATTTGATCAGCAATAATTTTGCTTTACCCTCATGGCAGCCAGAACAAGTGATCACCCTAGGTGACTTTTATAAATCGCCCATCTATCGATACAAAATATCAGACGCCATGCCTGACGTTCAACTTAGACCTTAATTTATGCTGTAATGCAACGACTAACGGCTAGTCAAATTTTGTTGCTTTATTTAGCACGGGGCTTACTAACGGTTTTCTTCTTAAGCACTTTCTTCTTAACTGTTTTTTTATTAGTGATCGTCATTTTATCACTAGATTTGGCTTGTGGTTGAGGTGGTACCTGACATTGCGGGCAAAATACTGAACTGCGATTCGACTGACGAATTTCTTCTAATACCGTTTGGCAACCATCACATTTTTCACCAGCACGACCATAAACAAACAGTTTTTGGGCAAAGTAGCCCGGCTTACCATCGGCTTGGGTAAAGTCTTTTAACGTCGTGCCCCCTTGCTCGATTGCCGCAGCTAATACTTGCTTAATAATATCGGTTAGCTGGTTAAACTTCTCCTCACTAATACTATTCACTAACGTCGCAGGGTGAATACTGGCGATAAACAATGCTTCATTGGCATAAATATTACCGACACCCACCACCACATGGTTGTCCATTAAAAAAGTTTTAATCGGTACTTTGCGATTATTGGCTTTGGCAAATAAATGCCCATAGCTAAAGTTATCGGTTAACGGCTCAGGGCCCAACTTTGTTAATAAGCCTTGTTGGTCATGATGCTCGGGAAACCATAACACCGCGCCGAAGCGACGTGGATCGTTTAAGCGTAACATTTTGCCGTTATCAAATAACATTTCAAAGTGATCATGCTTGGCCGCGGCGGTGTCTTGTTCAAGAATACGCACTGAGCCCGACATACCTAGATGTAATAACAGCGTACCACTGGAAAACCTGAGTAATAAATATTTAGAGCGTCGTTCTATTTTTTCTACGACGTTATTGACCACACTGTGCACTTCGTTCGGAATCGGCCAGCGCAACTTGGCATTGCGCACCACAACATTAATAACTCTTTGGCCAACAATATGTGGCGTAATGCCTAAACGGCAAACTTCGACTTCTGGTAACTCTGGCATATTAAGACTTTCCTAGCGCAGATTGCGCCTCAAATTTGCTCATGCGGGCGTCAAATGCCTGTGCAAAGCGTGGCGCTGAGTCTGCATCCATATTAAAATAAAGCGATGGTTCAATTAACTCAGCCTCCATTAAAGCAAAGCTATTTTCATGACGAACAAAGTCAATACGGGCATAGAGTAAGTTACCATGAAGCTTGCTGAGCGCTTGCATGGTTTTATTTGCAACGGTTACTAATTCGGCTTCTGGCGTTACCGACAAGAGAGCTCCACCATGCTCTTCTTGCACGCGAAAGTCACCTTGTGCGGGGGTTTTTAAAATCGCATGGCTGTACTGACCATTAAAATAAAACAATGAGAATTCCCCCTCTTGGCAAACCGCCTCAATAAACGGTTGCACCATCAATTCACGGCTAGCAAACGCCTGAGTTAACACCGCCATTTTATCTTGGTAATTATCTTTCGTTAACCAAAAGGTATTATCCGCGTTGGCACTGACACGAGGCTTTAAAACTATTTGCTCGGTGGTAAAATAGTCAAAATACTCACCGATATCGTTAGCGTCAAATCTCTCCGGCCATAACGTTGGCACGATGGTAACTTCATCTGCGGCTAAGCTTTTTAAATAACCTTTATTGATATTCCACTGCACCACAGCCAAGCTATTTTCGAGTCGGGCTGGCGATTGTTCAATAGTCGTTAAGACCTTGATAAAACTCTCCATATCATCTTGGTAATCCCAAGGACTGCGAATAATCACCGCCGCATAGTCAGACCAATTTACCTCAGTATTACGCCATGAAATAGCTTCGGTTTGCCAGCCTAAAGCCCGCATGGGCTGATCAAGTAAACAATCATAAACTTCAAAATCCGCTAAACTGTCCATGGATAAAATTGCGCATTTTCTCATAAATTTACTTCCTCTGTGCCCGTCATTAAAGTGGATATAACTCAGGTAATTAGCCTAAATGGATTGGCGTTAAATGGCAAAAATCTCTTGTGGAAATAATTGCCCATACATAGCTAACGGCATCACTAACCACTGTTGTGAAGTTTGATTGAATATCATTAATTGTTGCTCTGTGGCATAAAAATTTAACTGTAAGGGTTGTGCTTGACCCGCAATATCAAGTTGAACATCAAGCGAAAATTGTCGATCTATTTCTGGGGCTTGCGCTATTGCTTCACCACTACTGTGCTGCCACGACATCATCATTTGCTCTAATGCCTGGCCAGATATACTCGCAGGAGTTGCCCGCCACGTGCGACCAATGCGTTCAATAGCAAGCACATTATTAATGCTGAGCGTTAAAATAACATTATTCTCGCCCACCAAGGCGACTGTGTGCTCGCTGACTTCCTCGCTTGTGTCCGATGGTGAGTTTATTTTTTTGCTGGTGGCATTAATCAATAAAATAAAGCCCATAACCACAATAATAATGACATTATTCCAACCCGTTTTTGATAATTTCACCATAATAACCACCCAAAGTTTTCAACTCGCATCATGATACGAAAAAATTGAGCTTATTAGTACATCGCTATACACTAATGCCAATAAATAATACCCTCTCGCCAAAATTAAGGCTAAGCAATGAAATTCAGACAATGCAGTGTCACCGTATTGATATTGAGCGCTTTATTCAGCGCAACCAGTACCTTGGCTAGCCAAGCAAGTACGCAATTTTTACAATTACTTGATGAACATTGGCAAGTCGCCAATCAGGAGCAAATTTTCTTTCGAAAAGACCCTGATGCCTTCCGCATGCAAGGTAAATTACCTGAAATGTCACAAAAGGGCCGCGAACGTCGAAAATACTATAATAATGACTTGTTAAAACGTATTAAAAATATTGATGTCACTAAATTATCCGAAACGGAGCAAGTCAGCTATCGTTTGTTCAAATATGAACGAGAAACAGAAGCGAAAAGTTATCTGTATCAAGATCACCTATACCCACTGACGTATTACTCAAGTTTTTTTAGTTACTTTGCCGGTGCACCAGCAAACATGTCGTTTTTAACTGAAGAGGACTACCGTAATTACTTGCAAAGCCTCGCAGATTACCCACGTTATAACCAAGAGCATATTGTCGACTTAAAACAGGCGATAGCATTGAGCCATACGCAATATTGTGAAAGCTTTAAAGGTTATGAAAAAAAAATCAGCAAGCATTTAGTGGCTAATATTGAAGACAGTGTTTTTTACGCGCCGATGTTGAATATGCCTAAAGCCATTTCACCAAACCAACAAGCACAATATCGCCAGCAAGTAAGAACGCTGATAAAAGACACGGTAATCCCCGAATACCAAGCGTTTTATGATTTTTTCACCCAAGAATATATGACCAATTGTCGGACAACCGCGGGGATTGGCAGCATTAAGGGAGGAGCAGAATACTACCAATATCTAATTGAATATTACACCACCACTGATCTTTCCGCAGATGAAATTCATCAACTGGGTCTTGATGAAATCAGCCGTATTCGCCAAGAAATGCAGCAAATTATGAAAGCGGTTGGCTTTAAGGGTAAATTTAAAGACTTTATTCAATTTCTACGTACCGATGAGCAATTTTACACCGACAGCGCAATGGACATGCTGGAAAAAGCCAGCTATATCACGCGTAAAATGGCCGCACAATTACCGAAGTGGTTTTCTGTCTTACCCCGTTCGACCTTTGATATTAAACCAAGTCCGAACGGCGGCGCCTATTACGTTGCCTCTGATGGCAGTGGCACTACATCAGGCACCTACTTTTTAGAAACCCAAAACTTAAGTAGCCAACCTTTATACACTTTAGAAGCTTTAACCTTTCATGAAGCAGAACCCGGTCATCACTTTCAAAGCGCTATTGCTCAAGAAGTTGATATGGCAGAATTTCGCAAAACCTTATATCACTCGGCCTTCGGTGAGGGTTGGGGGCTTTATGCTGAGCGTTTAGGCAAAGAAATGGGCTTTTATCAAAACCCATATAGTGATTTTGGCCGTTTAACTTATGAAGCGTGGCGTGCATGTCGTTTAGTGGTTGATACCGGCATTCATGCTCAAGGCTGGACTCGTCAACAAGCCATTGATTACTTAGCTGAAAATACTGCCTTAAGCATGGCTGATGTGATTGGACAAATTGATCGTTATATCAGCTGGCCCGCACAAGCGTTATCGTACAAAATTGGCGAGATAAAAATTCGTCAATTACGTGCTCAAGCTGAACAAGCACTTGGAAAACAGTTTGATATCAGAGCCTTTCATGATCAACTGCTAAAAAATGGCAGCCTACCTTTGGCATTGCTTGAAGAGCTGACTCACGACTGGATCAAACAACAAAAATCATAGTTGAAACAGCTTTTAGTACAAAATAAAAAATAACAAAAGAGGGCACTTAACTGCCCTCTCCTTTTTCTTATTCATCAGGTATGAAAAATTATGCTGTTTTGCCAGCTTCGCTATTGAGTGGATGAAATACCACTCGCTGATTGTCCACCGTCAACAGTTCCGCTTTAACAACTTGTTCATCTGAGGTTAGCGTGATCAAACCGATACCACTTTGATTAATTAAGCTGTTACTACGCTCAGGGTTGGGCTTACGCACTTGTACTTTCATGCGCCGACGCTTGGTAAACCAGTTTAATGGGGAGTAACTGGCATATAAATAACGGTTCAAGCGTTCTAAACAGCTTAATAATCCTGCTGGAAATTGATTTTTGATACCACTTGCGGTGATTTGAAAAATACGTGCATTATTACGTCTAAAACGATGGGTAATTTCATAAAAAAATGAATAGTGGACATCACCGGAAAGAATAATAAAATTCGGCGGTGTTTTGACATGCCGAAATATATTTAACATTACATTAGCGGTACCCGAGTGTGCCATCCAGTTTTCTGCATCGACCACGAGTGGTAAGCCGAAAAAGGTAAAAACTCGTTGAATGGTTTCAATCATCTTAACGCCATAAATCGGTGCGGGAGAAACTAATATCACTTCACTCTGATCAATTAATTCTTGCTGTAATTCAGATAAAGACTCCCAATCCATTAACCCTGATGGTTTATTAGCATTGCTTTCAGAGCGCCAGCGCTGAGTGCGCGTATCTAACACGATGATTTTAGGACTAGTCGCTAAGCTATAATGCCACTGCTGCCAAGCAAACAATTCATCAATTAACTGCTCTTGTTGCACCAATGCACCGTTGGCAAAATAGTGCTTAGCATTTTGGTTAAATTCGCTAAACTTATCTGGGGCATTGCCCCAGCCTTGACACAACCAATAACCAATTAAGGCATTACCAATAATGCGCTTAGAAAATGGATGCTGGTAGGCTGCTTCTTCCCAAGCTCGAGTTAAGTTCCAATCATCTGTAATGTCATGATCATCAAAAATCATATAAGTGGGTATGTGCGCTAATGAACGAGCAACCTTGGACAAACCTGAGACGAAGCCTTCGATGATTGCGGTTTCAGTTTGATAAGTCGCCAAAAATTGTTCTGGCACTTGATGTGATTTTAAATTAACCAAACGCCACATCACCGGTGACCAAGTTAATAAATACATAGCGAACACTTCCGCCAAGGTGACTAAATGATTTTTCGCATTAACCGAGGTAAATATCGGTTTTTTGCTGGCGGCAAATATTTTCTCGTATACCGCTTTATTAGCCTTATTATGTGGTAATAATTTGTCTCTTTGATAATAACAAAGCGCGCTAGCAAATAGCTCATCACTAGAACTTACTACCGTCCCTTGCCACTGTTCACCATATAAGCCTAATTGCGCAATCACTTGATGAATAGCCACTAACATTGGCCCTGCAACATCGTCAGCATAGATTTGATCGCCTGACATCATTAGCATTGCCGGCCTTGTTTTGGCATCGTTAATCGAATCCGCGATGACCTGATCAACTTGCACTAAACCATCACGGCTATCAAAATGAGGTTTCCGACAAGAGCCATGCAACAATTGCTTAACGTCTGCGTTAATTACAAAATTAGGGTACTTTTGCCCTGAATAAAGGATGTCGGGCATTAATTCGGCTAATGATTGCTGTTGCTCGTCATCGATAAAGATAAAGTTATAGGCAAGTATTGAGTTTAACGGCAATGCTGGCGAAAAACCTATGGATATCAAATTTAAAACAGCATAGTCACCAAGCTGAATTTGTTGGTGCTGCTCTGAATTTAAAGTAATTTCACTAACGACTGAGTCTGCCGTAAATAACTGAAATTGCAAGGTATAAGGTTTATTGGTAACTAACCAAAACGTTAATTGCTGTTGACTAACATGCCTAACCATAGGGCCAGCTATAACAGTGGGGATTGAGTTGATATTGATAATAACTCCGAATATTACGCGCATGTGTCTTGGCAGTGATTAAACGTTAATCAATGCGACAACTATTTTTATTAATATTGAGTGTATATCAGAAGATTTTATCAAGGCAACTTTCGTCAAGTAGATAAAAGTAACTAAATATTAACGTATTGCGACAATTAACTGAGCGAGACATTTTCTTTAGGCAATAAAAAACCCGGTATAGACCGGGCTTTTAAATTAGAGGCTATCAATTACTTGATTTTAGCTTCTTTATAGATAACATGCTGACGGATGCGAGGGTCAAACTTTTTGATCTCCATCTTTTCAGGCATAGTTTTTTTGTTCTTATCTGTAGTGTAAAAGTGACCAGTACCGGCACTAGAAACTAAACGAATTTTATCACGCATTGTAATTCCTTAGACTTTTTCGCCACGGGCACGGATATCAGTTAATACTGCATCAATACCTTTTTTATCGATAATACGCATTCCTTTCGGAGTTAAACGTAATTTAACGAAGCTATTTTCACTCTCAACCCAAAAACGGTGAGTTTGAAGGTTAGGTAAAAAACGACGACGAGTCGCGTTTCTTGCGTGCGAACGGTTGTTACCAACCATTGGCTTTTTGCCTGTTACTTGGCAAACTTTAGACATATGAGTACTCCAAAAATTAATTTCAGCTCGAGCTATATTTCCCCAAGACCGTCGCCCCGGGATCCTGAAAAAGGTGGCATATTATAGTGAAAGTGAAAAATGAATACCAGTATTAATCACCTTTAAAGTGAACATATTTGAAAACAAATATAATTCAACAACTTAACCAGAAAAATCGCGCTAAATTACGTTTTTTATGCGCTATTATTATTCGAGTCGAGTAATAACAGCGCAATATTAGCTTATTTTAGAGTCTAATAAGCGACGTAATTTCTCTTTTTGATCTTGATTACACAGTTCATCAATCAAAATGCGAATAATATGCGATTTGGCTAATTGAGTTTCTTTGGCGAGTTCTTGCAGTTGTTCTATTGCCGTTTCACTCAAAGTAAATGTCGCTGGACGAAAACGACGTCCACCTTCGGTGCTAGTCTTTGCTTGCAAAGCAGCGCGCTCTTTAGCGGCCACTACCGCTTGTTGTAACGACAGTTCTTCATGTTCTCGGTTGACTATTTTGGGTTGACCTTGCGCGTAATTTTCTGCGTCGGCAATAAATTCGTCAACCGTGAACTTTTTCTTCTTTTTCGGACCATCCTTGGATTTTTTTAAATCACTTAAACTCATGAGAATTGTCCGGTTTCATCGCTAATAGCTCTTCTGCTATTGCACTCATTTCTGCAGCGGCTTTACTATCAGGCTCAATTTCCAGCACTGATGAGCCCAACTCTTCACTGTCATCATAAATATTGCGATTAAAGGTCACCGCATTTAAAACATTAATGCCAAATGAGCTACAGACTTCTTTTGCTTCTAAAATGCGACCAGCTTGATTAGGTAAAGACGGGCACTGGGTAATAACAAATGATGCCAACATTTTAGGGTTAACCATTTTACAAGTGCTTAACATGTCTTCCATATGCGGCACGGTTTTTAAATCACGACGCTTTGGTCTTAATGGAATAACCACATGATCTGCCACAGACATAGCCGCTCGAAGTGCTAAGTTATCTTGACCACCACAATCAACTACAACATAGTCATAATGCTGATTAAGACTCAATAAGTCATTGCGAATTTTACCATAGAGCTGAATACAATTAATTGCCGGCAGCGATGGATCCGCATTTCTCGCTTGTATCCAATCTGACGTGGTGCGTTGTGGATCACAATCAACCATCAATACAATGGCTTTTTTCTCACGGGCAAAATATACAGCTAAATTCTGAGCAAGGCAGCTTTTACCACTACCCCCTTTTTCCCCGCCTACTAAAATCATCATTTCGGTAATTCCTTTTTTACTACTTAAAATACAACAACCACTTCATTATAGTTCAATAATAAAGGATTAACTTAAGCTAGATCGTTAAGCTGCATCGCAACTTCAAACCAACCATTGTCTTGTTTAATTGAGCGTAATACTTTGCCAAACAATTTTTGACTATTTGGATTCGCTGCTTTAAAGATGATGGTTACTTCAGTATTTGCCGCTATAGCGCAATCACAATCTACTTTTAAACCACCACGAGAAAAATCTAAACAAGCTATTTTCTTGCGCTGTTGATGACCATCGTCATCAGTCCAAACAATATCAATTAACTCTTTTTCCATATCTATACGGAAAGATTGTCGGCGTTCGTTTTCTTCGCTATCTAGTATTTTGTCAATATCGCTCATAGAGACTCCTTATTTACAGCACTTGCATTTTATTTTATTCACTGTGCGTTAATTCGACCATGTTCAGCATACGAATAACAATGACAACCCGCAACTATTATATGATCAAGGACTTTTATATCAATTAAAGCAAGAGCTTGCTCTAAGCGACTGGTAATTTGATTATCGGCCATACTTGGCTCTGCAATCCCCGACGGATGGTTATGCGCCAAAATTACCGCTCCCGCTTGATATTTTATTGCTGCCTCAACCACAATACGTGGATAAACCGCAGCCGCATTAATGGTGCCGTGAAATAAACGTTCAAACTTGAGTACTTGATGTTGGCTGTTTAAAAACAACACCGCAAATACTTCGCGAGTTTCATGACGCAACTCAGCAGTTAAAAAGTGCTGTGTGCTCAATGACGAAGTTAACGCCTGGCCCATTTGCATTTGTTCAGCTAAATAGCGTTTTGACATTTCTAAACATGCTTGTAACTGCACGTATTTTGCCACACCTAAGCCATGATGCTGACAAAAGCCATCTAATTCAGCTTGATATATTTGCGAAATACTGCCAAAACTTTTTAATAATTTACGTGCAAGGTCAACAACATGGCAACCTTTAACGCCGGTACGTAAGAATATTGCTAGCAATTCCGCGTCACTTAAACTTTTGGCGCCATGCTGTAATAACTTCTCACGGGGTTTTTCCTCGGCCGGCCAGTCTTTTAACATATGTGCATCCTTGCAAAGTGATTTTAAAAAAAGCGCGAATAATGCTATCTTATCGGCCATTGTCGTTATTAATATTAGCAGTTTATGCAGATTCTTCAGGGTAAAAAAATCCTATTAGGTATCAGTGGTGGTATTGCCGCCTATAAAACACCAGAGCTGGTGCGTCGATTAAAAGATCAAGGCGCGGATGTTCGTGTAGTGATGACCGAAGGCGCGAAAGCTTTTATTACGCCACTCACATTACAAGCTGTATCAGCCAACGCGGTATCTGATAGCTTGTTAGATACTCAAGCTGAATTGGCTATGGGTCATATCGAACTGGCAAAGTGGGCGGACTTTATTTTAATTGCGCCAGCAACCGCCGATCTAATTGCTAAAATTGCCGCTGGCATGGCCAATGACTTATTAACAACCTTGTGTTTAGCAACCGCCGCACCTATTGCGGTTGCCCCTGCCATGAACCAACAAATGTGGCATAACCAAGCAACGCAAAACAACATTAAGACTTTAACGTCATGGCATTACACGATATTTGGCCCAGGCACTGGAGAACAAGCCTGTGGCGATGTTGGTCTGGGGCGCATGTTAGACGTGCCAGAATTAGTCGACTTAACTTGCCAACAGGTAAAACAAATCAATGACAGTGGCGCTTTTGCCGCTGAGCACAAGCCTTTAGCTGGGCAAAAATGGTTAATTACCGCTGGGCCAACCCGTGAAGCTATCGACCCCGTGCGTTATATCTCTAATCACAGTAGTGGCAAAATGGGCTTTGCCATTGCCAGTGCTGCCCAGCAACTTGGCGCAGATGTGAGCATCATTGCCGGCCCCGTTAACTTAGCTACCCCTCAAGGTTGTAATAAAATTGCGGTGACGAGTGCTATCGAAATGCACCAACAAGCGTTAGCACTGGCCCCTGTCTCAGATGTTTTTGTCGCTTGCGCCGCAGTGGCTGATTATCGAATTGACCACATAGCCGATGAAAAAATTAAAAAGTCTCAAGACACCATGCAACTTAAACTCATTAAAAACCCTGATATTGTTGCTGATGTCGCTGCAATGAAAAATAAGCCTTTTACTGTCGGCTTTGCCGCTGAAACCCAAGATGTTGAACATTATGCTCGCGACAAATTAGCGCGTAAAAATCTTGATATGATTGCCGCCAATAATGTTGCTGCAGCCGGCCAAGGCTTTAATAGTGACGACAATGCCTTAACCGTGTTTACGACAAACGATGAAAAAGTGTTACCTTTGATGAGCAAAAATGAGCTTGCCAAACAACTTGTGCTACATATTCAACAAGCTTTCAACCGTCATTAAAAAAGTTAATCGCGCAGCCGAAAAGCTGATTTCAGAGTTGAACATCAGCTAGTTAACACTATACAATCACGCTAAATTTTCAGTAATAAGCACCATTGGATGGCTACTGAAAAATAACAAAAATAGAGAATCAGTTTTATGCCGGCGACTCAAAAACCTAATCGTAAACAACAAATTTTAGAATGCCTTGCACATATGCTTCAAACAAGCGCAGGACAAAGGATCACAACAGCAAAGCTTGCCGCCGAAGTTGGCGTTTCGGAAGCCGCGCTTTATCGCCACTTTCCGTCGAAGGCACGGATGTTTGAGGGCTTAATAGAGTTTATTGAAGAATCCATTTTTTCGCGCGTGAACTTGATTTTATCCGATCACAAAGAAGCACTGATTCGTTGTCACCATATTTTGCATGTTTTATTAATTTTTGCCGAGCGCAATCCCGGTATGTGTCGAATTCTTGCTGGTGATGCCTTAATGGGCGAAAACGAGCGCTTACGAGCTCGGGTTAATCAATTTTTTGAGAAGCTAGAATCACAATTTAAACAAGTTTTACGCGAGCGAAAACTCAGAGAAGGTAAAGGTTTTAGTATTTCAGAACAGGCTTTAGCTAATATTTTGATGGCCTTCGCTGAAGGTAAAATCAATCAATATGTTCGCTCTGACTTTACCAAAAAGCCCAGTAACGACTTTAATGAGCAATGGCAATTTTTAATGGCTGATAAGTAACCGTCAATACCGTCTATTGTCGTCAATCCCTAGATTAATCTAGGGCAGAAAATTTAAGGAATTCCAGTGAGCACGTTAACACAACTACAACCGAATAAGTTATGGCAAATTTTTGATCAAATTTGTAGCATTCCACACCCTTCAAAACACGAACAAAAAATATCGCTTTGGATCCAATCTTGGGCGAGAGAGCTAGGACTTAGTGTTAAAGAAGACGCAGTAGGTAACTTAATCATTAAGAAGCCCGCCACCGCCGGCATGGAAAATAAACAAGGCGTAATTCTACAAGCGCATATGGATATGGTACCGCAAAAAAATGCGGATACTCAGCATGATTTTCTTAATGACCCCATTAAACCTTACATCATTACTGAAGCTGATGGCGATTGGGTTACCGCTGAAGGGACTACGCTCGGTGCCGATAATGGCATTGGCTTATCTTCTGCATTAGCCGTTTTGGCCAGTAATGATATTCCCCATGGTCCGTTAGAGGTTTTAGTAACTATTGATGAAGAAGCTGGTATGACTGGCGCTTTTGGTCTCGAAGCGGGTTGGCTGGAAGGTGACCTGTTGATTAATACCGACTCTGAACAAGAGGGCGAAGTCTACATGGGTTGTGCCGGTGGCATCGATGGTGAAGCGACATTTGCTATTACTAATGAAGCGGTACCAGCTGATGTTGAATCATTTAACCTCTCTATTTCAGGCTTAAAAGGAGGGCATTCTGGTGTTGATATTCATACTGGCCGTGCCAATGCCAACAAGTTATTGGTCCGCTTTTTACTTGAGGCGAGTAAAGAGTTTGATTTACGCCTAACCGAGTTAAACGGCGGTAGTTTACGCAACGCTATCCCGCGTGAAGCCGATGCCAGTTTTGTTATTAACCGCGAACAAATTGCGCCATTAAAAGCCAAATTAGCGGAGTATTTAGCAACCATACGTCACTCATTAGGTACTATCGAAACCGATATTGAGATGCTATTAATTTCGCCAGAAACTTTTGACGAGTGTTGGACGCAAGCAACACAAACCATCATTTTACGAGCCCTTAACGCCTGCCCAAATGGCGTGTTGCGTATGAGTGATGATATTGAAGGCATTGTCGAAACGTCACTAAATTTAGGTGTGATGCGCAGCAAAGGTAATAAATTTGTCGCCATGACCCTGATTCGAAGCTTACATGACGATGGACGTTTAGAGGCGCAGACCATGGTGCAATCAGTATTTGAACTTGCTGGCGCCAACATTAAGTTTTCTGGTGCTTACCCAGGTTGGAAGCCTGATACTAGCTCGGCTTTAATGCAAACGGTACGTGATACTTATCAAACGCTATTTGATAAAGTGCCTGAAATTATGGTGATACATGCCGGTCTAGAATGTGGTTTGTTCAAAACTGCCTACCCGCATTGGGATATGGTGTCATTTGGCCCAACGATAAAATTCCCTCACTCGCCAGATGAAAAAGTGCAAATCGCTACTGTTGAGCAATATTGGCAGTTATTGATCGCGGTATTAGCTAATATTCCCGAAAAGGCATAATCTTTAGCATATCGTTGCTAGTAGTGTTCCGCGCCTAGCAACATTAAAATATCGTGTTGCTAAGTTTCAAACAATAGCGCAAGTTATTTTGTCGATATAAACAAAATAACTTGGTCTATTGCTAAACTATGAGACAATTCAATTAAGCAATCACATATCTAAGGTTTAAGATGAAACTTTTAGCCCGAAATCTTTCTCGCTCAACCACAGAACAAGAACTCCGCGTTTTATTTTCTGCTCATGGCACCGTTACTGACTGTAACTTGGTACTAGATCAAGAAACCGGTAAATCTAAAGGTTTTGCCTTTATTGAAATGCCAGATGAAAAAGAAGCCAAGTTGGCACTAAAGCACTTACATGAAACCAAAGTGTCTAATAATAAAATTCGCGTAAAAATAGCGCAGTAATTTTCTAAATCTGCCGTAAAAAAGCCAGCGTAGGATAAACGCTGGCTTTTTTGTTGATGTTTTCTAGCAATACCCGATACAAAAAATTGATCGGTATAACTAACCCATATTGATATCAACTCCTCACAGTAAAAACTTTTCTTCATTCGCCATTCCCCTAGCTATAACGGCTTGTGAATTTTTTACAACCTTGTCTGTAAATAACACAAATACATTGAATGTAAAACCACAACAAAACACTAAAAAATACTGCAAATCAACAGCTTGATTGTTTGGCATGGTTATCGCTTTATTGAAGTGAACTTAATCAAAAGGAGAGTAATATGAAAAACTCAATTCGTTCGATTGTTGCGTTAACTTTATTAACGGTTGGTTCATCAGCAGCTTACGCTGAGAATACATGGAAAGATAATTCAAGAGACGCTTGGTTGGATGGTAAAGCCGAGAGTACTTTGTTATTTAATACCAACCTAAACTCTTTTGAAATTAATACTGATGTCCAAAATGGAGTGGTCATCCTCACCGGTAAAGTTGATAGTGAAGTTGATAAAGCATTAGCAGAAGAGTTAGTTGCCAGTGTCGACGGCGTAGATTCAGTAGATAACCGCTTAACCGTAGTGAATAAAAAAGCCCACAAAGATAGCAAAATGTTAGTGGCATTAACGGATTCTAAAATTGAAACGGTAATTAAGACAAAACTTTTACTTGAATCAGAAGTTAGTGGTACGGCTATTGAGGTAGAAGTAAAAGAAGGTGCGGTAACGTTAGCGGGTAACGTTGACTCTGACGCTGAAAGGGAATTAGCACTGACAATGGCTAAAAACACAACTGACGTACAGGAAGTTGTTGACCAATTGGAAGTTGCTAAACACTAACTGCACTCAAATAGTTTAAATAAAGGCATTACACCCAACGTGTGCCTTTATTTAAAGAATGTATATTCCCCCCTGAGTAGCGCAATGTTTAGTAACACTAAAAAGCGCGCTACTTTTTTTGTCGCTAAATTTGCAGCAGCAGGCTCCATTCACTTGTGAGCATGTACCGGCAGAAAAAGCCTGAATCAATGGCTAAACATCTAATGCCATCGGCTAATAAGCTATATATCGAGCATGCATTATTAGATAAATATTCCAGAGATATAACATGTTGAAGAGCTACCTAAAAATATTTTATCGGATTAATAAGAATAGACATCGACCGTACAGGGCCTATGCACAACCTGAGCAATGTTATTGTTGGTATAACCATAGAAATGCCAAGCAGGAAGATCAATAGCAAGGCCTTCAATCATTAATGCTAGCTAACACAACAAATAAGACTCAACAGCCAATAGAGTCAGATATTTTATTGGTCTGCACTATAGACACGGCTCCTAATACCTATTTTTCATGCCATTTTTAACTTCCCACCAAGCACCATAATTCAGCATCTGAAATATAGGGTTAAATATCTTAATTCGTCTTAAATTTATTTAAATTGGAATAAACAACTCTCGTCACCCGTTATCTCAGTGTCATTAACATAAACAGGCATTAGAGGAAGCAAACATGACTAAATTAAATAAAATTGCACAAGTATTGGTATTAAGTGGCATGAGTTGTTGGGTAAGTGTCGCACAAGCGGCGGATGCGCAAATCAGTCAAAACACCAAAGTAAACCAACAAATCAAAGTGTCTGGGCAGGTAGATAGTACTGAAAATTCTGCACAAATGTCGACAGAATCAAAGACTTCAGCTGAAAACGACAGCCAAGTTAAAACAAGTAATGAAGGAGCAACCAACGCTGAACCTGCAGCCAATGAATCAGCGACTATTGCATCATCGCAAACGCTTGAAAACAATAATCAACTGATGGCTAACTTAACCAGTGACGCAGGCAAAAGTGTTGCTGTCGCCTTAGATACTGCTATACCCGCCACAGCAACGTTAGCGCTCTCAGCATTAGAAGCGCCAACCGCATCTACAGGTGAACTGTCAAACAAGCCTACACCGCAGCCTTCAAGCGACGCGACTAATGTCGCAGCGTCTCAAGCATTTGATAACAATAACCAGCTGATCACTAGCCTATCAAATAGTGTTGGCGACAATGCCAATATCACCTCGTCTGCTACTGCAACCTTGGCGCAATCGTTTAGCCAGGTAACGAACGCCAAAGCACCCGCTTTACCATCAACCGATGCGCCAACGGGGGCTGAACAAACTATGCCTAGCGCAGACGTCTTTTCAGCGGCAGAAAACTCAGCAGCTAACAACATTGCGGCGAACTCAGTACTTGAAAGTACCACTTCGCTGGTGAGCAGCGCGCAAATTACTGAACAACTAACTGGAAATACAGCAAGCCTAGTGACATTGGGTGCTGCAGCACAAACGACGCAAGCTCTTGAGCAAGCCGTGACTGCCAATGTTACTCATGCTATCTCGTCAAATGCGCACATGACGATGACTGAAAATGTCAATGGCCAAATTAATCAAGTTGTTACCGAGCAAGTTAACGCTGAACTAGCCGCAACAACTGCTGCTGAAGTCGCCAGCTCCATTACAAACGACTTAGCTATCGGTTGGTAATATTGACAGGTTAATGCGCCAGTAACCCTGGCGCTTTTTTTTTGAGGTGAGTAAAATGAAATATATTTTCGCTAGTTTAGGCTGTGTATTGAGTATGCAAGTATTAGCTGTAACGTCAGAGCCCGTGCAGGTTAATGGTGAAGTTTCTGTCGGTGTTATCAGCAATTCTGCGCTCAGCGTTGATGAGCTAGATGAAGTGTCATCGCAAGGAGATACTGGCATTGAAAAAAACGCTGCTGTGACTGGCTTGTGGCACATTAATGATAAGACGAAAATTTCGTCGTCATACCGTTATAATGCACAAGATTATCATGAATTTAATGCTTTTGACCTTGCGCTACATCAGGTCAGTGTTAATGCAAGCTACAAGTGGCATAACAAAGAACTCGGCCTACGTTATGATGGCGCTACAGCAAAATTAGCGGGCGATACGTTTTTAACTTTTCAACAAGCCAGTATTTATCTTGGCACTTTTCTTCAGCCACAAACATTTTTGCGTACGAGCGCAAAAATAAAAAGTAAGCAGTTTGCCATCATGAACCACAGAGATGCTGACGCGTATGGCATTAATGCTGAGTTGTTCCATTTTATTAATAACGGCAACACCATGTTCATGCTTGGCTTAAGCGCTGATACAGAAACCGCTAGCGACGCTGTGTTTAACCATAATGGCTATGGCGTGAATACTAAGCTGTCGCAAAAGTTTGAATTATTTGGTTTCGCGCAAAAAGCGGCGATAGCTTGGCGATTTCAATCAAAAGATTATCAAGCCGTTCGCAATGATAAGATACCAAGTCAGCAAGAATCGCGGGGAGATGAGCATAAAAACATCTTCCAAGCCCAATGGCAGTTAGAGTTAAATAAGTACTTAGCACTGGTCAGTAACCTTGAATATGGCGATTATCGCTCACAACTGGATAGCCAAACTTACAGCCAAACCCTTTCTTCATTAGCAATTAAAGCAAAATTCTAAGGCCGTAATATTGCGCCGACACCAAAAATTGGGTCCTTGCCTTGAGGACCCAAATCTACTGCTAACTTATTTAACTGCGTTAACAATACTCGCTTATTATCTCCATACTTTAGCGCTAAACAAGCAACTGTGGCGGTGACGTGTGGCGCAGCAATCGAAGTACCTGACTCGCGACCCACGCGTTGACGACTTTGTGCGGTGAGTACATTAACGCCTAAAGCGGCATAATCGATATAATCGCCCCTATTGGACCAACGATAAGGTTGTTGACGCTGATCTATGGCACTTACCGCGATAACCTCTTGATAAGCCGCTGGATACATAGCTGGTGCCGCTGGCCCTTCATTACCTGCCGCAGCAATAATCCAGGCGCCTTTAGCGATTGCAGCCGTGAGCACGCGTTGTAAAATGAGATTGTCAGGCCCAGCTAAACTCATATTGATCACTTTTACGTCTTGCTCGAGCAACCAGTTTACGCCCGAAATAATCGCCGATAAGGTCGCACCTTGGGCGTAGTCTGATTGTTGATAAAAGACTTGTGCTGAATATATTTGACCTTGCGGCAACAGTGGCGAAAGTTGCTGGTTTTTGCCAACCAATAAACTCGCGATAACGGTGCCATGTTGCAATGAAGCATTTAAGGCCGCGGGTAAAAACGATTTCGCAGAAATATCGGCTTGAGCAAAAGCATGATGTTGAGTATCGATAGCGCTATCCACTATGCCTACTTTAACAGGTAGGTCACAAGCAGCAGTGGTGCCAGGTGCTATTGTTAGCGGCTTATTTGCTAAAGTTTTATTAACCCCACCGCTCGCCTGACTTTGCGCTTGATAAATATGGTTTCTCGCTAAACTTTGCACTGCTTGGGGCGATAGTAGCTTGCTCAAGGCTTGCTTTGTGTCTAACGCTGCAGGCACATTAAAACGTAACAATGCTAGCCCTAAAGCGGCATAGCGAGATTCAGTTATGATATTCGCGCCATGGCTAATTAAGCGTAGCTTACTGCTCTCATCTGCTAATAATAGCCATTGCCCTTGCACCGCGCGCCAACCATTTTCAACTTCAACATCAACCCAGAGGGTTTTTCCCGTCGCTGTTGTTATCGCTAAGACTTGCGGTAAAGCGTTCAGTGGCTCAGTAGTAACATGATTAATATCAGGCAAAGTACTGAGTGCAAAGGGGGCTAGTTTAGCGGGCTTTTCCAATGGCAGAATAATATTGCCCGCTGTGGGGTCTAGGAGATCAATTTGCCCTAAAACGCGACTAGTCGGTAATTGTTGGGCAGGTAACCATGCACTGAAAGTGCTGATAAATAGCGCAGTAATAGGGAAGATTTTCATGTTAATCTAAAACCTTAAAAATAAGCATGTAGTTAATAAAACGTTTCAACTGAAAATAAATTTCCTTTTTTATGGAATAAATTTTTTTTACAGACGTCTTCTTAGGTAAGAGGAGTAAAAACATGAACCAAACCATTGAAAATATACTACCAATGCTACGACGCTTTGCCTACTCTTTAACGGGAAACGCAGCGGATGCTGATGATTTAGTGCAAACTACTTTAGAAAAAATGCTAACAAAAGATCTGCCCGCTGAGGTGGAAGCGAGCAAATGGGCCTTTAAGGTTTGTCGCAATGTTTGGATTGACGAATATCGCGCGCAAAAAGTCAGACAAAATGCGACGCTTAAACCTGAATTACAAGAACCACAAAGCGTGAATGAACAAAACGTATTCGACCACAAAGAGCTACTTTCACACGTTAATGACGCCATGAATACTTTACCTGACGAGCAACGCGCTATTTTATCTTTAGTGGCCGTACAGGGCATGTCATATAAAGAAGTAGCGTCGTCAATGCAGATCCCGTTAGGTACTGTGATGAGTCGGTTATCGCGAGCGCGAAGTAACTTATTAGCTATGATGAAACCCTACCGATTAGGAGCAGACGCATGAATATCAGCGATGAAATGTTAAATGCGTTTTTAGATTTAGAACTTAATGAAAATGACATGGAAAAAGTGCGCAGTGCGCTAGAAAGCGATGACGATTTAGTGATGCGTTTAGCCGACTTAGCACAAGCGGATCAATGGGTGACAGAAAATGCCGCGGTAATTGATAGCACACCGATCCCCGGTGATTTGTTGCAATTGGCACAAATTCTTGATAAAAAAATAAAACAAAATCAAGCGACTGAAACATCGCGCAATGTCGTGAGTTTGTCGCGCTGGAAAAGTCTCAACAACCGCATATCTAAGCATTACGCTTTGGCGGCCGGCATTGCCATGGCTTTTGGTGTGGGTACGGTCACACTCATGCAGTCGCAGCAATCATCGACACTGCTCACTGCAGATATAGCACAAGTATTAGAGCAAGTGCGCAGTGGTGAAATGTCGTCAACAGCACAAGGCGACACCATCACGGCTAATTTAAGTTTTACTAACCATGCTGGCGATTACTGTCGACAGTTTCAAAAAATTACTGAGCAAACTGCCAGCGTCAATATTGCCTGTAAAGAAAAGGCACAATGGCGGCTTAAAATTACCGAAAAAATCAACTTGCCGGAAAATATGGCTGATTATCGCGTCGCGTCTAATAAAGCGCACCTTGACAGTGCGATTGACATCATGATTAAAGGTGACGTTATGGACAGTGTGCAAGAACAACAAGCAATTCAACGTAACTGGCAAGCAACTAAAAAATAGAGGTGAAAAATGAAAACACTTATAACATCAATATTCTTGATCTTCTTAGTAACGGCATGTGCATCGAAGCCGGAATATCGCCCTGCAAATAAAGGCTCCGTCGGCTACAGCGAGCAAAAAATAACTAATGACCGGTATCGCGTGCAGTTTAAAAGTATCTCGACAAGTGTCGCTGACGCTGCTGACTATGCTTTGTTAAGGTCTGCTGAATTAACACAACAGCAAGGACTTGATTGGTTCGTCGTCACCAGTAAAGAAACCTTTGTTGAATCTCAAAAAGTAGAGCCAGCCTCAGCAATAGGCTTGTCGCATCAGCAGCGTGTTGAACGTCATTGCGGATTGTTGACCTGTGAAACGCATCGACGTCCGGTTAATGAGGTGGGTGTTGCTTTTAATAGCGGCAATAACCGGAAAGAAGTGCACAGTATTTTAGAAATTCGTATGGGCAAAGGCCTGATGCCGAACGAGTCGAGCTATAATGCCGCAGATGTGATTGAAAACTTATCTAAAAAACTGGAAAAGAACGCTAAGTAACTGTCATTTGAAATAAACCTCAGCGCCAGCGCAGATAAAAATTTAGCTGCGAGGAGTATGGTTTACATGATACATCTGTCGTGTTAAATATTTAAAAGGCCTACGTTACCCTTGGTGCAGTAGGCCTTTTTTGTGTGAATTTTTTAGGTTGGTTCGATCGCGCTAATAAAGTACTCGTTGTTTGAAAAGGCGCTATTCTTATTAAATAGTTCCGAACCCGCTACACTGAAGATAATTTATTCATTTTAAATGATCTTACTGTCAGTAAAATTTATGGAAATTGATACTTTTCAGCACTTTAATAAGGATACATTATGAATAATAAGTTAGCGCCATGGATTGAAAAAACTCAAGCTAGCTTCTGGTTTATCCCCAGTGTAATGATGATATTTTCTTTAATATTAGCGGTTTTCACTATCTACCTAGATATGGCCCATTCTCAAACCGGCCAAGACACTTTCGCTTTCTTATATCAAACAGATGTCAACGCGGTGCGATCTTTATTAGGCACAATAGCCGCTGCGATGATCACCGTCACCAGTATTGCCTTTTCCATTACCATAGTGACTTTAACACTCGCTTCTTCACAATTCGGTCCGCGCTTGATGCGAAACTTTATGATGGATAAAGGCACACAGCTTGTGCTGGGTAGTTTTATTGCGACATTTTTATTTTGTATCGCGATATTCTGTGCGCTCAGCTTTCAAAAACCCTATGCCTTTGCACCCGGCATCACCGTTGCAGTTGCCATCGCCATGACCTGCTTTAGCGTTTGGATTCTGATATTTTTTATTCACCATGTTGCAAAATCAATTCAAGCTGATGTCGTTATTGATGGTGTGTTTTGTGAATTACAAGGTAATATCGCTAAACTGTTTCCAAAAACTACAGGTGAAGATATTACCCATAGTGATGTCTTGTCGGCGAAAAATAATATTGGCTCATTTAAGGTGAAAGTTAATGCGCCATTTAGTGGTTATTTGCAACTGATTGATAAAAAAAGCTTACTCAACTTAGCGGCAAAAGCGCAATGTACAATACAGTTGCACTATTCAGCTGGCGACTTCATCGTTGAAAATGCGACAATAGCCACGGTTTATACGCACAATAAGTTAGAACAAGATTTCGCTAAAAGTATTATCAAACATATCGTTCATGGTGCATGCAGAACCCCAGTGCAAGATCCAGAGTTTGCCGTACACCAATTAGTAGAAATTGCCTTGAGGGCGTTATCACCGGGTATTAATGACCCCTATACTGCCATCACCTGCATAGATAAACTCGGCGCTGTACTTTGTACTTTAGCGGATAAAACCTTCCCTAAAACTAATGTTTTCGTGGACGATGAATTACGTTTAGTCTGTAAAAGCCTAACATTTACTGACATTGCAACGGCTGCATTTGATCAAATAAGACAACAATCCCAGACTAATTTAGCCGTTACCATACGAATGCTTGACTCCTTGTATGTTGTAGCGACACAAGCTAAATCACCAGAACAGCATAGCTTTGTTCTCGCTCAGACCGAGATGATTCGACAACAACAAGCAGAGCAATCAATCAGCGAGCAAGACAGGCGTGAATTAGTACGACGAATTGAAAAAATCACTCACAATACCCAAGTATTTTAATAGCTTTGAAACCACCAAATTGCTCAGAGTAGGTGAAAAAATCCCCCGTATGCCTCATTAAAACTGGCGCAGGGGGATTATTTGAAGAGGAGAAGAGGGCTGTTTAGGCTAAATCAAAGCGATCCGCATTCATGACCTTCGTCCAGGCGGCAACAAAGTCGTGGACAAATTTTTCCTTATTATCATCTTGCGCATAAACTTCGCTATAGGCGCGCAGAATGGAATTCGAACCAAAGATAAGATCAACCCGAGTTGCAGTCCATTTTACCTTATCTGATTTGCGTTCACGTATTTCATAGAGATTATTACCCGCGGGTTGCCAGCTATAATCCATGTTGGTGAGGTTAACGAAGTAGTCGTTCGATAATACCCCTTCACGTTCAGTAAATACGCCGTGTTTAGTACCGCCAAAGTTAGTGCCTAACATACGCATACCGCCAATTAATACGGTCATCTCATGGGCGGTCAAGCCCATTAATTGCGTACGATCGAGCATTAACTCTTCGGCGCTAACACTATAGTCATCTTTAAGCCAATTGCGATAAGCATCATGGAGTGGCTCTAGCACCTCAAAAGAGTCGATGTCAGTCATTTCTTGGCTGGCATCACCACGACCGGGGGAGAAAGGCACAGTAACATCAACGCCAGCGGCCTTGGCCGATTGCTCGATACCGACGTTGCCTGCTAATACGATAACATCTGCGACACTGGCACCGCTTTGCTGGGCAATTTTTTCAAGCGTCGCTAACACTTTACTCAAACGTTCAGGCTCATTACCCTGCCAACTTTTTTGTGGTGCTAGACGAATGTGTGCACCGTTGGCACCACCGCGCTTGTCAGAATTACGATAAGTTCTGGCGCTGTCCCAAGCCGTGGCTACCATGTCACTGATCGTTAAACCACTTGCCAATATTTTATCTTTCACCGCTGCTATATCGTAATCAGTAGCGCCTTTGGGCACAGGATCTTGCCAAATAAGATCTTCTTGTGGCACCTCAGAGCCGATATATCGCACTTTCGGCCCCATATCGCGATGTGTCAGCTTGAACCAAGCACGGGCAAAAACCTCAGAAAAATAGTCAGGGTCATCATAAAAACGCTGAGAAATTTTACGATAAGCGGGATCCATTTTCATTGCCATATCCGCATCTGTCATGATCGGACTTTGTTTGATTGAAGGGTCTTCAACATCAACAGGCTTATCTGCTTCTTTAATATCTGTCGGTTGCCACTGCCACGCGCCAGCCGGGCTTTTTTTCAGCTCCCAATCGTGATTAAGCAACATGGAAAAATAACCATTATCCCATTGAGTAGGATGCGTGGTCCATGCACCTTCAATACCACTAGTAACTGTATCGCGACCTATGCCGCGCTGAGTTTTATTGTTCCAACCTAAACCTTGCTCGTTAATATCACCAGCTGCCGGTTCTCTGCCCAGTAGAGAGGCGTCACCGTTACCGTGACATTTACCCACCGTATGACCACCTGCGGTTAACGCCACAGTTTCTTCATCGTTCATCGCCATACGCTCAAAGGTCACGCGGATATCATGAGCCGTTTTAAGAGGGTCGGGTTTGCCGTCTACACCTTCGGGGTTCACGTAAATCAGTCCCATCATCACTGCTGCTAGTGGATTTTCTAACTCGCGTTCACCAGAATAACGGCTATTTTCACTGTCACTGGGCGCAAGCCATTCTTTTTCAGCGCCCCAGTAAGTGTCTTTTTCTGGATGCCAAATATCTTCACGGCCAAAAGCAAAGCCGAAGGTTTTCAATCCCATAGATTGATAAGCAACAGTACCTGCGTAGGCAATTAAGTCTGCCCAGCTCAGTTTGTTACCGTATTTCTTTTTGATTGGCCAGAGTAGACGGCGTGCCTTATCCAAATTGGCGTTATCTGGCCAAGAATTGATTGGCGTAAAACGCTGATTCCCTGTTGCCGCACCACCTCGACCATCGGCAATTCGATACGTACCTGCCGCATGCCAAGACATTCGGATCATCAGACCGCCATAATGCCCCCAGTCTGCCGGCCACCAGTCTTGACTATCTGTCATCAAGGCACGTAGATCTTGATTAAGCGCTTTGATGTCGAGTTTTTTAACGGTTTCTCGGTAATTGAAATCTTCCCCCATCGGGTTGGTTTTACGGTCATGTTGATGAAGAATGTCGAGGTTAAGCGCTTTAGGCCACCAGTCCATGTTCGACATCGAACTCTTGGTAGCACCACCATGCATCACAGGGCACTTACCCGTCGAGTTTTTATGCTGTTCATTCATAGTCAATTTCCTTTGATAATTTATACGAGTACCTTAGGTCTGAGAGCAATAAGAGTGAATTGCTCAACGCGATCAGCCAAGAAAAAGCCTTTAGCTATCAGGCCAAATTGCAAAAACTTGCACTTTATCCGTACAAGTTAGTGCGATTTTTCAGCCTCAAAGCCAACTTCAGATTAGCCATCAGCGGCGTCTTGAATGGCCTCTCCAGCTTTTTCGATATCTTCGCCAGCGCCTTCCATCGTGGCACAAGCACCTAAGGCGCTACTGAGTATCAATACCGTTATCATTGACTTAATTTTTGCATAGTAAGTTTTCATTTTCTGTTCCTTTTTAGTTATTCGCGGTTTTGCCATGATAAGGCACGAACACGAATATCATGGCAAGTGCTCTTTTATCTGCACTATAGTATGGCGCAACTAAGCATTTTTGCTTTTAGCCTCATGATTACTAGACTGATCAGCGCTAGTCATAGCTGTCTTTTGGTCAAGCATCGTATTAAGTTTTTCACCACCTTTGGCACCAAAATCGAGTGTTCTGATCGGAAATGGAATCAGGATATCAGCTTGTTCTAACGCCGTTTTTATTGTCGATAATGCCTTGTGCCTCGCCTGCATAAAGCCAGTTTCTCCTGGGTAATCTATCCAGAACCAAACCAATAAGTTGACACTGCTATCACCAAAGCTTTCTGCAAATACCGCGGTTTCATCTTTTTTGATAATAAAGTCACATTCGCTCAATGCATCCACTATTACACTGGCGGCATTTTCTGGATCATCGGCATAAGATATGCCCACGGGGATTTCTATACGCCTAATGCCATTGGTAGAGAAGTTTGTTAATACATTTCTAAACAGTATTTTGTTGGGAATAATTTCTAGCTGCCCGAAAAAGGTTTCCACTAAAGTGTTGCGTAAATTAATGGTTTTTACTGTGCCAAAGATATTGTCTGCTTTGATAATGTCACCAATTTGAAATGGCTTTCTGATCCCCATAGCAATACCTGCAATGAGGTTTTCAGTCATATCTTGGAATGCGAAACCTATCGCTAAGCCGATAATACCGGCGCCAGCTAACAATGATGTCACAGTACCTTGTAAGCCAAGGAAGTCCAGTGCGACGAATATCCCCGAAAAGAGCACACAAACTTTAATGATTGAAGATAATAAGTCTGCAATCTGTTGAGAATCTAGTGTTTTTCGTAAAATATTTTGTGTCATCTTACCGACAATTCTGGCGATAATAGAGAAGGCAATCGCGATGAGAATCGCAACTACCATGTTGGGCAAATGCAAAATGCCAGCCTCTAGCCAATGCTGGAGTTTCTCGTTAATTAAACTCCAAAATTTATCTATTTCAATTAAATTCATTGTTAATCCTCATGTCTCTTGATTAGCATTTACAGCACTTGTGAAATGATGCCTAAGACTTAAAACTGCTATTTTATTGGATGTCATCATCGTCTGAGTCGATTGGTAAAGTGATATGATTCATGGCTACCTCTTGTTAATGGTGTCATTGTTAAAGTTATACAATAACTATAGTCAAAAGACGTGCCATCAATTATCGCATTGATAAATAAGAAATTAATTATCTTTGACGACTAATTTTGTAAAAAGGTTTGTAAATTTTACAGAGTGATTTGTCAGGTCTGCATGTTGAAATTACAAACCTGACACAATACTTAGCGGATGAAAAATGGGTGGAGCGGATAATCGGTTACTGCTCGGGCTATTTAACGAGAATGTTTAACGATTTCGGTAGTATTTCGATACTGAGTTTACGGTCAGAAAACACTTCACCATCAATAACATAATCCAGTTCATCTTCAGCGCTGATAACTATTTTCTTTGCACAGGTATGTTCGCTTTGCACGGTTTTCGCCTGCTCTGATAGTCCAGAGAAAGCCAACTCTGCCAAACTTAGCATGCTATTCGCCATATTTTGTTGAGGTGGTATCCATGTGATATCGAGTAAACCATCCTTAATATCGGGCTCACCGCCGCCTTGCGCTAAAATCGTCGTAAAAGGGGCTGCATTAGCAACTACCAAGCTAGTGGTTTTGATAGTTTTTACTGGCAAATCATCAAACTTTACATTAAGAGTGAGTATTTCGTTATTAGCGATCGCTTGCCATAGAGCTTGCAAGTAGGCGAATTGACCACCGTCATCTTTTTCTTCTCGGTTAGCACTGGTGATCATATTATTTTCAAAGCCTAAACCCGCTAACAGTAACATCAGGTTTCCATTACATTTCGCACTATCAACTTTTGAAACGTGATCGGCAAGAATGACATCACAAGCAATACTAACGGGTATTATTTTGGTGCTAAAACCAAAAAGCACATGAGCAAGAGCATTGGCAGTGCCCATAGGTAAAATGCCCATATTGATGTCTGTTGCGACTACTTCTCCAGCAACCTCAGTTAGCGTGCCATCGCCACCACAGGCTATAATTGTCTTTGCGCCGCTTTTAATAGCTTGTTGGGTTAATGCCTGAGCTGATATTTGCTCAGTAGTTTCTAAAATATGAAGCAGGAAGTGCGGTGCTAAACGCGCAATCACTTCTGCTTTATGTTCAGGCCATTTACCACCGCCAGCAACAGGATTGGCGATCATCCAAATCGGTGCCTGTAACGTCAACAGCCCAGCCTGGTGATAACGTTTCAATGCTGATAACTGCACCTTATTAAGCCCCGCCGTGGCGCGTATTCCCTGAATTTTTTCTAAGGCTTGAGTTACAGACAGTGATTTATTTTTGCTCAACAAATAAGCCGCCATGACCAGCACAGATCGTCCTCGCCCTAAAGCACAATGAATCACCACTGCATTAGATTGAGAGATATGATTTTCAAGCCAATAGATAGCTTTAATTAGCTTATCAGCACCGGGACTTTTGTGATCTAACACCGGTAAATTGAAGTAATCAAGCTGCTCACTTTCCGCGGTCCAATCTAAACCATCAAACTCAGCAGTGACATCTAATATTGCGGTTATTCCTTCTGCTTGAAGGGTGGCTATATCGGATGGAAATAATCTACAGGCAAGAAAAAGGTTATCATCAATTTTTTGAATAGCGGGCACCTTGTCATGCTTTCTCGCCCAAGCATTGTATAACTGTGAACCGAGTAGAAAGGGAATAAACAACCAACGTATATAAAATGGGATGCTGCCATTTTGTTTTTTTCTGAATATCCAGGGAAAATCGAAAATATAGGCTAGGCTCACTAACGCTAACGACGTACCTATCCAAGCAAAAATTACCTTAGAAAATAATTCGCTACTGTAAAACAAGCCGATAAATGCCAGTAGGGCACCAGCAAGATAATATTTAACTATAAACATTAAATCCCTCCAATTAACAATCATTTAATCGTTTGTTCGTTAAATGAATTTGAGTTGAATCCCTAAGCCAATGCGCTGTTGATGGCGGTTATAGTCCACGAGTGAATCACCGTAACCATTAAAGTACTGCAGCAAAACATCGTATCTGGTATTAATAGGGTAAGACAGGTTTAGCTCGACACTACCTTTATTTTCACTGCTCCTCAGGTTATTTCTGACCATTGCCATAACATTAAATCGACCTACTTTTGTGCCATAGCCTAATTCCATATGCCCCATAAATTTTGTGATATCGGGGTTGTCGTCACCCGTTGAGTCAAAGGGATCGGTTTTTTCATCTTCTTTAATACGATACCAAGCCTTAATATGGTAAAAAGACTCGTCATCACTAAATATGGCTGAAGCAAATATTCGGTTCCAGCTGCGTGAGCGCATACCACTTTGACCATTTGACTGATGGTTTAAACCCAAACGAATTTGGTTAAATTTAAAACCTGCGAAAGAAAGTTCATTGCGCCACGAATAAAATAATTCTGGTTCATAATTGGTTTCCCTGAACGGTTTTGACACTGCAGTATTATAGACTTGCCAATAAGACACTGCGGTAAAGCCAAGATATAAACCCGAGGTACTGAGCGCTTCTTGATAAATCGGCAGCTTAACGCTAATTTGGTATTTCGCTTCAAGGTGATCAACGTTTTCTGTATTTAAGCCAGATGCACTGAGGGTATTGGGGTTACTGGCATAGGTAAATGGTAAGATATAATTCAACCTATGTTGCGATAAGGCAAAGGGATTGCTAACCGCCTGATTTACCGACTCGACCCGCTCATCAAGTATTGATGTTGTCTCTTTATTATCCTTTTCCGACTGGGCATTTATGCTAAAGCTAACCACTAATACACTTGCCACCATTAGCAACTTTAGTCGCCATGATGATAAAACATTCTGAGCAGATTGATCGGAAACAATGTCTTTAAAATCCATCATATTTTTCTCGTTAAGTAGCCGTTACTCAATCGAAGCGGCTATTGGTAGGTGTGGTGTTGTCGAGCTTACTTAGCCATCTCAGCTTGGTATTGATCCGCAAGCTCTGTTTTTTGCAAGCTAGTGAGATTTTTTCCCGCCTGCTGGAAGAACTCTTTTTCTTCTTCAGCTATATGATGAAGTACCTTACTTTGTAAGGCTTTCATGGTTTTTAACCAGACGGGTGAACTCATATCTGTTTGCTCTAGTTGAGCAATAAATTCGTCAATTTCGTGATGTTCTGCAATCGCATGTCGAGCAAGTTCAATAGTACTGTCGAGTTTCATTAGTGGTGCATAAAAGTATCGCTCTTCTGCAATTGAGTGCTGAGTCAGTTGAAACTTTAAATCATCAAAAAAATCTCGACGACTAGCTGAGTCTCCAGTTGTTTCGACTAAAACTTTCATCAATAATCGTTGTTTTTCATGATCACTGCGTAACGCGGTAAAAATATCCATTGTCGTACCTCTTTTTACAGATCGTTTAATGTATAGCAATAAAATTAATACATGGATCACTGAATGCTAGTTAAAAATTTATCGTTACTCGTTGAATAGCACCAAACTAATTCTAAGCACTAGGACCAGTTTAGGCGAGGAAGAGTTGGTAAATAATAACTACGTTAAGTGCATCCATATATTATTTTAGTTGTTACTCGGCTTAAGCGATATCTGTACCAACACTAAAACATTAGTTAAACCATTGTTTTATAGCTATTTATATTGATAGTAAACTTTTGTTCAAAAAGAATAATTTTAACAATTGGAAAAAATTACACGACCTTAAGTAATTTTTTTATGCTTTGTAATTAACCTGAACAAGGCTTATTAACGGTATATCTAACTATTAATATCCAATGAAAAAACCATTAAATAATACTTTTAAGCATTTCCAGACTAACCGGCTTTAAAATCGCTTTATCAATTCCGCTTTGTTTTAAGGTTTTTTCTGGCACGCTTGCACCACTGACCAATATCAAAGTAATTTCAGGAGACGATTTTTTAATCAAGTGTGCCAAATCTAAGCCGCTGGCATCGGGCAGGTGTAAATCAAGTAAGACTTTTGTCCAATTTTTATCGGTGTTAAGCAGTTCTTGGCACTGCTTCGCGGTATTAGCGATTACGGCTTCAATACCAAGAGATTCAAGCAGTAATACGGTAACATCAGCAGCATCTTCGTCATCTTCAACGACGAGGATGCGTTGCTGATTTAGCGCGTCCGCGCGATTCGTACTTTTAGTTGTCAAACTTACCTGCACTTGATTAGGTGTGGTTTGACGTTCAGCATCGAGATAGTGTGCCAAGCTACGGTATAACTCGGTTTTATTGATCGGTTTGGCAACAATTTTCGTAAAGCCAAAAGCGATCAGCTCTTGTTTCACTCCTTTCATGGTTGCCGCAGTAACCGCAAGAATGGGCAAACCAAAACCTAAATTCCTCAATGCTTTGATCGCGCGCTTGCCATCGAGTTTAGGCATATGAATATCCATCAGCACGAGATCGAATAAACGGCCTTCAGACTGAGCTACTTTTATTTGCTCAAGGGCTTGCAGGCCATTAGTTGCATAGCTTACCTTTAGGCCAAATGATTGGCATATTTGGCCTATTAGCTGTCTGATATCGTCCATATCATCAACCACTAATACGTGCCCCTGTAACTGAGGCAGCGGCAATTTTTCAATTGCTGTGCGCCCTGACTCAAAGCTCAGTACTGCTCGTGACTGGGCGGCAATATCGCCCGGATTAATACTAAAAATAAAGTCGCTGCCTTGCTCTAATACTGATTGTACCCGCAAACTTCCGCCCATGTGCTTAACCAATTCTGAGCAAATGGAAAGTCCTAAACCTGCGCCTTGCTCTTTTCTTGAAATAATATCTTCAACCTGTTCAAAGGGCTTAAAAATAGTATCTAACATACGTTCGGGAATGCCTTGCCCAGTATCTGAGACTTTGAAAATGAGCATTTCTTTACCATCGATAATTTCTGTGCCAATACTTAATTCAATATGGCCCTGTTCGGTAAATTTAATCGCATTATGGAGTAAGTTAATCAGGACTTGGCGCAAGCGCACAGCGTCGGCGTAAATATACATCGGCAACGGTGCTTGTCCATCTAAAATCAAATCAAGCGCTTTTTCTTCGGCATGCACTTTCATTAAGCTAAAAATATCAGCGATGAAACTGTCGAACTTTATTTCCACACAATGATATTCAAGTTTGCCAACGGCAATTTTCGACAGGTCGAGTACGTTGTTCAACAAACCAAGTAAATGTTGGCCATTTTTTAAGATGATATTGAGCTCAGCCTCTGCTTCAGGGGCTTTATTGCTGTTTAATAGTATTTCGGTATAACCGAGTATTGATGTTAAAGGAGTGCGCAACTCATGGCTAAGATGCGCCAAAAATCTATCTTTTGATTGGTTTTGTGTTTCGGCATTGATGCGTTCAAGCCGTTCATTTTCAATTTCTTGTCGTGCCAAGGCATATCTAATCGCGCGAGCAAATCGAGAAGTTGTAATTTCACCTTTAACCAGATAATCAACCGCTCCTGCAGCAAGCGCCGACTCATCTAGTGCATCATCAGATTGCCCTGTTAACATAATAATAGGTATTGAACAGCCATTTTTTGAGGCGGTTTCTAACACGGTTAAACCATTGTATGCACCGAGCTGATAATCAAGCAGGCATATATCATGTTTGCCTAGGCTCAGTTGTTCAAGCGCTGTCGTTGGGTTAGTCACCCAGTCAATATCAAACCGATGAGAGCTTAATTGCTTAAGATAATCGCTAGTCAGGATATAGTCATCCTCATCATCTTCAACGAGTAATACACGGGCGACTTTATCTGGCATATTCTTCACCATAGTTATTCGTTAGGCAATTCAACAAATTCTATCCAATAGCGACCAAGTGCTTTCATTAATTCAACTAAACCTTCAAAATTTACTGGCTTAGTTATATACGATGCTGCCCCTAAGTTATAACCTTTAATTTTATCTTCCTCTTGACCTGAAGTGGTTAATATAACCACGGGGATATTTTTTAACTCCTCATCAGCTTTAATTTCTTTTAATGCTTCTCTGCCGTCTTTTCTTGGCATATTCAGATCTAATAGTATTAAGCCTGGTCTTGGGGATTTTTCGTGATCTGCGTATTTGCCCTCTCTTCTTAAGTATTCAAGTAACTCAACCCCATCTGCGACACAATATAGCGTGTTGCGCACTCGACTTTCTTGTAAAGCATCTTGCGTGAGTATCCGATCATCTTCATCGTCATCAGCCATCAAAATAGTGATAGGTTTACCCTTACTATTGTGCATTGACGTTTTCTCCAATTAAGTTAATTAACGTATTGTCTACCGGTATTTCAATTTTGAATAATGTGCCTTTACCTAACTCGCTAGCTGCTGAAATGTGACCGCCATGTCGTTCTACAATACGCCGACAAATAGCTAAACCAATGCCAGTGCCTTTATATGCTGTTCTGGCATGAAGCCGCTGAAACGGTAAAAATATTTTATCAGCAAACTCCTGTTCAAAACCAATACCGTTGTCTTTAACAGTTATAATATGCCATTGTGCTGCTGTTGTTTTTTCTTGGCTATATCGTATTTCTACCACAGGTTTAACCCCAGCGCGGCTAAACTTTATCGCATTAGAAATTAAGTTTATAAACAGATGATGCATTTGGCTCGGGTCAGCATTAATTTCCGGTAAGGTATCGATGACTATTTTCGCCTCACTTTCTTCGATACTGATTTCAAGGTCTTCAAGGGTGCTTGCAACAACTTCTTGTAAAGGCACCTTGATAAAAGGCTTACCGCGGGTTGAGATTCGAGAAAACTCTAACAAGTCATTGATCAAGTTAGACATTCTTTCCGCTGCATTTCTCATTCTATTAATGTAATCTGCGCCTTTTTCATCTAATAGTTGCGCATAGTTTGTTTGCAGCCGATCACCAAAAGCACGAATTTTTCGTAACGGCTCTTGTAAGTCATGTGAGGCAACAAAAGCAAAATCTTCTAATTCACGATTACTGCGCGACAATTCATCAGCATAAAGGGTGAGCTCTTTGGTACGCTGGGCAACTTTTTCCGCTAACATTTCATTTTGCTGTTCCAGTTGCAAGCGATATTTCACTTCGCTTCTGGCATTTAATCGCGCAAAAAATGCCAAACCTAGCAACAGTAAAGCACTCGTTATTCCAGAAATAGCAAAAGTAACCTTTGCTTCACGTTCAACTATGGAAAGTGTGGTAAACAACGAGTTACGATAATTTATTTCAAGAGTTTTTATTTGCTCGAGTTCTGCCCTTAAATCTTTATATAGATTACGACCTCTGCCTGTCATGACACGTTTTAAGGCGCGCTTTTCTTTGTCGGCTAACGCTAATTCAACGGTCTTTTTTAATTCAGCTATTTTTTGCTCTACTAGCACAATTAAAGACGCTATGCGTGCTGCTTGCCCGGGGACTTCTGAGCGTAATTTTTGGGTGTCAGTAAGTTGTGCACTTAAGCGACCGAGAGCATCTTCGTATGGCGTTAAGTATTCGGTTATTTCCGTCAACAGATACCCTCGTTGACCGGTTTCAGCCATTAGCACTAAATTATGTAAATCGTCCAATTCAACAATAACGTCGCCGGTATTATATAAGCTACTTTGAGTTGCCGATAAGTCTTCAATCGTTTTCATTGCTAAGAAACCGTTAGTAATGATCATGACGATAATGATGGAAGAAATTAAAACCCAGTTGAAGACTGCGTTATCAAATAGATTTTTAATCGACATAATCACTCACTTTTTGGCTTGAGAAAATCAACTGAGCTATTGTATTTAATACGCGCTCCGGTGGGCTTTTCATCATTACTGGGTAAATTCCGTAATCTCTTGTAGCCCTTGACTACAGTCTTGGCAAGCGACAATGATTTTATTAACCGCAGTGAGCGCTTTTTCCTTTGGCATATCGTTTTCTAGCACCATTTTAATTAACTCTGCTTGCATCGATATTCTATTGAGAGGGCTGCGGGTATCGTGAATCAGTTGATTGATATCTTTTTTTTCAATATTCACCTTCACTTCCTTATTATCTAAAGCTGTAAAATTAATTTATTGCCTAACACCAGCAAGAATCACACCGCAAAGTCACCATAAGCATGTAAACGGTTGTACAGTGTTTTGGTACTAATGCCCAACATTTCAGCTGCTTGGGTTTTATTACCATCGACTTGATTTAATGTCACACGAATCAACTCTTTTTCTAGATCTTCAATCGTTTGACCCGCAGATATTGCTGATGATTGACGAGTGTTTGAGGCAAACGGTGAAATAAAAGTATCCGGTAATTGTATTGTTTTGCTAGCGGGCTCACTCATGATAAAGGCACGATGTATGGCGTGTCTCAACTCTCTGACATTACCGGGCCAGGGATTATTTTTTAAGATATCTAATTGCTCTGGAGCCCATGCAAAACCGGTATTATTTTCATGGTTGAGCTGTTGTAGAAATACTTCTGCTAGTAATGGAATATCTTCTTTACGTTCACTCAACGCAGGAATATTAATCGGAAAAACAGCTAGTCGGTAGTAAACATCTTCGCGAATAATATTACCTTGGGCAAGCTCCTCTAGCTTTCTGTTGGTGGCCGATACCACTCGGCAATTTACCGCAACCTCTTGTGTGCCCCCTACAGGAATAACACGTTGATTTTCTAACACCCGTAATAAATTTGGCTGCATGTCGAGCGGCATTTCAGTTATCTCATCGAGAAAAAGCGTACCATTGCCAGCTCGCACAAAAACCCCATCTTTGCGGGCAATCGCGCCGGTAAATGCGCCTTTTTCATGGCCAAACAGTTCACTGCTAATCAGCTCTTTCGATAAGGCGCCACAGTTAGTCGCAACCATAGGCTCTTTTGTATCTGTCGCGAAGTGGATAGCATTGGCGACGACTTCTTTACCTACACCACTTTCCCCCATTAACATCACATTGGCAGATGTTTTAGCAACACGTTTAATCATAGAATATAGCTCTAACATTGGCTTTGACTCACCTACTAGGCAACCAAAGTGCAATTTAGGCAGTTTGCTATCGGCAACTTTCGTGTTTTTATTCTGTCGATTAAGTGTCGCTTCTATATCTTCGCGCTGCAATGGTTTAACAATGTAGTTTACTTTCGGCCCGCATAAACCTGCGAGCATACCTTTAACGCTAGGATGACCTGTGATTAAGGTGACATAAGGCGTAAGGTGGTTTTGTTTCAAATAATCAATCAAGTGTAAACCGCTGCCGTCCGGCAACATAAAATCAAGTAAAACATGATCAAATTCTTGTTGTGACAACCATTGTTGGGCTTCTGACAGGTTCGATGCTACCCACACTTGATGACCAATAAACTCGATTATCTGACAGGCGACATCGGTAAATTCAGCGTCGTCATCAACCAAAAGTACTTGCAGCATGTTTTATTCCTATACAGGTTAGTCGTTCGGGTATTTTATAATAATTCGATAATAACACTTACCGAGGCTCAAGAGCTTAAATAACTTAGCAGCATGCTAATACTTTATTTGCTTATCACTCATTTAGAGCGAAATTTTCAGCTGCTTTTGAATATAAGGCAAAAATTCAAGATTTTAAACATTATATAGTTTACCTTTGTTATTCTCCTTAGCTTTAAATATGGGCAGACACTTGATTTAATTGCTCTTTTGTCTAACAAAAGTGTTATATTATGCGCTGAAAATTAGTACATGACTTTATTTTATTTAGGAGATTCATAGTCGCATTAATGGGGCTGCTCCAATACAAGGCAATGAATAACCATTAATGATCATATGTAAGCTGAGATATCAGCATTAATAGGAAGTTTAAAATGAAAAATTTTTATCTGGTCGTTGTAAGTTTGGCTTTAGTTGCGCTTGCTGGCTGTAGATCAACAATCCCAGTGCCGCAATATATTAACCAACCTGTTGCACAATATGGTAAAGAACCTAACGCTACTGCCGATGTAGAACGCGCGATTATTAGAGCTGCAACATCTCTTGGCTGGAAAACAGAAGTACAATCTGCAGGTGTTATTCTAGCGACATTAGATATCCGTAAACATCAGTTAGTTATTTTAATTAAACATGATGAGAAGAATCTGACCGTGGACTATCAAAGTTCGATTAATTTAAAATATGATGGCAAAAAAATTCACCGTCAATATGCTAACTGGGTCAGCAACTTATTACGCGCAATCGATATGCAAATAGTGACTAAATAGCGCTATTTATTTGGCCATTTGATAAGCGCGTTACTATCGAAGCGCTTATCAAAACCATGTGGATGATTAAAATACACCGGCACTTGCTTATTTTCATAAGCTTCAAGATAAAAGTGTGTTGGCCAGGCGTGTGGCGCATACTCCTGCTTTATTGTTAATCTCATCTCAGTTACATCAAAGGTATAAGCATTTTTTAGTTTTTCGTTACTGCCAGGAACTCCATCTTGTGTGTCGATATAACTATCACTAAAGTTCGCACAGTCGCCAAATTTCTCAACACCATACCGCCAAAATACGCCCGAATAAATTGACACGGGATCTAGGTAGGTGGTTTGAATAATGATGCTAGGCTTTATTTTTTTTAGTTTTTTGCATAAGCCATAAACAACAAATGAACCGCAACTATGCCCAATGAGATGAACAGCTTTTAAGTGTGGCAATCGAGCGATATTATCAGCCAGTTTTTCACCAATATTTTTTCCCGTAACTGAACAAACCAAAGCGTTATCGGAATAGGGCTGCCAGTCCAAGCTAACTTGAGATTTTGCAAGCTCGATAAGCTGTTCATGTTTATTATCATTGATAATACTTTGTAACTCGTTGCTCCAACTTTCAGGGTTATCTTTTACGCCATGAGCCGAAAGTGACAGATATTGTGTTTTTGGCTTTATCGCAATAGACGTGATCTCGCTATAGTCCCTTGGCCAATGCGCATAGAGTTGAAAGCCTACCGAGATGAGAACAAATGGCACGCCAGGAATAATAACCCCTAACCACCAAAGCCAGCGTAAAAACCAGTATTGTTGATAAAGCTTTAAAAGTTTATTCATAATAATGTTCAAGTGGTTCCTCTAGGTCTACTAAATAGTAAGGCATTGAACTGAATTCGCGGTTATGAATAGCCGCTAACTGAAAATTATCATATTCACTGAAAGTGTACTGAAATGTTTTCAGAAGTTGTAGGGTATCTTGGCCCAGTAACTCTAAAACCGACACCCCTTTGGCTTTAGCTAGCGACTCTTTTAAGGTCCACAATTGATAAAACTTCAGGTGACTGCTTTTAGACAAGGTTTTAAATTCTTCTGGGTGAAAAAATGCCTCTGCTAGAGGAAGAATGCTTCTGTTGAGATTTTGATATTCAATATCAACGCCAATAAACGTTCTTGCGTCACAAATAGCAAAAAAAACCATGCCTTTTGAGTGCGCTAACGAAATATTCACGGCTAACGGTTGGTGATGATATATCGCTTCTAGTTTTTGGCTACGGCTATTAAAGCTCAGCTGTATTTCTTGATAAGGTAAACGTAACCGCTTGCTAATGAGGGTCTTAATTAAAAATCGGCTGGTAAGATATTCTTTTTGAGCCATTAGGCTTTTTCTTTGCTGAAAAAGTACCTGCTCATGATCACCGAGTAGCTGATACGCAAGCGCTGAAAGGCCTGCTGCTTTGATTATATCGGCTTTACATAACACACAAAAAGCGCCATTTCCCCGACTTATCTCGCTTAATGCTGCAATTTTTATCTCAACAGTATTAAGCAATTGAGTGTTTCCATAAAGTGATAGAAGTCGACTTCAGTTGAGCTAAATTGATTATCATGTAAGCGGCCGTTTTAATTGCTTTGTTACGCTGTATTGTATACCATCTGCGCCCTTATTTTATAGTCGCTGTTATCATAGGAAATCATCATGGATGTCAACATTCGTCATTGTAGCATGTGGTATGCTCATTGTGACGAACTTACCATTGAACAAGCGATCCAGCTCGGCGAAGGTGAAGTAAGTTGGCCAAAATTAACTTTTGTGCCACCAATGCAAAGAAGGCGTTTAAGTGCTTTTGCGAAAATGGCCTTGTTAGTCGCTAATCAATCAGTCAGTGATATTAAGCACCCGCTACCTATTGTTTTTTCAAGTCGTCATGGCGATCTTCCGAAAACCTCAACATTATTGGCAGACTTAGCGAATGAAAACGCATTATCTCCAACTGCTTTTGGTTTATCTGTTCATAATGCTATTCCAAGCTTATTCAGTATATTAACCCAAAATAAGCAAGCTATTAATGCTGTATCGGCGGGTCAAGACAGTTTCATGATGGGATTGGTTGATGTTTATTCTCGGTTAAAGTCTGGTCTCGCAGAAGAAATTTTGTTTATTTATGCCGATCAAAAGCTACCGAGCACTTATCTCGAATTTCAAGATGAACAACAAATCTCGCATGCTATCGCCTTGGTTGTTTCACTGCCATCTAAAGAAAAAAATCATGCCGAACAGCGCAGTATTTCATTTCATTTTAAACATTTTTTACAGACCATTACCGATCGCATGCCAGCTTCATTATTATTTGCTAACTGGTACCAAAGCGATCAGCAAAAGTTAGCCCTATCTAGTAATCGCTATAAGTGGCTTTTGAGTAAAAATAATGCAGAAAATTAATTATTTTTGGCGGGTTATAGCTACGGGTTTATGCTT
>JBFJQB010000001.1:0-54510 GCA_041616855.1 Cognaticolwellia sp. | reverse complement strand
GGGTTTTTATTATTTTCTGGGTTCTTGCGGGTTATTACCTTTAAAACTGTCAACACTTAAAAATGTCAACCGACTATAGCCACAAGGAAAAATCGCTTTTTTAAAAGGGCAATATACATCCAACACTGTGTTGTCATAAAAGAACGATATCTTCACGAGTGCTAAAAATATGAGAGCAATGATTCTCTGGTAAAACATGCGAGTAATATCAGGTTTCCCCCTATGCGGTTATTTACAAATATAGGCCATGCTTATTTGGATAACAGCGTTTAAATGTTTGTCATAGTTGCCTAGCAATGTTGTTAAGGTCTATGTGGAGAAATTTGGGGAAATGTATGTTCAAAACCAGCAATATTAATTATGTCTCGGTGGACTCTTGCAACGCATGTGCAAGGCAAAAACATTGTATTGTAACAAAGGTAAAAAATAGTGTGCCCAGTTTAAATAACATTCACTCTCAATTATATAGAGCCAATGAATATCTATGTCGAGTCGGTGATAAATTAGACAGCTTATATGTTATTAAGTCAGGTTCGATTAAAACCTTTATCACCAATAAAAAGGGTGAAGAGCAAATTTTAAACTTTTACGGCCCTGGCGATGTTATTGGGCTTGATAGCTTGCCTTTCAATCAACATATGGTTTCAGCTGTTTCGCTAGAAACCTCATCAGCTTGCGCTATACCAACTTATAAATTAGAAGCAGCCATTGAGCAGTTGTTACCTCATTGGATGATTGAATTTACAATGGATAAACTCAAACAAGAGAGCAAAAATATTCACTTATTAGGTAAAAAAAGTGCAAATACTCGTATTGCGGCATTTTTACTGAAATTGTCTGAGAACTATAAAATACTTGGCTGCTCTGATACCGAGTTTGATTTAAGTATGTCTCGTGATGATATAGGTAATTATTTAGGTCTTGCTTCTGAAACGATTAGTCGGACACTAACTAATATGCGCAAAGAAGGCTGTGTTAAGTTAGATCGACGCCATGTAACCATCATTGATACACAACATTTACAGATATTGGCTGAAAGTTAATGTGGTGTTTGAAAACAAAAGATGCTTCTTTATCAAAACTTGTTAGTTATAAAATGACAATGCATGCTCAGGATTATTTCTTCATGCTTTCCTGGCATAGCTTTCAAGTCTAAGTAAATTTAATCAATTGAAATTGCACGGTAACCGGTAATTCTAACTGTCAATCATCACGAGAGTTGAATTTATCTTCAAATGACGCAGCGATGATGGTAGCTATCAATCTGTAGCGATAGGCAAAAATTTTTATAGTCAGATTTTTGAGTTTAGATTCTGTAAGATGAAATGCGATTAACTTTACATTATTGATATAAAGCAGAAAAACAAGTGTAAACAGATAATGAAATCAATTGATTTTTAATGGGACTTTCTGTTTTAAATGTCAAAAAGAGAATGCTTTATGCAAGGTGAAAATGCCCAATATGTAATCGGTAAGTCGTTGTCATCAGAGTCTGATTTTGTGAAAAAGGCGGATGAAGGAGCTGTTATTGCGTTATTAAAGGCGGATATTTTGGCCTGCATTACTCAGTCTACCTGCGATCTAACAATTTTGAAGGAACTCAATGACTTTGTAAGTGCATATGATGGTTTAGCAAGTCAAATTATTTTTCAAGAGCTGGCAGATCTTCATATACATTGTGATGAAGCGGTGACCGTTTGGTGGGAGATACATCAACATAGTTTATGGCTTAACAAGTAGGGCGCCCCTTGCCTCTAATTGCTGTAATGTGTGATCACTTTTCAAATCAACAGCGTAATGTCATCAAGCAGCCAAAACTTACTACGCGTGAACACTTCGACAGCTTAATCAACCACTCCACTATTGATCACTTAACGGGATTGTTTAACCGAAACTGTTTAAATGACACGCTCTCACATTTGCTGGCGTTAACACAAAGAGAAGATACAGAGTTATCTTTCGTTTTTTTAGATTTAGATGACTTCAAATTGATTAATGATACCTATGGACATCAAATGGGTGATTCTGTTTTAAATCAATTTGGAAAATTGTTGTCAAGTTCAATTCGACAAAGTGACATTGCACTGCGCTACGGCGGAGAAGAATTTATTATAATTATGCCTAATACAGACCGAAAAGATGCCTTGATATTAAGTAACCGTATTCGATTAAAAGTTAAAAGCACTCCTTTTATTAACGACGAGTTAAAAATCAATGTTTCTGTTAGTGGCGGGCTTGCAGTGTATCCTACACATGCTAAAACATTAGGTGAACTTATATATTCTGCTGATAGTGCGCTATATCAAGCTAAAGGCGCGGGTAAAGATACTATCAAAGTGTTTAAAAATGAAAACCGCCATTATCTAAGGGTACCATGGATAAAAAAAATAAAAGTTAAAGCAATAAACTTTGATAGCACCACTATAGTAGAAGGCATTTGTCAGAACATTTGTTTTGGTGGCGTATTATTTGAAACATCACAGTTTTATTTTGCCGGAGATGCGGTTCAAATTCCGATCGAAGTAAATGACGAAAATCCCATTATAATTTTTGGTACTGTTGTCAGGGTGACAACTATTGCTAACGCTCGTTTCACCATTTCGGTCTCATTTTCATTCGGGGATATGGAAAAATTAGCCAAAAATAAAATTGGCCAAATAATAGTGAAATATGAACAGGGTTTTGGGCAAACATAACCTTCCATTATATAGTTGCCGTTAAGTTTATTCCTCAAGTCACTCTCCTGATAATTAACAAGGTTAACCTTGTCTGACAATTGTCAGTTTCGATTATTACCCCTTCAAATATACTATTTGGGTTACTGCTACAGACTCAGTGTTACGTGAGGTTTAAGAAAAATTCAAAACCGTATATTGACAACCTCGTGCAGTAATAGCTGTGACCTTTGTTGATTACTCGATAAAATTCTGTTGCACACCGGTAGCTAAACTCATGCACTGAAAAACATTCACTATTAAGGAGTTGATATGCAGCATGTTCTCATTTGCCTTGATTGTTCTGAATTAACGAAACAGGTTATACCGTACGCGGTAAGTTTAGCACGTAGTTTCGGCGCTAAAATTACGATATTGCACGTGTTAGAAAACGCATTTCCCGACTCACTGACACCCACTGATTGCTTTGAATGGGAATTGCGGAAAAATGAAGCAAGGGGCTACCTTAATAAGATCAAAGCCGAAATAGGTAATAATGGTGTGCTTGTCGATACTGAATTAATGGAAGGGCGACCTGCCGAGCAAATTAATTTTTGGGTTAATACACATAATGTTGATCTCACAGTACTTTCCAGTCATGGTTCGAATGGAAAATCTCAATGGTCGTTGGCCAGTACAACGCAAAAATTAATTGCCAACACACCAAATGCTATCTTACTTATCCCGATCAAAACCGTTGAAAAAATGAAAACGCATCGCAATAATTCAACCGTGGTATTCCGTCGGTTATTAGTTCCTTTAGACGGTTCCAGTTGGGCTGAAAGTGCCTTACCCTTTGCCATTAATATTGCGAATTATCAACACTGTGAAATGGTACTCGCACACGTAATACCAGAGTCAGGCATTACACATATTGAACCATTAAGCCCAGAAGGGTTAGCGTTAGAGCAACATATTCATGATTACAACTGCAATGCTGCTTCACATTATCTCAATAAAATTGAATCACGATTAAAATCAATCACAAACATTCCTGTCAATACGTCGCTGAGCAACCACCACCGTGTTTGTGATGAATTGCTTAAAATTATTGAGAGTCAAAAAATTGATATCGTGGTGATGTCTGCGCATGGTAATTCTCATCAAAAAGCGCAGTTTTGTGGAAAAGTGGCGCTTGATTTTCTTGCACATTGTCCGGTACCTGTGATGCTTTTGAGAGGACAAATAGCTCAGGGCGACATCTTAGCTAAAACCAACGTTTCAGCGTTAGAGCCCGCACCACGTTTTCCGTCGCAAGCCGTTTCATGAGCTATGAATTTGATGTGTCAAATGCAGGGTTTATCGAAATTAAAGCGCAAGAATTAGCCTTTAATCATATTTTATCGTCACGTCAGCCTGAGAAAATACCGCTGCTCATTGCGCTACCAAAGGTTGCCAGATGGCTAGACAATGCAAAAAGCACGTTTAATACCGCAGATGTAAATACCGCGAAAGTAGCTGAATGGATATTTGATAACAGCTACGTTATAGACCGAGCCTTACAAAAAATAAAAATCGATATGCCAACGGATTACTACAACCTGTTACCCAGTATTGACAGTAATACCGATGATAGTTTTTTACCCAGAGCGTATCATCTAGCCAGTGGATTACTTACTGCGGGTGGAATACAAGTAGCGATGCCCATCTTGGTAAATTTCATTCAGGCTTATCAAAAAGAGTCCGCTCTAGACATCGCAGAATTATGGGCAATACCTACGCTATTGAGATTGGCTTGTATAGAGTTGGTTATAACCAGTGTCGTTCGCATTGTGCCTAACATTAACCTGCCTTATAAAACCAACAGTGCTTGGCAGCCTGAAGTCAATACAATTGACGATATTGATTGCTTGGGGAGAGCACTACATTGTCTTTCCGTCATAGAAACTATTCCATGGCGAGATTTTTTTGAGCAGGTCAGTGTTGTCGAAAAAGAATTACGAAATGATCCTGCTGCTATCTATGCCAATTTAGACTTTGAAAGTCGTGACAGATATTGTAAAACGGTAGAGAAATTAGCGCGTGCAACGGCTTATAGTGAGAAAGAAATATCACAGCATGTGATACAACTCGCCCAAAAATCTCAGCCAGAGAATGAACGACAGCGCCATGTCGGATACTGGTTAGTGGACAACGGGCAATTTTTTTTGGAAAAACAAGTAAACTATAAAATTTCATGGCTTCTAAGGGGCAAGCGACTATTACAAAAGCATGTTGTTTGTGGCTATATATTGGCTTTAACAGTATTCATAGTAATAACGGAATCAATTGCGCTTTATTATTTATATTTAAACGGGGCAAATATAGCTCAATGGGTGCTTGGCGCGTTGTTGACGCTTGTGCCCGCATCGATGCTAGCCGTGTCAACATGGCATTGGATTATAAGCTGTTTGATTCCTCCTCGTGTGTTAAATAAACTTGATTTCGATAAAGCAATAAATGCTAAATTTCCCACGGCGATTGTTATACCTACATTACTAGGGAGTGTTGAGGAAATAGAGACATTATTGCAGCTTATCGAGCGTCACTATTTATCTAATAATGACCCAGCATTGCAATTTGTTCTCCTTACCGATTATTTAGATGCCACAGCCGCGACGTCGCCAACAGATGAGCAGTTTTTAGCTCTTGTTTGTGAGGGAATAAAAAATTTGAATGAAAAGTACCGAGATTTGGGCCGTAGGCCATTTCACTTACTTCATCGTGAACGTAAGTTCAACGCAAGTGAAGACTGCTGGATGGGCTGGGAGCGCAAACGTGGGAAGTTAGAGGAATTTAATCATTTCCTTAGTGATGAAACATGTAACTCCTTTAGTCTCGTAGAAGGGGATAACTCGGCATTACGTAATATTCGTTTTGTTATTACCTTAGATAGCGATACCCAGTTAAGCCGGGGTATGGCAGCACGTTTAATTGGCACGTTAGCACATCCGTTAAATCGCGCAGTTTTTGATAAAAAAACTAATAAGGTAGTTGCAGGATATAGCATTATACAGCCGCGTATCGAAATAGCGCCAACGCGGGCTGACGGGACTTGGTTTTCAAAGTTAGCGTCCGGTGATCGTATTATCGATATCTACAGCCAAGCCGTTTCTAATGTTTATCAAGACCTATTTGGCAGTGGTATTTTTGTCGGCAAAGGTATTTACGATGTCGCCGCGTTTAGGCGATGTTTAAGCAATTGTGTGCCAGAAAACACTGTATTAAGCCATGACCTATTTGAAGGTATAAAAGGGCGCGTAGCTTTGGCTTCGGATATTGTGCTCTATGAAGAATTTCCTAGCCATTATTTGGCTTTTGTCCGTCGATTACATCGCTGGATACGTGGAGATTGGCAATTAATACCTTGGCTTGGGCGTTACGTTAGACAAAGCGATAACAGTGTTCAACGCAATAACATTGCGCTGATAGAACGCTGGAAAATAATTGATAATCTGCGTAGAAGCCTGCTTTCTATTACACTACTTTTATGGTTAATCGCCGGTTGGCTTTGGTTACCGGGAGAGCCTATTGTATGGACCGCCTTTGCTATTATTTCACCTGTAGGCCACAATGTTGGTCATTTTATCCTCAGTATAACTCGACGATTTAGATGGAAAAATCGACAAAGCATCTGTACGAAGGCCATATCTAACACGGGGCGTTGGTTACTCTTAATTGCTTTTCTTCCGCATGAAGCACTGGTTGCTTTAGATGCAATCATCAGAACGCTCGCAAGAGTCACATTCACCCATCAAAACCTGTTGCAATGGATCACAGCAGCACATACCGAAAAACACTTAAATAGTCGCGAGTCTTCTGGTTATTTTTGGCAAGAAATGGCACCTGGGGTGTTATTGACTTGTCTGATTGCAATACTCGTGATTTATACCAATGCGTCGGTTTTACCGATTGCTGGCCCTTTTTTGATACTTTGGCTTTTAGCACCCGAAATTGCGCGGAGGATAAGTCAGCCTTTGCCAAAAATTACCGAACAGTTAGATGAGAATGACGTGGTATTTTTACGTCGGTTAGCTCGACGTACTTGGCTGTTTTTTGAGACCTTTGTTGGGCCTGCAGATTATTGGTTACCGCCTGATAACTATCAAGAAGACCCTCATGGCATTATTTCACATCGAACTTCACCGACCAATATTGGCATGATGTTTCTGTCGAATTTAACCGCTTGGGATTTTGGTTATATTGGTCCGACTGAGTTTACTTCTCGAGTACTTGCCAGCATCAATTCACTAGCGAAATTAGAACACCATCGAGGCCATATTTTCAATTGGTATAATACTCAGACTTTAGAAGTATTAGAGCCACGTTATGTTTCAACAGTAGATAGTGGGAATTTAGCCGCGGCTTTATTAACACTTAATGAAGGCTGTAAAACCGTTGAAATTAGTCCGGTGTTTTCGCCTGCACGTTGGGAGGGTTTGATGGATACCATAGCCCTTATTGAAGAAGCCGTTGCTAAGCTAGGTAAAGGTGACAAAACAGAATACACCACACTGTCTGAGCACGCAGTTCAAATTCGAAATAAGGCAGCAAGTGCTCGAGATAACACCGATATATGGTGGTTAACTATACAAGAGATGTGTGAATATGATTGTGTTGAATTTGATCGTCATTTGGTAGCAACACTGGCAAAAAAGTCATCTGTTCATGGTGTAAGTACTTTACGAAATATCCGAATTTGGGTTGGGCGAACACATCAGCATTTACGCGATATGCAACGTGACCTTGATCGATTATTTCCATGGCTCACCATACTGACGTGTCCAACAGCACCGCGGCATAATCAAGACGCAATATTGTATCAAGATGCTTTATTATTGTTGCGTCGGGTTTTATTACCAACATTAACTTTAGCCGAAATCTCCCCCGCGTGTTTATTAGCGACAAAAGTTATCATGAAGTTGCGCGCAAAAAAACCGCACTTATGGAGCGCAGGGCAAAATAATACTATCGCAATTTGGTTAACCACACTTGAACAACAGCTCATTAGCTCTGAGCAAAATGCCCGACAACTTCAAACCGATCTAAACAAGATTAAGCAGCGCTCAGTGGCCGAAGTCGCGGGGATGGATTTTCGTTTATTGTATGACGAACCTACGCGATTATTTCATATAGGTTGGAATGATAGCGCCGGAGAAATGGATCCCAATCATTATGACTTATTGGCTTCAGAAGCTCGTTCAGCCAGTATTGTTGCCATGGGAAAAGGAGAAATATCTACTAAGCATTGGTTTGCTCTTGGTCGCTCTATTACTAAAGTCTCAGGGAAAAGTGTACTGATTTCCTGGGGTGGGACAATGTTTGAGTATCTAATGCCCCGTTTATTAATATGTAGCGCGGAAGGGACTTTATTAGCGCAAAGTGAGCTGGTCGCCGTTGATGAACAAATCAAAAGAGGGGCTAAATGTTCAACCCCTTGGGGAATATCTGAATCCGGATATGCAACGGTAGATATACAACATAACTACCAATATCGCGCATTTGGTGTACCTAGTTTAGGGTTCAAACGAGGCTTAGAGCTCGATACAGTTATTGCCCCCTATGCGAGTGCGTTAGCATTGGCCATTTATCCTAAGCGTGCCACTGCTAATTTGAAACGCTTAACTCGCCTTGGCATGTTGAACCTTTATGGTATGTATGAAGCGATAGATTATACCCCCAACCGTATTCCAAGAAATCGTGATTTTGCAATTGTTCGCTCTCATATGGCTCATCATCAAGGTATGGTATTTGTTGCTTTAGCTAATGTGCTATTGAATGAACCGCACGTACAGCGATTTCAACGTAGCACAATTGTGCAAACGGTCGATCTTTTGCTGCATGAACAGTTAGCTTTAGACAGCACACCTGAGTTTCCAACAGATGCGATTACCAAAGCAGAGGCCGTGCTTGAAGATAAAGTTCATAACCTGCCGCAATTACAAGCATGGAAACCTTTACTATCTGGTGCTTACCCTGAATTACATGTACTGGGTAATGGCCGATTCAATACCTTGATAACAGAATCAGGTGCGGGTGGGTTAAACTGGCGACATAACGCCTTAACACGTTGGCAGCCAGACATTAGTCAGGAAAGCTTGGGGCTGTGGATATACATCTGTGATCAAGATAGTGGTGAAATTTGGTCGGTTGGGCGGTTACCGGTTAATAAAAGTAGCAAAAAATATGATGTGGTATTTCATCCACATATGGTGGAATTTCATCGTCAAGATTACGGTATTTCACTGCGTATGGACATAACTGTTTCAGCAAATGATGACGTAGAAATTCGTCGTATGACATTAATTAACGACACCGATAAAGCACGTAGGCTCAGTGTTACCACTTATGCCGAAGTGGTGCTTACAACGCCTAGTAGTGATGAGCGTCATCCTGCTTTTAGTAAACTGTTTGTTCACAGCGAGCTGGCCACCAGTTTAGACGCACTAATTTTTGAACGCCGCTCTAGAGAGCCTCAAGAAAAATCGCCCGCACTTATGCACCGTTTAGTTGCTGATAGTAAAGCAGTTAAATTACATAGCTTTGAAACAGACCGAGCACACTTTATCGGCCGTAACGGTAGCGCACAAAACCCTCAAGGGCTCAGCACTGGTTTGTCGGAAACATTAGGCTGGACTTTAGACCCTATTATGTCATTACAAGCAACCGTGGAGTTGCCTGAGTTTGCTACTGAAAAACTTGCTTTTGTTACGATTGCCAGTAGTTCACGCCGCTCATTGTTTGAGATTGCTCACTGCTATGAAGTGCTCTCATCAGTTGATTTGATTTTCCACGACGCACTGTTTAAAGCCAGCTTAGACATGAAACAATGTGAATACATTGTGCCTTATCTACCGCAACTGCAAATTATATTGTCGGTGTTAATACAATCACATCCGACCTTACGCGGTGAAGAAAAGCTTATTAAAAATAACCAAATGAACCAGTCAACACTTTGGTCTTTTGGTATTTCAGGCGATTTACCTATGTTGTTATTTCGTTTACATGAGGTGAGCAATGTTGCTTTGTTGCGTGTTTTAGTTTGCGCTCATAAACAATGGCACTTAAAGGGACTCGAAATTGATTTAGTCATTCTGCATGAAGGAAACAGCGGATATAATGATGAAATGAATAACAGGGTATTACAGCTATCACAAGAAATAGGGGTAGAAGCTCTGCTTGGCCAACGAAGCGGTGTACATTTACTGCACCTTGGTCGAATGTCGATTGAACAATGTCATTTGTTCAGCGCTGTAGCTCATGTCATTTTAAGTGACAAAGCGTCATTAGAACAGCAGTTAGCCTCGCATTATCAAGAGGTTAATCGCCAACCCAACTTTGTGGCTACAGCGCCGCCCATCGCCTCAGATGCCAGTATGCTGTTGGCACGCCGTAATGATCTCATTTGCTTTAATGGCTTAGGCGGCTTTAGCCCTAAAGGTGATGAATATGTTATGTATTTAGCCTCAGGGAAAACTACGCCTGCGCCATGGAGTAATATTCTTGCTAATGAACATTTCGGCTGTTTGGTTTCTGAATCTGGCGGTGGCTACACTTGGGCAATTAATAGCGGAGAAAATAGACTTACCCATTGGGCAAACGATCCGGTTGCAGACCGACCTAGCGAAATAATATATATACGTGATGAAGAAACGGGGCAGGTCTGGACCGTTACGCCTGCACCTATTGGCACTGGAGAACTTTGTGAAGTTACCCATAGCGCAGGCTGTAGTCAGTGGCGTAGCAACTCTCATCAGCTAGAACAACAATTAACTTTATATGTTGCCCATCAAGATCCGGTTAAAATTACCCGCTTAGCCTTAAAAAACACTCAAGGCAAAGCACGGCGTTTAACGGTAACTTATTATGCCGAATTAGTGCTCGGGGTAACACGCGCTAAAAGTGCGCCCCATATTGTGACGGAATTTGATTTAAACACTAAGGCCATATTAGCAAAAAATGTTTGGCATGCTGATTTTTCAGAGCGTCAAACATTTTTGTGCTCCAATCAACCAGTGCATGGGTTTACCGGTGACAGAACTGAGTTTTTGGGAAGAGAGGCGGGTTATAATATGCCGGCTGCTTTGAGTCGTTGGGGGCTTAGTGGGGTGGTGGGAGCGAAACTTGATCCCTGTGCTGTATTGCAAATACATGTGGACGTAGCTGCAAATACTGAAGCGGAGATAGTATTTTTCTTCGGTCAAGGTGATAACCCAGAACACACTAGAGCATTAATTGAAAAATGGCAACAACCACAGACTGCTCCCGATGATCGGCAAAAAATGCAGGTGCGGTGGTCACGTTTGTTTAACGCCGTGTCTGTGAAGACGCCTGAGCCAACTTTTGATTTAATGATGAATCAGTGGTTACTTTATCAAACGTTGGTTTGTCGAGTTTTTGCCCGATGTGGTTTATATCAGTCTAGTGGTGCTTATGGCTTTCGAGATCAACTTCAAGACGTGATGGCATTGGTTTATGCAGAGCCCGCACTGGCACGAAAACATATTTTAGCAAGCGCAGCGCATCAATTTGATTTAGGAGATGTTTTACATTGGTGGCATCCGCCAAGTGGTAGAGGTGTGCGAACACGGTGCTCTGATGACTTATTATGGCTACCCTATGTTACAGCTAATTATGTAAATATTACCGGTGACCGGACTATTTTTGATGAAAAGATACCATTTTTGACCGGTGATCCGCTCAGTGAACGAGAGGAGAATCGATATGCATTATATCAATCTACATCAAGAGGTTATACATTATTTGAACATTGTAAACGGGCTTTAAATCGCGGTATCAATTCTACAGGCGAGCACGGATTGTTATTAATAGGTAGCGGGGATTGGAATGATGGCATGGATCGGGTTGGTGTGCAGGGGCGTGGTGAAAGTATCTGGTTATCTTGGTTTGCTATTGCTGTTATTGAAACATTTACGGCTTTACATGAACTGTGGCCAGAAGATATGTCAGTGCATATTTGGCGTGATCGTGCGAAGGCATTAGCACAAGCTATTGAAAAATATTGTTGGGATGGCAAGTGGTATCGACGAGCTTATGATGATAAAGGCCTGCCATGGGGGGCAGCTCGATGCCAAGAATGCCGTATTGACTCTATCGCACAATCTTGGGCAACTTTAAGTGGCGCAGCGACTTCTCAACGCGCTATTCAAGCATTACAAGCGGCAAGCAGTGAACTCGTTGATGAAAAAAATAAAGTTGTGCGGTTATTATGGCCGCCATTTGACGCAACAATGCGTGATCCTGGTTATATCAAGGCTTACCCGCCTGGATTAAGAGAAAATGGTGGACAATATACCCATGCAGCTATTTGGTTAGCATGGGCGCATACCCGTCACGGCGATGGTGATCGCGCTATGCAGTTATTCCAAATGCTTAATCCGATAGAGCATTCATTAAATATAAACGCTATAGAAACATACAAAATAGAACCTTATGTGATGGCAGGTGATATCGGCAGTGTATCGCCTCATACTGGGCGAGGGGGCTGGAGCTGGTATACCGGCTCATCCGCTTGGGCATATCGTTTAGGTATAGAAGCCATTCTCGGTATCAAATATAAAGGTAGCTTTTTAACTGTAGACCCATGTATTCCAAAATCTTGGCATGGTTACAAAGCTACGTTAACTCAAGATGATGGCGTGATTAACTTATGTGTCGAAGATAGTCATGGCGTGGGTCAAGGCGTGGGTGAAATTAGCATTAATGGTGAAAGCATTATTGGTAACTCTATACCATTACCTAGGCGTGGCGCAGTACTTGAGGTAATTGTTAGGCTAGATAAATAGTCCCTCGCCATTGCCCCATTATACGGTTTTGCTAAGTGCGAGCGGGACTTAATTGCTAACTGGAATTTATTAACTGCTCTTTAGTCGGTAATTTATAGATGACACGGAATTTTAATAGGTGGCTTTTATCGCTAAAATGTCACAGTTCACTTCATCTAATATTTTTTCTGCGGTTGTGCTGACAAAACCGGAATGAACCCTGACCCCCATAATTAACAAATCAATATTCTCCTCTTTAACGGTATCAACAATTTGATATGAAGCAATACCATTAAAAGCATGAATATGCTTTTCATCAAATGCATAATGTGCGATTAATTGATTAAATTCATTCTCATGCAGCTCTTTTAGCTGTTCTTGGAAACTTTGGTAGTCGTATGGAGGCAGATCAAAACCTAAAAACCCCGTACCTGACGTTGGCCATAAATCATATCCCATAGGATCATATGCATGGGTGACATGCGCAACGGCATGAAAATATTCAGACATCATTGCGGTCGTTTCAAGAATAACCTCATCTAAGTTAATGAGGTCGTCTTCAGTATTTTTTAAATCTATGGCCGCCATTATATTTTTGTAGTTAGGCGCTGAAGAGGATTTAACCAGTAATAGTGGTACCGGACAGGATTTTAATAATTGCCAGTCATTGGGTGTGAAGAGTAAGCGGTCAATTAGCGGGTGTTGATGAGTCGTTTTTACCACCATGTCAGCATGGCACTCAGTAACTTTTTTTAATATTTCTGCATAAAGTGGCGTATGCCAACGTACTTCTGAACTGACCGAGATATTTTCTTTAGAAACCAGAGAAAGATAGGTATCGAGCCAACGCTGCTTGGTGTTCAAATAATTACGAATAATTTGTTCTTGTGGATGCTCTTGATTAAACCACTTTGGCGTAAGGCCACTGTGATGAACCACCAAAAATAGCTCGATACTGGCATCAAATTTTTTGGCGACTTCAATGGCTTTAAATAAGGCCGGCTGTTCGTCAATCGTTGGATCCATGATGACAAGAATATGCTGTATTTTCATGGTAAAGCCTCTTCAATAAAGTTGATTTGTTTTAATTTTAAAAATCAAAGCGGGTCAGTTTATTAATTCAGTTATTTTGACAGGTTCTAACGTTGATATTAGCAGCTGGCTTGGGGCAAATCTTAGAGCTTTGAACGAAATGAATAAGTTTAAAAGCTTTAGCTGATTTATGTCAGCAATACTGACAAGTTATGGCCGATGATGTGAATAATTAGCACTGCAACAAAGTAAACAGAATAACCGGGCCAGCAGAATGGCGCCTACGCCAGCTATTTTCGTTGAGGATAAAGATAATTAGATTTCGACCATTAGCATAATATTTTCTTAACCAGTTCCTTATACATAGCCTTAATTACCAGCAAATAGCGCTGTCAATGCAATTTTTTCTCATGCGCTGCAATCGGATTATCAAAGACCGTGAGCCTTTAGAATATACAGCGGACTGTAGTGCCAGTGCTAGCCGATGATTCTATACACAAACTGGCATTAATGCTTGATGCGCGATATTGCATGATTTTTAAGCCAATCCCCAAATCTGCTTGGTTTTCTTGTCGATTAATACCGATACCGTTATCTTGAATCATCAGCATCATTTGATTGAAATGCGTTTTCAGCTCTAGGGTGATCTTACTCGCTTTTGAGTGTTTAATGGCGTTATTAATGGCTTCTTGTGCAATACGATACACTTGAATCGCTATAGTATTATCGGTGACTTTTAATACTTTTGAGAATTCAAATTGGCTCTGAATATGTGCTTTATCAGCCATTTGCATTAATTTAATTAAGGCTTCTTGCAGTTTTTGTGGTGGAAACAAGATAGGCGATAAGCCATGGCTTATGTTACGTGTATCTCCAATCGCGAGACTTATTTGTGCCATAATTTGCGATAGCATTTCATTACTTTCTACATCGTTAATTGCTTTTTTTCTTTGTAGGTCACTAACAAGTAAGTTAATACCTGTTAGCCGCTGCCCCAAGTTATCGTGAACTTCTCGACCTATTTTTTCTTGTTCTTGTGTACTGATATCCGCAATGGCTTTCTTTAAAACCGCGACTTCACTTAAGTCGCTAATGATAGCAATACAAAGTTTGTCATTGGCAATCATAGTGGTTGTTAATTTGATTGGAAATTCACTACCGTCTCTTCGAATGGCTAATAACTCTTGTGGGGTTTGAGCAATAACCTTGTTAACATCACTGATGTCTATTTTACTTTGGAATTTGTTGCTAGCAGCAAGCTGAGCTGATGGCACCAATTTTTTTATGTTGGCACCTAAAACATCAACAGCTTGATAATTAAACATACTCGCTGCTGCTTGGTTAAAATCTGTTATTACGCCACTCTCATCTAACACTACAATAGCTTCTGAGGCATATTTCATAATGGTGCTTAGTCGGGCTTCACGATCATGAAGCGCTTTAGTACGTTCTTGCACGCACTGCTCTAAATGTTGCTCTTGCTGATAACGTTCGGTTATTTCAACAAATGTGATGACAACCCCGTTAATATGGTCATCAACCGTGCGATAGGGGACTATCCGTCGTAAATAGCAGCGATTATTTGGACTTTCTCCGGTAGACCAAACATCTTTTTCTATCGGTGTTAGCTTTTCAAGTACTTGATGGGCATCACTTAATAGGTCGTTGTTGGCCACATTCGCAGAAAAATGACTAATCGAACGGCCGATATCATTTTCTCTAAGATTGAGTAATTCACCTATTGACGGGTTAAATAACCTGATTTGCAATTTTCTATCAAGGAAAAGCGTGGCAATATCGGTACTTGATAGTAAATTTTGAGTGTCGTCATAACTTTTCTCTAATTCTTCAACTTTAAGCAGCAGTTCACTATTGACGGTGTTGAGTTCTTCATTCATCGATTGCAATTCTTCTTTTGAGGTTTCAAGTTCCTCATTTGCGGATTGCAATTCTTCATTCATTGACATGATTTCTTCGTTAGAAGCTTTAAGCTCTTCATTTGAACTTTCAAGCTCCTCGACTGTGCTTTGCAGATCTTCGCGTGTTGCGTTTAATTCATACTCTAATTGTTCAATAATGCTAGCGTCATTATCGGATATACTTAGCGTCGTACTTGGTATGGCTTGATGAGTTTCAAGATCATGTTTCTCTTCAAAGGTGAGCAACAGTAAGTCACTAGGGAACTTTGGATCAAAGACTGGACGCACCGTGAGTATACAAGGTACATAATGACCATTACGTTTGACTTTAGCATCAAGGTCGGCAATAGGTTTATTTTCTTTAAGTACATACTCTACAGCGGTTCGAATTCGCGCACGCAAGCCTTCACGAACTAGCGTAATTAAATCGTGCGTTGGTGTACCCTTAGGAAATTCTAAAAAGTTAACGGTTGGGCCTTGAAAATGTAATATCTCATAGGCTCGGTTTATCAACACGGCTGCAGGAGCATATGCTTCTAATAAATCTCGGTTAACCAATTCGGCAAATCGTGCTGGTGGAGTCATTTGATAATTCATCGTCTTATAAGCGTTTTTAATGGGGAAACTTGCAGTTGCATGACGTTCAATTGGAAAATTAAGCGGGAGTTTATTTGTTGCTTTTATCGATTTAAATATTCGCCACTTTTTTGAGAGAGTTTCAAATTGTTTTTTATTCTTACCGAGTGATTCTGAAGGACCAAGCATTAAAGCGCCACCTGGCTTCAAGGAAAAGTGAAAGGTATTTAGCACATTACTTTGCAATTCAGGTTGTAGATAAATAAAGAGGTTGCGGCAACTGATGAGGTCAAGACGTGAAAAAGGCGTATCACTGATCAGGTTTTGAGTGGCAAATATAATAATTTCACGTAACGCTTTCTTTATTTGGTAATCACCTTTAGGGGTGAGGTCAAAAAAACGTGCCAAACGTTCGGCGCCGACATTACTTTTAATGCTTTTAGGATAAACGCCTTCGCGTGCAAACTTTAACGCTTGTTCGTCGATATCGCTGGCAAAAATTTGCGCTATTACTGGTTTTTCTACGCGCGCAAATGCTTCAAAAACCATCATGGTGATAGTATAAACTTCTTCACCTGTTGCGCAGGCGGGTACCCAAATGCGTACAGGCTCTTCTTCCGTACAACTGGCAATAAGCTGAGGTATAACTTCCTGACCGAGCGTTAAGAAAGCATCTTTGTCTCGAAAAAAAGTGGTTACACCGATTAATAAATCGCTATTTAAAGCACTGGCTTCTTCTGGTGTAGCTTTTAAGAAGTTATAATATTCATCAAGCGTATTTGTCTGGCTAACACACATGCGTCGTTGGATACGTCGTAGCAACATGTTTTTACGGTAACCGCTATAATCATATTTAATACGCGTTCGTAAATAGCTTAAAATGCGCTGCATGTTTTGCTGTATTTCTTCTGTGATGGTATTCGTGGTTTTTTCTAAATAAGGATGCGATGCATACTCTATTAAAATGGCCGGCATCTCTTCAGGGGCTGCAATTAAGTCCACCAAACCTGTATCTATGGCATTTTGTGGCATTTGATAGTGAGGCGTAGTTGTTGGATTTTGAGCGATAATCATACCACCAGCTAGCTTAATATCTCGAAAGCTTAAGGTACCGTGTGAGCCGGTTCCCGATAAAATAATTCCAACACTACGTTCTGCTTGGTCTTTGGCTAGGCTAGTCAAAAAATGTTCAATTGCTTGCCATTGTTTGCGGGGCTGGGCAATATCATTGAGGTATAAATGGCCATCGGTAATAGTCAGTTCTTTGGCCGGTGGTAAAATATACACATGATTAGCCTCAACCAACAAATTATTATCGGCTTCTACAACCGGCATATTAATTTGACTAGCGAGTAAAGGTGTCATTAGGCTTTCATGGCTAGGATCTAGGTGAGGTAAGAGAATAAAGGCCATGCCGGTATTTTTTGGGGTTTTTGAAAAAAATGCCTTGAATGCATCAAGACCACCAGCTGACGCGCCCATGCCTATTATAAGGTTAGGTTTTGTTGTTTTATTTACCGACATTCGATACTCATTAGCAATTGAAAAAAGCACGTACAATAGTGGGATTTAGTATAACGAGTTATGAATTATATTCATATAACAAGATGTTATTGTGTAACATTGTTCATCTACGACTTACTGGCAGCGTCAATATCACATCGATATGACTACAATATTTAGGTTTACCTCTAAGAAGGTATGTTTTTTCTCCAGTTAATAAAAGGGAATTGACACGTATTTTATTTACCTAAACATTTTGAAAAGGAAAATCTTGCTCAGGAGCTTATATTTCTAATATGTTGACAATCGACTTACAACTTTCTGTTAATATGAAAAGTGCTGTTCCTATAAATAAATTAAGCAATGTAAAAATTTAATTATTCTAAATATACTATTGGAAGTTAAGAAAACATGGGGACATTGGACTTTGTTCTCTCTTAAACCTTTACGTTCAAACTCCAGTGTCAATAGGCGTTCTAGTCAGCCGGCCACATTATGAAAAAATCGTTAATCTTGCTATTAACGGTTTTTTTTGCTTTTATCAGATGTAATATAGATAAATTGGATTTGTAGTACTTAAACTTAGAATAGTGTTAATACATTAGCTCAGCGCCCCTTCTTAAAAATACTATTTATCTTGTTTAATTGATATCTTCTTGACCCATTGAAATCCATTTGATCGGTAAATTAACAAGTTGTTAAAAGTACTTAGTGATCGTTATACTATTTTTTAAGGGTAATTTCAGCTGTTTATCATTTACAAGCTTGATTGTTAATTACAAAAGCACCTGGACCTTGCATATCATAGCGCTGATGCTTGTATGATTAGTGACCTAGTAATTAGCAAAGCTATTACAGTTAAAATGTTATGGAGTATGTAGATATGACAGGTATCAACGAACTTAGTGTCTTTTTCGGTTGGTGTACGGTAATTAATCTCAGTATTTATGCGTTTTCTGCGTTATTTATTATCGTATTTAAACGTTTTACTATGAGTCTACACAGCAAAGTTGTGGGTATCGATAGTGCTGAATTACCTAAATTGTATTTTAAATTTTTGTCTAATTACAAAGTGGCGATTCTGATGTTTAATTTAGCGCCCTATATCTCATTAAAGTTAATGCTTTAGTCGTAAGTCAAAAATCATAAAGCTCTAATAATATTAATACATAACGCTAACGTATTTAGGTTAGATTTGAAGTTAAAAATAACAACAAACCTCAGACAGTGAGGCATTGTGAAGCAGGTTTATATTTATGAATGAGCAAGAACTTCTTTATGGTCACAGCAGTATCGTTATTACAGTGATCCTATTTTTTGTGATCTTAATATTCAACGAAATAGGTTTTCAAGTAGGGCGCTTTGTTCAAGCGCGAACGGACGATGAAGTAAAATCACTCACCGGTTCTATTCAAGCGAGTATCTTAGGTTTACTTGCACTGTTACTCGGTTTTACTTTTAGTATGTCGATGCAGCGATATGACAACCGAAGCATGGCGTTAATTGACGAAGCAAATGCTATAGGGACGGCTATTCTAAGAGTGCAGTTATTACCAGAGCAATATCAGCAAGAAGGCAATAGCATGTTTCGTCAATATGTCGATTTACGTATTGCATTAGGACAAATCGATCTCACGAAAGTAGCCGAACGCGAAAAATTTAATAAACAAACATCTGTACTTCAACATAAGCTTTGGTCGTTAGCCATTGCGGCAACCAATGATGATCCTCGTGCTGTTACAACGGGAGCTTTTGTTAAATCCTTAAATGATGTGTTTGACAGCCAAGGTAAGAGAAATGCACTACTGCAAATGCATGTTCCAGAGGTGGTTTTGATATTGCTGTTAATTGTATTTGTCTCTTCAGGTGGAATATTGGGTTATTCGGGAGGGCTAAGCGGTAAGCGTATTATTGCGCCGGTGATTTTGGTAGCGCTGCTAATTACCTTAATAGTGTTTATTATCATTGATCTTGACCGCCCGAAACGGGGGCTGATACAAGTTAACCAAGCAGTGATGTCGGAAATTTTTCCTAGCGGTGTTAAATAGCATCAAGCTTTAACGCCTAGATATCAGAAAAAACAAATCAACTCATACTACTACCCAAAAGCGTTGGCCTAGCTATGTTTTGCCACTGAAATATGGTTCACTCATCTTTTAATTTCAAATACCTGTACCACTACACCTCCTAGTTGCCATTACGGCAACTAGGAGTAAATCGTTTTGGATATTTTATATGAGAGGATATTAATAAACGGTTCTTCTATAAGGAACTAATTGATATTTTTGTTGTAAAAATGTGGTTAAATCTACGAGTTCAGATACTGTCATGACATCATTATAATTTTTCATTTTTGACACCCCATCGTATTGAATTACGCTCAGAGCATATCCCTTAGCAAATTTATGGGAAGGGTTAATAATTGATGTCAGCAAATCAGCATAAGTTTTTACTTTTGTAGACTTTCCACCCAACTTAATATCAAATGTTGGATTATCTACCATGCCTTCTGGTGCGTCCATATCAGCGACTTGATGGCATGCTAAGCATTGGTATTTTAAAAAAACAAGTTGCCCCTTTTCGACATTACCTTCAGGTAAACTAAACCCTTTAGGCGATTCAGGTCCTAAATCACAACTGATTAAACTAACAATAATTAATGGGTATAAAATAAAAATTAGCTTTTTCATATTTGCTCCAAATAAACCGGTAGACACAATTAAATTAATAACTATAGTGAAGTCTAGTTCAGGAACGTTTTTTCCTCCAGCAGCTTAGCTGTAAAAATAGCGGAAAGGTGATGCAGATCAAACTTTTAATGTACGTGAGTCGTTATGCTACATTGATAAGGCTGCACTAATCCTGGCTGAACATAGCGAAAAAATTGTAATAATGTTATCGCTGCATTAGATGAACTGCCTATTCACCATGTTCATTAACCTTTCATCGATGATTCAAGCTTTTGTTTTTGTGATGCTGTGCACGTCTGTCGCTGGTTAAAATACTAACAGCCGTTATACTTTTACAGCATACATAAGTTTGCTTTTTTAAATAGTTAAGCTAGGAGAATGATATGACTAAGCCCCTGTATCTTGTTGCTGTAGATGGTAGTGAATGGAGTAAAAGAGCTGTTGAACGTGCGATTAGTTTAGCTGAGAAAACTGAAGCTAAAGTAAAGTTACTGACGGTAAAAGATTGGACCTACATACAACCTATGGCACTTGAAGGGGTAGCACCACCGATTTTAGACCAAGCAACAGAAGAGCGAAATACCATCGCGCAGGTCTTGACACCATTAGAGAAAAAATATGCTGATGTCGGTGTTGAACTTAAAACTGAGTTACTTTGGGGCGATCCGGTTGTGGTTATCCTAGAACAAATCAAAAAAAAGCATGTGAATATGTTATTTGTCGGACGACAAGGGCGCTCTCGTATTGCTGATATATTGCTAGGTAGTGTCGCAAATAAACTAGCACATCGTGCTGGCATTCCCATTGTATTGGTGCCTTGATAAAAAACAAATATTCGACTGCTTTATTACATCAGCGCTGATGGTTTTTTATCTATGGGTTCCTCACGCATTTAAACACAAGCTATTTATCGAGTTCGTGCTTAGTTTTGATGATGTCGACTAGCAATAAGTGAGTAAAAAAAGCGCTTAGTCAAAAGCGGCCAATTAACTGGAGAAATAAGTGCCAGAGCAAAGCTTTAATTTGTATTTTACCTTAACTCAAACAATTGGCGGTTTAGGTGTTTTTTTGCTCGGCATGATTGTGATGACACAAGCATTGCATGCGCTAGCCGGTGGCACGATGCGAAATGCTTTGATGAAATTTACCCGCAGTCCGTTATCAGGAGCAATTGTTGGCACCACCAGTACGGCAATTTTACAATCGTCAAGTGCCACTACTGTTGCTGCCGTGGGTTTTGTTGGCGCCGGTTTAATCACCTTTTCGCAGTCACTTGGTATTATTTTTGGTGCAAATATTGGTACTACGATCACGGGTTGGCTAGTCGTGTTGTTGGGCTTTAAACTTAAACTCGCCAGTATTATTTTACCGGTAATCTTTATCGGGGTAGTGTTAAAATTATTTGCCAAAGATCGCCTGGCTACATTTGGCTTCGCACTTGCTGGATTTGGTTTGATCTTTGTTGGCATATCGATGATGCAACAAGGCATGGCGGGCGTAGAGCAATGGGTAACACCTGAGCACTTCCCTTCGGATACTTGGCTAGGCCGTATCCAATTGTTACTACTGGGCGTGATCATTACCTTAATCACGCAGTCTTCCAGTGCGGGTGTTGCGGCAGCATTAACGGCTTTATTTGCTGGTGCAATAAATTTTAATCAAGCGGCAGTGCTTGTTATTGGTATGGATGTAGGAACAACAGTAACGGCTTTAATGGCAACGATAGGTGGCTCAATTGGTTCAAAAAGAACAGGGGTGTCCCATGTTATTTATAATTTATTTACCGCTATTCTTGCGTTAATGCTATTAACCCCCTTTACGGTATTTTTAAGTTACTTTTTACCTGGCTGGTTAAGTGATAATGCTGAAATGGCACTTGTGTTGTTTCATACCTTATTTAATACACTTGGCTTATGTTTGATATTGCCCTTTACTCAGCAATTTTCTCGCTTCATTATTCATATTGTAAGTGCCCCAGCAATGCCTTATAACCAAACCCTTGATCAAACGTTGCTGGCTGAGCCTGGTGTCGCGCTAACCGCAGTAATACCAACCATTAAACAACAGTTAATCGACTTGTTAAAATATATAAAAGCATTACTGTATGACGCACAACATAAAGATATTATTGACTTTTCTGCCATGCAGTTGGCACTAGATGAAACACATGATTTTGTTGATTTAATACATTTAAACCAAGAGAGTAAACCAGAATGGCAACGCTTGCTGGCATTAATCCACGTTTTAGATCATATGCAACGTTTGCATGAACGCTGTGATGAAGCACCAAGGTGTGAAATTTTAACTGAAAAGATGCCGTCGCTAAATCACACCTTAACAGAATTATGCACAATAACGGATTCACTCATCGAATACCTTGAAAACGAACAATGGGCTGCCGCACTTAAAATAACCACCAATATGCGAAAAAGATTAGCCAAACAATTAGAGCCGATTAGAGATTCATTAATGACCGATATCGCTTTAGGCCGTATTACCGTTCCCGACGCGACCCAAAAGATTGAGGCGTTACGTTGGTTGCAACGAGTTTTTAATCATATCAACCGCATTAGTTTTCATCTTAAAGCACTATAATTAATAGTGTTTGTAGTTATTATAATCAGCAATATAAAGTAGGGGGCTTACCGCTTTTTGAAAAATATGAGCTGAAAGTGAAGAACTATGATATTTCAATACATAATGCCACTTAACTAAATTAACGTAACATGATAAAACATAGCCTAATCAACCTTTCTTCTTTTACCACTTTCCGCTCTTTTCTTATTCTCTGTTTGAACATAGACAGTATCAGTTGTCGCCATACTGGCATGCCCTAGGTCTTCAGAAAGATCTTTTAGGGCTCGCCCCCGCTCAATTTCCATACTCGCGCCTGTATGTCTTAACCAATGAGTTGAAGCTTCTTTAAGCTTCATCGCTCTGTCTTCACCTTCAGCTTGCTTCATTTTTCTATAAGCTAAATCGAACACCTCTTGTACTAATCGACGTAAATGGCGAGCGGTCATACCGCCTTGGCCACGAATCTTCTCGACTAATACGGTATTCTCACCACTAAAAGGTAATCGAGAAAGCCCACGCGAAAGCCGGTAACGCGTCAGAAAACTGATAAAGTCGGGCGGAACTGTGGTATCTCTGAGTTTACGGCCTTTACCAAACACTTTTAACCACCAATTTTCATCTTCATCTTGCCAAAAATGGCCCATTAGCGGTGACCAAGTTTCACGCTCAGAAAGCTCTGAAATCCTCAGAAAAAGGGTTTTTAAGGCCGCTATAACAAATAAATTTCGCTCATAACTTTCATTTTCATTCGCCATATCTACTGCAGTGTCTAACAAGTATTGCCACTGGCTATTGGTTAATCGCTTTACTTCTTTAACTTGGGCGTCGCTAATAAAATGCTTACAATCTTTCTTGGCAATTTGTGCGGGGTTACCATAGCAAAGCTCTTCAGACATCAGGTAATTATAGAATACGATGATTGCGGTAAATGTTGATGTTAAGGTTTGTTGTGATGGTCGATATTTCTTTTTATCAACGTCCTTAACGGTTTGGCTTTTTGCTGCTTGAACCTTAAATGGAAACCAATGTTCGTTAATGGCAAAATAACCATTAGCCAACCTGAAGCGTTCTTGATTACTGGTGCCAATCCAGCTCACTGGTGGTTGCCAACAAAAATCTGCATATTCTAAAATGTCAGTTTTTCTTAATTGATCGATAGGTGTTTTTTTACAAAGGAAACTCCACAACAAAAACTTTTCAATTTCATTACGAAAACGATCATAAGTGTGCACTGATTTATTGCGGCCAGTATAAGCCAGAAAAGCTTTTCCCCAATGCCAATGTTTCAACCACCAAGCTTCAGCGTTAACGGTTAATAAGTTATTTACTGAAGGATAATCTTCAAAGGTAAATTCACACAATTCGATGTAGGTTGGAAATAATGGCTCGGGACGATTTTTGGATACAGACATTAGCTAGCTCGAAATTATCAATACAAATACTAAGAAAACACACTATAAAGCACCAAACAAGCTATGTCCAATACTAAACAGTATCGGACATAGTGGCGTATGTGAAATCTATGGCTGTTCTGCCCGTAATTACTGCCAGAATGTAAAATTCTGTTTTGGTCCTGTCAGCTCGTTATCTAGTACTAAATAATTAGCAATATATAACCTAGCTTTAGATAGCTGTTAACTGCGATCACCTGGATGGTTTACTATTCCCGATCACCAGATGTTCACTTAGTGTTCGTATTAGCAGTTAAATTAACAATCATTGAAAATTTAACTGCTATTTATTACGTTTAATCGCAATGGTCATGAGCTTTTTACTATAGGTATGTATCGAGTGATCAGACAGTAGTTTCCCGAAGGAAAGCGATTTTACAATCAATGCCTTTATCCGATAAGTAAAGCTTACAGAGTATAATACCCTAACGTCACTGAAGTCTCCTGGTTTACAATTAGTTAAATAACGCATATTACCGGCATGCATATATCTGCCAAACTTTTCAGATAGCCATTTAGAAATTGGCTCACCAATACCAGGAATAAACCTAAAACAGAAACTTAGAGCCGTTATAGTCACATCGCCCGGAGGTAGCATGGTAACAGAGTCGGCAGCATTTACTACGCGATGAATAGGTGTTTTGATGTTATTCACCCAGTCATCATTTCCTACACGAGGTGAGCCGAAGGTATAGCATGCAGCGATACCGCCTTTGTGAGTTAAAAGTTTTGTCGCCACTGTTGCTAAAGCTCCACCTAAACTATGGCCAGTAAGAAATAACGGTTTATTCGCATATTCAGTTTTATTAATTTCTTCTTCAACATCACGACGAATATAATTAAACGAATCTCTAAATCCAGAATGAATATTACCCTCAGATTCCGAACACTTAACAATATTGGCCCGCGTATCTGATTTAATATCGCTTAAACTATCTGGCTCCGTTCCTCTAAAGCTCAAAACCAAATAATCATTTGCATCAACGAGGATCGCTTGTGTGCCTTCCTTATCAAAGGTTTTGATAAGTTTGAAATTAAATTCCTGGAGACTGCCTTTTAACTTGGCAATTTCCGCTTGATGGTCATAATCTATTTTGTTAATTAATGTCGCAATGATTATCGATTTATTTTCACCGACAAGAGCGTTAACTTTTTTAAGAAAATGCTCACGTATAAAGTCAGGGGAACCAGTTTTGGAGAATAGCGGATTAAATTTTATATAAGCTAACTCTGACATCACAGACATTATCCAAGCAGTACGATCGCTGTAAGCTTGCCTATAGCTTGGCAATTGTTTTGATAGTAACCTCTTGGCATTTTCCGCGTCATCTGCTGAGGTGAAATATTTATCATACATTGGCACTAACTCCCTGTTGTTTTAAAGGCAGCAAAAATAATTTCATACTTATGAGCGTTTACGTAAGGCAATTACCCAACTGTCAACTTTAGTTAATATGACTTTAAGGTTGCAGTTATTTAATCTTTTATTAGCACGTAACTTACACTGAAGTGATCAAATTATCCCCATAACAACGAAAGACTTTACTTTAACCTTGTGATGCCAACTAAAACACTAATTGCACCACCAACCATACCTGCCCATGCTTCAATTGGTACATCGCCGCTTATTGCCAGCGTCACCTGAGAGCTTGCTGAATCATAAATATTGTAACCCCACGTGGCTAAAGCAGCACCTGCGATGATAAGTACGATTCCGATAATTTTATTGTTCATGATCACTCCGTATTATTAAAAAATTTAATTGAACTACGTTGACAGATAGATAAAGCAAAGCAAGATTATATAGCTACTGTCAGCGATTTTGCTACTTCGTGGTTAATTTCACCTACGCTTGTTTAGCTTACTTTATTTGGCCCTTATCTTTATTTGTCTTAAATATAAAGGTAACTACATCAGGTAAAAAAATATCATGAACAAAGTCTTCTTCTTTGGCTCTGTTCCATACCGCGATAACATTCGAGATTGATTTGCCATCAAATGTGCCACTCCAGTCCACATAGGTGTTATTATCGCTGCATACAAGCGATGAAAATGTTAAAAAATCACCATTTTGCACTACTTGATAAGGAGCACTATCCTGAGAATTATCTACAGTCCATATAAGTAAACCGTCTTTAAATGATAACGTACCTTTAACTTTGAACAAGCCAACAATTCCTTTTGCCCTGATGTGCCCTTTGAATGATCTTCCTTCTAAGGTTAATAGTGTAGGTTTTTCTAACTGAACAATTGTGGCTGGAGTATTTTCAGCTAATAAAAAAAAGGGGAAACATAAACTAATTAGATAAATCAGCAGTGGTTTACTATATTTCATGCCGTCTCCTTATTCATTGTTCACCAAGGAAAACGTTTAGCGAATCATAAAAGATTGCCTCTCTGTGCCCTACTGAAATATGGTAAACACTTATTAAAGGATAGCCCAAATATTATTGCACTTAACCAGTACCATAGATATTTATGCAGAAGTTGCTAAAAAGCATCGACTAGCTAAATATTTTTATTCGATAATAGGTTGTTATTTCATCATTATTTCAACGTAATGTAAGTAACCTATCTTAACTTTTTGGTAAAGAAAGTCGACTACTTCAGGCTACACCATAGCAATATTGGGTTGAATTTACTTGCTTATATCCTCTTTGTTTGAGAGTGTTTTGTTAATCGCTGCAATAGGGAATATAACCGCTTTAGTAATTTTGCCATGCTGGTGTTTAATCAACGGTTTATTGCTATAACCATCAAACTTAGCAGTTTCCCATTGGTTTAATAAAGCTAAGCGAGGCGTTAAATTAACAATTAATCCTGTAGATTTATGTTGTTTTATCTTGCGAGTATTTGCACTATTTACGCTACTGACGTTGTTAACTGGCAAATTGCTAAAGCTTTTTTCTCGACTCGCCGCAACAAGGCAAATTCTATTTTCCGTAGCGCGAGCTATCAAACTAAACTCTACTTCATGTGGCGCTTGAATATCAAATGGTACCAACAACACTTGAATATCATGTAACGCGGCAACCTTAACCACTTCTGGTATTTGAGCATCATCACCCGTTAACATAGCCAGCTTAATACGGCCTTGTTCTAACGCTAACTCTAAAATATTTAATTCATCACCTAATGTAGTCCATTGATACCTATTACAAAAATGTAATTGTTGTTGTGTTGCATACAAACCCTCTTCGCTTATTAATACGGCTTGGTGCAGGCCATCAATCACTAAGCTTGTACAGACATATTGAAATGGCCTGAGAACTAAACTGATTTGTTTAATGAGGTCATGACTCAATTTTTCTATCTGGTTGCGTTTTTCATCATCATGGGTAATATTTTTATCCGCAATGAAGAATAATTCAGGGAGTTGAATGATATCACTCAGATTGTTTTCTATGTAATGACATACATCTTCAATAGCTTGTTGGTTAGATTTGTAAGTGGCAAATATTGCAGCATTGGCGGTTTCCGGCACCTGATTTACAGGTATTTGTTGTACCTGAGCTGATTGTTGTTTAACAAAATTTTTCTCACGGTAAAGGGCGATGCGCAGTTGCTTGGCAGCTTCAGTGCCATCTGGGCGTAATAGTTTGTTAAATCCAGTCCCTGCTAAGTCAATATCAGCAAAAGCAAGCCCTTCTTCTTGGTTTGCGATGTTAGCCAGTACCTGACCATCGGGGCCTACAATTTGGCTTTGCCCTTTACCAATCAGGTATTCAGTTGGTACGGATTGGTCTTTGGATGATTGTTCTGATGGCACGAGTGGACCAATTTTATTTGCCGACACTAGGAATATATTATTTTCACAAGCGCGTGCGGGGTCATGTAATGTACTTTCATCCGAAACGAATGAATTTAAAGCGTTACATATTAATTGCGCGCCATTGGTAGCTAGTGCTCTTGCTGCTTCAAAACTCGTACTATCAGTCCCCGCTATAAAGCCAATTTGCCCAAAAGGTGTCTCAACTGGCTGGGTAAGCTTACTCGCGTTTATAAAGAAATCATTTTCATGCCCTTCTAAGCCTTGTTTATCTGCTTGGTGAATTAGCTCGCCCTGTGGGGAAAATAAACAAGTAGTGACACTAATGTTTGATTTTATTGAGCCGTCTGTGTGTTCACGTGCAAGGTCTCGTCGTAGTGTCACATTAAGCACAATATAACAATTATGCGTTTTAGCTTGCTCTGCTATTGTTTGTAAAAATACTCCATCAACAGCTAAGGCTTGCTGCCAAGCTTGATTATGGTCAACGTACCAAGGCTGTGTATTACAATATTCAGGTAAGACGATTAGTGATGGATTACACATTGCAGCTTTATTTATCACGCGCATACAGGTTGCAAGGTTTTCTTGACCATTTAATGATGTGGCAAACTGAGTAACGACGACGCGCATGATTTATTTTTCCAGATAATGACAGGTGATTGTTTTGTTGTGAAAAGAATTGGTTTAATGCCAAGATTATATCAAACACTCGAAATTATCATACAAAATAGCGTCCAGCTGTATGAATTAAACAACAAGCTGATATTTAACTATTAATATCAGCTTGTTAGCTGTTTAAAAACATTAAACTGTTTATTGTTTTTTTGGTATCGCGTTACCTCGATTGATCTCGATCAAGTGTAAGCAAGGCAAATTAGAGTTATTCGCCAGCCTCAACTAGACTAATAACTAAGTTATTATTGGAAATGGTTATGGCTAAATTGCTTTGGGTATTGTCATTATTCTTTTTTGCTGTGTTGACAGCATACCCAATAATGTCGACAGAAATAAGGTTTAACTCGCCGTTATTAACTTCCTCTTCAGCTAAAAGTAATGTAAATACTACGAGTTTGCAGATACCATTATTAGCCATTAAAGGGGCTATCGGCCCCGCCATTAATGATTTTTTAGTACGAGAAATTATCCGCGCTAATAACCAAAGCAATATTCCGCTCATTATCATTACAATCGATACGCCTGGAGGCTTAAGCGCAAGCCTTCGAGATATTAATAAAAGTATTTTAAATTCTGATATCCCCGTTGCCTGTCTCGTTCATCCTCCTGGTGCCCGTGCTGCCAGTGCTGGTACTTATATCCTTTATGCTTGTCATATTGCTGCTATGGCCCCTGCTACTACACTTGGCGCAGCCACACCGGTTAATATCTCATCGCCGATGACGCCACCTACTGACGATAAAGATAAAAAAACTACACCTACCGCCATGGAGAAAAAAGTTTTAAATGATGCCATTGCTTACATACGATCACTCGCGCAATTACGCTCTCGGAACGAAATTTGGGCTGAAAAAGCGGTGTCTGAAGCAGCAACCCTCACAGCAGAGGAGGCGCTAGAAGAAAATGTCATTACCTTAATAGCTGAATCACCAGAACTATTAATAAAGAAACTTGATGGTAGCCAAATACCAATAAAGCAAAAAACTGCAGAATTAGTGTTGACCAATGCTCAAATTATCGACATAAAACCTGATTGGCGTAGCCAATTTATTGCCACCATCACCGATCCTAATATTGCCTATATATTAATGTTATTGGGGATCTACGGTTTACTGCTGGAATTTTACAGCCCTGGCATTGGCATAGCCGGTATTATTGGTGGAATATCTTTACTCATAGCTTTATATGCATTGCAAATGCTGCCATTAAACTTTGCCGGTGCGGCGCTAATGCTATTAGGTATCGCCTTGTTAGTGATGGAGTCACTGGTACCCAGTTTTGGTGTCTTTGGCATTGGTGGTATTTGTGCTTTCACCATAGGGTCGATTTTTTTATTCGACACAAAACTTGAGCAATTTAAGGTTTCGATACCCATCATCGCCAGTTTTGCTGTGGTAACTGGGTTATTTATTGTTATAGCCTTAGGTTTTATTTATCGAGCCCGCAAAAATAAGATTGTCAGTGGCCAAGAAGAAATTATAAATGCTTGGGTCACGGTAGAAGATGACTTTGTTGGTCAAGGCTATGTCACCTTTAATGGCGAGCGCTGGGCGGCCAGTAGCAAAAAAGCCTTAAAAAAACATCAACAGGTACAAGTAAAATCAATTGAAGGCCTAATACTTGTTTTAGCGCCCACAACAGCCATAAATGGCAATATTAAGGGGTAAAGTGATGACGCAATTATTTACTAACGCACAATTGTTCACAGGCTCGATGATATTTTTAGTTATAGCACTTCTATTTAGTGCTTTTCGGATTTTACGGGAATATGAACGTGGGGTGATCTTTTTACTTGGGCGCTTTTATAAAGTTAAAGGGCCTGGTTTTATTATCGTTATTCCCTTTATACAACAAATAGTTAGAGTAGACTTGCGTACTGTAGTTATGGACGTACCAAGCCAAGATGTTATTAGTCGTGATAATGTTTCCGTAAAAGTTAATGCTGTAATTTATTTTCGGGTTATTGACCCACAAAAAGCTATTATTAATGTTGAAAACTATTTACAAGCGACCTCTCAACTGGCACAAACCACTTTACGTTCGGTGTTAGGACAACATGAGTTAGATGAAATGTTGGCTAATAGAGATATGTTAAATGCTGATATACAAACTATTTTAGATGCTAGAACCGACAGTTGGGGTATCAAGGTCTCTAATGTTGAAATTAAGCATGTCGATTTAAACGAAAGTATGATCCGAGCTATTGCCCGACAAGCAGAAGCAGAGCGTACTCGCAGAGCGAAGGTGATTCATGCAGCAGGTGAAATGGAAGCATCTAATCAGCTTACTGAAGCCGCTAACCAGCTTGCGAAAGAGCCTGATGCCATCATGTTACGTTATTTACAAACGTTAACCGAAATAGCCGGTGAAAAAAACTCGACTATTATTTTTCCAATACCGATGGAACTGATCAGTGGTTTAGTGAAAGCGGTTAAAAAATAAGAAAATACGGAGACCTTAACGTGTTGCAGCGTTTTCGTCACCGTATGTATTTCAATAACAAATATCATAATAACAAGGGTTGCTCGTGGTATGTTAAAGCTTAAATCTGTCGCCATTGATACCTTTAAAGAAAATGTTGCTTACTTACACCGCGATTGCCCGCTTTATCGTACAGAAGGTTTTCAGGCTTTAATGAAAATAGAAGTCTATGTCAAAGGAAATGAAAGCCCTGTGCTTGCGGTATTAAACATAGTGGATGATTGCTCGATTGTTGATATTAATCAGCTCGGTTTAAGTAAGCAAGCCTATGAACAATTGGGCAGGAAACAGGGAATTAATATCAGAATTGCTCATGCTAAGCCACCACTTTCGCTGAAAGCTGTACATCGAAAAATCGCGGGTGAAACCTTGTCAAAAAGTGACTTTCACCATATTTGCCAAGATATTTTAGAAAATCGTTATTCTAAAATGGAAATAGCCGCTTTTTTAGTTGCGTGCAGCCATAATGGTTTAGAGCGTGAAGAAGTGTTCTTTTTAACTAAAGCCATGGTTGATACTGGTAAAGTTTTGAATTGGGGCGAAGCAATTGTCGTAGATAAACATTGTATTGGGGGTATTCCGGGCAATCGTACTACGATGGTGATCATGCCGATCATAGCCGCCCACGGTATGCTGATGCCTAAAACATCTAGCCGTGCTATCACTTCTCCTGCAGGCACTGCCGATACGATGGAAATATTAGCAAAAGTTGAGCTTTCGATCGAAAAAATGCAACAAGTCGTACAGCAACAGCGCGGTATGTTGACTTGGGGAGGAACGGCAAGGTTAGCCCCCGTCGATGATATTTTAATCTCTGTTGAACGACCGCTATCAATGGACTCAACGGGACAATTAGTGGCTTCTATTTTATCGAAAAAAATTGCTGCTGGTTCCACTCATCTGCTTATTGATATACCGCTAGGGCCTTCAGCTAAAGTTCACCATACGCAAGACGCTTTAGTATTGAGAAAGTTATTTGAATACATCGGCGATTTATTCGGCCTACATATCGATATTGTTATTACCGATGGTTCACAACCTATTGGTAATGGTATTGGCCCTGCCCTAGAAGCAAGAGATGTGCTGCAAGTGTTACGCAACCAAAAAGACGCCCCTAGTGATTTACGAGAAAAGTCATTACGCTTAGCTGGCAGGATCCTTGAGTTTGATCCCGACGTTAGAGGTGGTCAAGGCTATAATATTGCAAGAGATATTTTAGAGTCAGGCCGTGCTTATGAAAAAATGCAAGCCATTATTGCAGCCCAAGGTGAACAGCAAGAAAATTTTGATAAACCCCCTTTTTCGTATGCTGTAACAGCGCACAAAAGTGGTTATATTCATGCGATAAACAATTTAAAGATAGCAAACATCGCCAGCCTTGCAGGTGCACCAATAGATAAATATGCTGGCATTAATTTAATCAAAAAAGTGGGTGATAAAGTCAATAAAGGCGATGTGCTATATAGCATATTTGCCTGTTTTAAAAGCGATTTTGAATTTTCTACTCAGTTTGCTAATGAAAACAATGCTTATGTTATAGAGAAAAGCCCCCCTATGACCAACGCTAACTACTTTATTTAATTTTACAAATGGAGCTGAAATGAGTTTGATGCTTGGTTTTGATGAATACTTAACACCCGCACAACAACTCGCTAAAGGTTTGTCACTACCATTTAAACGAGTAGAGTTACATCGGTTTCCTGATGGTGAAACAAAGGTGACCCTGCCAAAGTCTTTACCAAAAGAGGTAATTATTTGTCGTACGCTCAATCAACCAAATGAAAAGCTCATAGAACTTATTATCACTGCTGCTGCAGCAAAGATGCAAGGCGTTGAGCATTTAACATTAGTCGCGCCCTATTTATGTTATATGCGCCAAGATATTGCCTTTCATCCCGGTGAGGCGATAAGCCAGAAAATAGTCGGAAAATTACTTAGCGAATATTTTGACCGTGTTATCACTGTTGACCCGCACTTGCATCGCATCCAACATTTAAACGAGGCTATTCCAAACACTCAAACCATTACATTACACGCCAGTGATGCCATGGCGGCATTTTTAAAACAACATTTTAGTGATCCCGTACTGATTGGCCCTGATGAAGAGTCTGCCCAATGGGTTAAATCTATTGCTAAAGTTCACTATTGGCAGTATGTCATCGCAAATAAACAGCGTTTTGGCGATAACAAGGTTGAGGTTAATTTGGCAGCTAATACTACTGCATTAGAGCAGAATTCACGTGTTGTTGAGCATAACCCACCACTTAGCCTAAAAAACCGTGATGTTATTATTGTTGATGATATTGCGAGTACCGGAAAAACTTTAGAGGAAACCGCCCTTCAAATACGTCAACAAGATCCTGCAAGCATATCTGTCATCATTACCCATGCTTTTTTCCTCGATGACGTGATAACAAGGCTCGGCAAAATTGGTGTAGACAACATTTGGAGTTCTGACTCAGTACTACATAGTAGTAATGCCTATAGCATTGTCGACACCATCGCAAAAAAATTGCGCAGCCCAATACTGTAATAAGTATATTATGTTTAAAACTTAAAGATTCTGATGGGTTACTTTGCTCTTTTTACGTAAAAAATAACGGGAACAGCTTCAAACGCTGACATTATAACGGCTATCTCACATTGTTTGAGCAGCTACAGCAATAATAAATATTAAAAATGGAACACACATGAGTGAAAAAACGAATAAAAAAGGTACTTATATACCGCCGAAAGTCTGGCAATGGCAAGCGGAAAGTGGCGGCACTTGGGCAGCGATTAACCGGCCTATTTCAGGTGCTAGACATGAAAAAAAGCTCCCTCAAGGTAAGCACCCTTTTCAACTGTATTCTCTTGCTACCCCTAACGGTGTTAAAGTCACCATTATGTTTGAGGAGTTATTAGCCTTAGGGCTCAACGGCGCTGAATATGATGCTTTCTTAATCGATATTAGTCAGGGCGAGCAATTTGGCAGTGGTTTTGTTGAAGTTAACCCTAATTCAAAAATCCCCGCTTTACTGGACAAAAGTGATGAAAAGTCGCTGCGATTGTTTGAGTCAGGCGCTATTTTATTATATTTAGCTGAAAAGTTTAATGCCTTTTTACCGGCTGACGAAAAGCGTGTTGAATGTATGTCTTGGCTGTTTTGGCAAATGGGCAGTGCGCCGTACCTTGGTGGTGGCTTTGGACATTTTTATGCTTACGCTCCTGAAAAAATTGCTTATTGTATCGACAGGTTTTCAATGGAAGTGAAACGCCAACTAGATGTGCTCGATAAGCACCTTGAAAACAAATGTTATATCTGTGGCGACGAATACACCATTGCCGATATAGCTATTTGGCCTTGGTACGGGGCACTTGCTTTAAACCGTTTATATGACGCTGCGGAGTTTTTAGACCTAGGGTCTTATAAAAATGTTATGCGTTGGGCAGAAAATATAGATCAGCGCCCTGCGGTGAAACGTGGCGTAATGGTCAACAAAAACTGGGGAGAGTTGGCAAGCCAATTACATGAACGCCACGATGCCAGTGATTTTTTACAACGCACACAAAACAAACTTACATTAGATGGTTAGTTAAAAACAAAGACAAAGCGCGTTGCTATAAAATGCCAACGCACTTTTCTAATCAATGATTGGCCTGATTAAATACCGAGAGATTTACACCAGTTACTGGCATTAACAAACTCTTTGTGAACAAAATTTGCGTCTAGCCCATATGAGTCTGTTAATTGCTGGATGTTTTCACCATCACCGGTAATATAATTAATGGTTAATTCTAACAACTCTCCTAATAAACCACTATGGCTTACTAGCGCATCTTCAATAGGCTTAGCTAAAGGCATAGTTTTTAAAATTTCATCCATCGGCATACTCAAAATCACTTCTATTGAACTCAATAATCCGGTAATAAAGGCAAAGTCACTTACTGTAATAAAAGCACTTTCATTGGCGAGTTTTGACATTAGCTTCGCTGTGATCAGTGATTGCCTTGAAACTTCACTGGATTTATTCGTGGTTAATTTAGATAGCGCTAAGATAGTGACAAATTGCTTAAGCTTGTCTTCTCCTAAATAAGCCGCAGCCTGTTTTAATGACGTAATTTCAACTCGTGTACCGGTTGAAACATTGTTAACTAATTTAAGTAGCCCTAGGGTTAAATTAACATCATGACCAATGATTTCTGCGATATGCTCAAAATCTAACGGTTGATTAAATGTTTCAGTGATCAAATGTAGCATTTGCGACTTAATGGGAGCTAACGTTTGTCCTTCTATAATTTCTGGCTCGTGGTAAAAGAAACCTTGGTAATAATCAAAGCCAACTTCTGCCAGTGATTGTAATTGATAATTAGTTTCAACCTTTTCGGCGATAAGCTTAATATCAAATGATTTTATCCGCTGTAATATCGGCCGTATACGTTTAGCATTGGTCGTTTCTGTATCGATTTTAATCATAGCAATGTAAGGAAATAGTACATCCCACTTTGCATCTAAGTCATACTCAGTTAGTGCTATTTTGTAACCTTTATCGTGATAATATTGCACGATTTTGATTAATCGATGACTAGCTGAAAGATGGCCGACTAACTCAATCACAATATTGTCTTTGTTAAACATCAATGGATATTTGTTAACTAGGCATTTTTCGGTAAAATTTATAAACGCCAGCTTGCCTAAAGTAACAGACTGAATATCGCCCTGAAAATGGTTTTGAATGATCAATTTAGAACTGGCAATATCTTGATCTATTTCGGGAAATTTATTTTCTGGACTATCCCTAAATAAAAGTTCGTAACCAACTGTTTGATGATTTCTGTCAAGTATAGCCTGACGAGCAATATAGCTTATTTTCATAGGCAAATTGTTATAAAAGTTATTGTATTCAAAACATACCTCATTATGCCGGTTTATGAAAAGTTATTTAAGGGTGAAATGTCACTTGTTGATATTTTTTCTTAATTTGAGACAAATTTACGCGTTAATAGCATAGCTTTCCTATTAAAAGTGCACTTAATACAGCAGTAATTAGCAATAGCGGCTATAAAAATATTTATTTTGATCGTTATATAGCAGTTGTAAAAGTATCAACAAACAGCCAAAAACTACTCACGAACTATTCATTACTAGGACGATGCTATCATTGGCTATTTCTATGCCTAAGGTATCACCGTAAGTAACCTGAGCAATAAAGGGGGCTAGTATTTCTAATTGATTGTTAGGTTGAAAGTGTTCGGTTTTAGTCGTGACTTGTGGTTGATAAATCAGCGCAGGATAACGTTGTTCATTTACCACAACAGTGCAGCAAGTAAATTTAAAGTCTTCAGCGGGCATTTTTTCATGCCACTTAACTTGGTCAAACTCATAATCAAATCGTTTGACAAAAATTGATGAACAGTTAAATTGAGCATTTAGCGTGGCTGGGTGGAAATTACCTAGGTCTAAGCCAAGCGCATTAAAAAATGGTAACTACGCTGCAATTGTGCCCTGAGGGAAGCGAGGATCATTCGCCATACCTGATGCAACTTGGTGTCCTTTGCTTAAGGTAAATTGAAATATTGCCATTCTATGCTCTAGATACATTCAACAAGGTAAATTAAATAACCTATATACGCCCTTTTCTAATACTCTATAACAACGGTCTTTTTAACTACTTGCTCTGCCAGTTGATAATTTCCATCAATATTAACCTCATCACTTAAACCTAATGCTCGGGTCATTATCGGTAAAACATGAATATTCTCAAATGCCGCAATTTTTTTATTTTTATTAAATGCAGGACCTGTAGCGATAAAAATACCGTCTAAATCTCGTTGTAATTTGGCATCATAGCCATGGTTGCCGGGTGACAATTCTTGCTCATTTTGACTAAAAAGATATGACGGAGAGGCTTCGATAATCACATCCGGTACTACCGCAGATTCTCTATTTAAATGCCAATGGCTTGGGAAATTTGGATATTGGTAAACTCGGTACTTACTTTCTCGATGTTTGTTTTTTGCATTTTCAAACAAACGAATAGTGTGCTGCAATTTTTCTTTGTTATCGCTATACAAGTATAGCTGGGTGATGCCATTAACAACAGTTACGCCATCAACCATGTTTTCCTGCCACTTTATTCGGTGGTGTTTATTCACCCGCGTCATGCCATGATCAGAGACTATAATAAGGTTTACCCGCCCGTCAAACTCTTGCTCAATAGTCTTTACAAAGTTGCCAAGCAACTGATCTAATTGTTTAATCGCATCGATAAGTTGCGGTGAATTTCCCCCAAAGTTATGCCCAGCATCATCGATACTGGCAAAATAACCGGCAATAAAATTTGGCCGTTGCGAAACAGGCAACCTTAACCACGCTAATATTTGATCGAATCTTTTTTCATTTGGGGTGAAATGGCGGTAAGGCAAATAATAACTGGCTGTTTTATTGTCTGTCGTGGCTTCGGACTCAGGCCAAAAATAAATTGCAGATTTATTTCCTTGGCGTTCATTGATATACCATAGAGGCTTGGCAGTTAACCAGCGAGCATCACTTTCGCCATCGCCTACTTGATATACTTTGTCTATATCACGATGATAAAACGAATTATGTACAATGCCATGATTGATAGGATAACGCCCCGTAATAATACTTAGGTGATTTGGGAAGGTTTTACTGGGGTAAACAGGCAGTAAGGCTTGCGCGCTTGTACCCTGGTTAATAAGCGACATGAGAGTCTTGGGTTGATATTGCTGGAGATAACGTTGAGCAAAGCCATCTATAGATAATAGTACCAGTGGCGTTTTGGCCCAACACATAGTTGAATACAAATAGGCCAGCAACATACATACTTTTATTTTCATCAGATACAACCAGGCTTTGCTATAGGCTATAGAATGTTTAACTTAAGGCATTAATGCTTTTTGTAGAAAAATAATCGCTTCTACTTACATCATAATGATATATGTTTAAGCTGGTAAATTAACCAACGCACCTCTATCACGTGCGTTGGCTATATTTATATAAAAGTTTATTCAAATAAATCTAAAATATTGACTAAATCTTTTTTACCATGTGCTATTTCATCAGGCGTTAAACCAGAGAGTTCATGAGGGAAAACAAGCCACTCTGTAGATTCATGAATATAATAATCTGGCACTAAGTCGACTTTGGAATTCTTCGGTTTATACCAAGGACAGGCAATTCTGACATCTTTTGGCATATTATTACGGGTTAATTTTTTCATTTGGTTGATTAACGCTTCAATACTGCGACCAGAATCAAAAACATCATCAACAATTAACAAACCATCGTCAGCATTGGCATTTTCAATAATATAGTGCAAACCATGGACTTTAATTTCTTTGCTTTGCTGATTTATGCCGTAATAAGAAGACGTTCGAACTGCAATGTGATCGGTTTCTACTTTTTTAAAGTCAAAATACTCTTGTACTGCGATACCAATAGGAGCACCACCACGCCAAATACCAACAATAAATTGTGGTCTAAAACCGTCTTCAAAGACTTTCGCAGCAACGCGAAACGAGTCTTCAAGCAATTCTTGCGCTGTTATAAATCGCTTATCCATTGATGAGTTAACCTCATTGAGTTAATTTTTATAGTAGCAGCCATTATAACGTGTTTTTTATCAGTCTGAGTAGCCCCGTTGAGTAATTTATAGGTTTTGCTCAATAAAAATAAGTTGTTGAAAGATGGCATTGGCTGCATTAATGAAAAATCGCTGGTTGATGTTTTGATAAGTGTCAGTTGTTTGATGGTAATTTTTATGAACTCCAACACCATAATATATAAAAGGTATTTTTGCTCTGAAGAACACGCCGTGGTCGCTAGCGAGTTTCCAGTTGATATTTGTACTTTCACGACCACTTTGTTGTCCAAAGCCTTTTTTTAACGAAACCCCGTACTCTTGCTGTTTTAACGCTAATACATTATCAGTCCCGACTAGCTGATCTAATCCTCGGCTTACATACCGTAAATGCTTCGTTGTAGCACTTCCCCCAATCATATCAAGATTAACATTGAGCACAATATGACTTAATAATGGTGAGTTTTGCGCTATAAAAGCTTTTGCTCCTTTTAAGTTAGCCTCTTCTGCGTCGGTAAATAAAAGTATTACGCTATAACGCAATGGTGATTGCTGTATACGTCTACCAAATTCTAATAAGGCAGACGTACCCGAGGCATTGTCATCAGCACCATTATAAATTTTGCTGTTTCGGCCACCAATATGATCAAAGTGGGCAGAGAGCACAATAAACTGATTTTCAAACTTGCTGCCTGGGATAACACCGATAACATTACTACCTTGGATATCTTTAAAGAGACCACTAACGGTAAACGGCGCAAGGTATGTATTTCCCAGAGGCTTAATGCCATATTCTTGTAGATGACTAACAATATAATTTTGCGCCAACTGACCGCCACGTGTACCAACGCGACGACCTTTTAAGTCATCAGACGATAAATAAAATAAGTGTTTTAGCAGTGTTGATTCAGGCGCAGTTGTTATCTTTATATCAGCACGATTATCGAGGCTACAACCCGAAGTTAACGCGATAAATAAAAACAATAGGACTTGTTTAATGTAGATCAAGGTAATTTATGACCTTGATCTACTTGTTTTAACACATTGAGTTTTGCTAAGTATTGGGTATCCACCTGAGCGATACGATTTTTTGCCATTGCTTTCTTGAGGTAACTTTCAGCTTTATCTATATCATCTAACATATAATAAACTTTTGCTAAGCCAAAATAAAATTCATGGATGTTCTTATTAAGTTTGATCGCTTTTCTATAGTGATTTATTGCTGCTTGATACGCACCTTGATAAAACTTTTCATCACCAAGTAAGCCATAATAATAAGGGTTAGTGGCTCTTTTACGCATAATATGAGAATCAAGTCTTTTTGCTTCTTCATGGTTACCATTTACGTGTAATATCTTACTGAGATTTTCCATCGCGGTTAAATTATTTCGGTTTAAATTTATCGCATAGCGATAGCTGTCAATGGCATTTTTCTGGAAACCTTTTAAACGAAATAGAATACCTAAATTCCCCCATGCTGAGGAAAATAACGGGTCCATTTGCGTGGCCATCTTAAAATAAGCATAAGCGGTAACATATTCACCATTTACCATGGCATTCGCGCCTTTATTATTGTAAAACATTGCCAGTACGGTAGGTTTATCAATCTGATGTTTTGGGAACGATTTTTTGTTTATGAAAGGATCAAAATCAATTTCAAGGTCGGTTCTTGTTAAGAATATCATTTGATGTGGTGATTTTGGCTGTAAGACTGCTAAATTAATGTGGCCTGTGAGCATGTTAACCCGACCATTTCTTACCCAGTATTCCGGAACACTGACTTTTTGAAACGCCACGTTAAGCTTTGCTTCTTTTGCTATCGCGTATGCCATAATAGTTAATGATAAACAGTTTGCCTCTTGATTTTTAAATGCTTGAGATGCAATTAAATTAGCGCCAGATTTATACGCTAAATTTATGTAGTCTGGATTAAAAAAGTTACGCAGTAGCTTGTTAGCTTTTCTACGTACATCGCGCTCTGAAGCAATACTTTGCGCCATCACGATCATTTCGGGACTTAAAGCAAATATTTCAGTTTCAGTTTCTACAACAACGTCTTGATAACCATTAAACTTTTCATCTAAAAAAATATTATCGCCAATATTGCTGGCATAATCGGTCTGTAATGATGGCCTAGATTGACACGCCATCAGCAAAAATAATATCAAGGCTATCAATAACAGTTTAGCTAAACTTTTCATAAAAACTCCAGTGGCCAGTACACCTAGCTATACTTTAAGCATAGGCGTTATTGCGAGCTTGCAGAGACTTTATCATCGTCTATTAATATAAAATTACAATTAATAGGCAATAGGTTTGACGGCAAATAAACTGTATTAATGGTGTAAAAGTAATTGAGACAGGTAATTTTCATATTCCTTGTTTTGCATCCGAAAATAATGAGATAGCATAAACAATACTTTTTTCTAGAAAATTAAGCTAAGTTAGACGTAATTAATAATTAAAGTTGAAAATTAAGGGATTATCATTTGAACAAACATCAGTTTTTCTTATCAATAACAACTTTGGCTTTGCTCTCTAGCTGTTCAGATACCACCGAAAAAACAAAAGAAGTGCCAGTAACAAATCCTGAATTTTCTAATAGCCAAAATTTATCCATACCTAGTAATACAGATAAACAAGAATATAAAGTGCTGCTTTTTGGCAATAGTCATATAGTTGGCCTAGCTCCTATAATTAAAGAGATCGTTAAGGCAGGTTTACCCGAAAAGTCTATCCTATTATCTGAAAATTCTAGCCAATATTATTTAGATGAAAGGCTTTCTGATGGCTCATCACTTGATATATTACAAAGTGAAGCTTGGACACATGTCATTTTTCAAGCACAAAAATACTCACAGAGTGGGCAGGTTTCATATCCAATTGATGGGGCAAAAAAATGGCTTCAACACGCAAAAGAGCAAAGAGCTACCCCCATATTATTTCCGGAGCATCCACAACGTGGCAATAGCAATGAAGGGAAAATGGTACATAATATTCATGTCGAAATCGCACAACAAGAATCAGGCTGTGTAGCTCCTATCGGTTTAGCTTGGGATAAAGCTTTGCTATTAAAGCCTGAACTGAAGCTACATTCTAGTGATGGTAATCATGCATCTGACATTGGGCGCTTATTATCCGCGTTGGTTTTCTATCAAGTCATTACAGGCGCTTCAGCTGATCTAGTCCCTTGGATAGAGACTATTGATTTGGTGGCCGAAACACAAGATTTTCTAGGACAAGTTGCTTCACAAGTAATTGCAGAATACCCGCCTTGTGAATATTAACGGTTAACATGTTCATCAGATAGACAGCTTAGTAAATTTTAACTTGATTGATATATTTCTTATGTAAACTAGTATCTTAGTTCTATAGTTAATCGTAGATTAACTAATAAAATTTATCGGAGACTGCTATGACAAAAGAACTTTCAGGCTTTAAGAAAGGTGAAATAATTCACTACAAACAATGGACTGAAAATGAGTTCTCCATTCAGGTAAAGGCCGAAATTGGGCCTTATACTGCAGGACAATTTACTAAGTTAGCACTCAAGGATGAAAATGGTAACTGGCTTAGGCGTGCTTATTCTTTCGTTAATTCACCCAATCATAGCCTAGGTGCAAATCATATGGAGTTTCTTATTATTGATGTACCCAGTGGAGATTTAAGCCCTAAACTTGCACAATTACACATTGGCGATGAAATATATGTTGGTGAAAAACCAAGTGGATTTATGACCCTCAGTGAGATCCCCTCAACCGTAAAAGATCTGTGGTTATTATCTACTGGCACCGCTATTGGCCCCTTTCTTTCACTGTTAGCGGAGCAGGAAAGCAAGACCCGCTTTGAAAAGCTTATTTTGGTTCATGCCGTACGAACACGCCAAGAATTAGTCTATCAAGAGTTAATTAGCCAGTTACAAAAAGAATATCATGGCAAACTTACCTACCTACCAATTGTTTCACGCGAAAAGTACCAAGATATCATCTCTGGCAGGATCCCAAGCTTATTAAAAGATGGCAGCCTAATGCAGGCCGTGAAATTAAGTCCAACTAAACACAGCAGCTTTTTCTATTTATGTGGCAACCCTGCAATGATTCACGACACACGTGATGTTCTACTTGAGTTAGGTTTCCAGAAGCACTTAAGGCGTTCGTCAGGTCACTTTAGTTTTGAAAATTATTGGTAGAAACAACATAGCCTAAAAGATAATCGACATATTTTTTTCTCGGAAGCAGTCATTTTAACTTTAGTAAATATCATTATTCTCAGCATAAATACATCGTACTTTATGGCTATCACCCTACCTAAATGCACACCTTTATTTAACTTTTTAAAGTAGCAAATATCACTGATTAATAAACCATTAAACAGACAATGTAAACGTTAAATCCTCGCCATAATCACAGCTATTAATTCATTTCATCACCTGTTAATACTACAAAGCTTTAATTTAATTTAGTCATTAATAATGAAAACTTTACACCCAACAACCCTAGGTAATACTACTGAAATATAACTTGAATACGCCCAAGATATTTTTTAATCATTCACAATCCCTGAATACCAACCTACAGCTTTAAATAAGCTTTTAGCGTAAGTGAATAGTCACTCCAAATAAAGCAAGAGTTACCAGGGTTGTCCTTATGGTGATAACCAGGGTTGCTGGAGTTACCCCGCAAACCACCTCAACAACCCTGAGGGTTATCGACAGGTTTACATCTGGAGTTGCCAGAGTTACACTGTGTTTTTATTGATTTAAAGGAAAGATTTATGAAATATCCAGTATTGGTTTTACGTAATAATGAAGAAAAAAATTACCTATTTTCTGTTGTCGATTTACCGGGTTGTCAGGTTAAAGCTGCGACGATGGATGAGGGGCTTTCATTACTCAATGAGGCGATGGCTGCACACTTAAAAATTTTGGTTGAATATGGTGAACAAGTACCACATGCAAAAAGTATTGAAGAGCATATGTTGCGCTCTACTGCCTCCGCACCTATCTGGGCTGTACTTGATTTTGATATCGTGCCCTACATGGGAAAAAGCCATAAAATAAACGTAACACTGCCAGAATTATTAATTAAACAAATTGATGATCGAGTGGCTAAATCTGCACATTACAAAACACGCTCTGGATTTATCGCCATGGCTTGTGTCAATGAATTAGCAAATTAATGATTTAAAGCGCTACTTGTGACTCTAAGTAAACAAGTCAATGATAATGATTTAGTGCTTGGTATATTGGCGGATAAAAACCATTAATGCGTAAACTTGTGATTGTAAATCAGGTAAAATAAAGCGACTAAAATAATGAGATAGGTAAAAAAAGTGACGATTAAAAATGCAAACCTACTGCTATTGAGTAGTTCTCGTGTTGGTGAGACAGAATATTTACAGCATGCTTTAGCGATGATAAAAGCAAAGCTAAAGGGTGTTAAGGAATTATTATTTATTCCTTATGCCGGTGTGACGCTAAACTATGATGATTATACAGAAAAAGTACAAAGCGCCTTAGCTGAGATAGGTGTTACGGTAACAGGTATTCATCAGCAAGATGACCCCGTTGAGGCTATCAACTCAGCAAAAGCAATTGCTGTGGGTGGCGGTAATACTTTTCACTTATTACATCAGCTATATCAACATCACTTAATTAACGCCATTCAAAATAAAGTTGCCGGCGGTATGCCTTATATCGGCTGGAGTGCAGGATCAAATGTTGCTGGTCTTTCAATCCGCACCACGAATGATATGCCGATTATAGAACCAGAAAGTTTTAATGCCCTACAGCTTGTTGATTTTCAACTCAACCCCCATTACACCGATCACAACCCACCGGGCCATAATGGTGAAACACGTGCACAACGTTTAGCAGAGTTTATGGTGCTCAACCCTCAGACTCCCATTGTGGCAATTGTTGAAGGAAGCGCTTTGGATATTCAACACAACACCATGAAATTGTCTTCTGATATGTCGGTTAAAACTGAAGGCTATCTCTTTAAGGCGGGCGAGAAGTTAGTTATTAGCACCGAAGATAGTTTAGATCACTTACTATAGAAGCATTGGGGCTAATGCAACTTAAAGCAGCGAAGTTAATGAAGAAACATCTATTTTCTTGGCTGCTTTACTAATATCTAACTCATACGGCAGTTCCGCGAGTTTTGGAATCGGCAGTAATTGGCTTAATTCAGTAATATTTTCTGCTAAATAAGGCATCTGATCCGGGTAGTTAGCTATCCAACCAAGGCAATTCAAACCATCGGCTATAATCGCTTGATAAGTTAACAAGGCGTGATTTAAACAACCAAGCTTCATATTCACTACCAATATCACATTTTGAGAAGTTGCCTGGACAAACTCAGATAAATACTTCCCTTGCCCTACCGGCAAACGCCAGCCACCAGCCCCTTCACATATAATAACATCAGGGGTTAAAGCCGTTATTTTTTTATAACCGAGTTCAATAGCTGTTAAGTCTATCGTTTGGTGTAATTTTGCTGCCGCAATATGCGGAGCAATGGGCTCTTCAAAAGCGATAGGATTAACCTGTGCAATGCTTTGCAGACAATTGGCTTGCTTAAGTAATAATAAGGCATCTTCATTAACCAAAGTATTATCGATGCGCTCGCAGCCGGCAGAAATGGGCTTATAGACTGCAACTTTTTTATTGTTAGCTACTAGCGCATTTACCAGAGCTTGAGATACATAAGTTTTACCGGCATCTGTGTCGGTAGCAGTAATAAATAGTTTTAACATCTCAACTAACTCTTTAAATTTATCAAAAGGTATCTAGGCTTGTTCAGGTTAAATACTTAGTCACTTAGTTTAACCACTAAGCCCGAAAAAATTTTATAGGTGGCAGGATAGATATTATTAGGCTCGAGAAAGTCTTGATAACTTTTTGACATTTTTTGCCATTTCTCTTTACCCGCTAAGCCTTTGCCCTGCTTTTTAGGGACATGGTTAGCACCTAATCCTTTTAATTCATGGGCCAAATGGAGAACACTTTCGTACTCTAAAACAATATCTTGTTGTTTTGCGTTTAGCAACTTGCGATCGGTACCTTCGAACAGCTGCTTAATTTCACGCTCAGGCTTAAAATCTATCACATGGCGATCATTATCAACTTGTGCCCAAGCAGACTTTAATTCAAATAAAGTCCCGTCAACTAGCGTACTAAAAACAAAAACACCACCTGGCTTTAATACCCGCATGACTTCATTTAAGACCTTGTCTAATGGCTCGCACCACTGGATCATCAAATTAGAATAGACAAAATCAATACTATTTTCTTGTAATGGTAATTTATAAGCGTCAGCTTCGAGCCAATGAATAGAGTTATCACGATTATTTTGCGCAAAACGTAACATTTTAGTGGAAATATCTACGCCAATAACATCTTGATAGCGACTGGCTAATAGTTCAGTAAAATAACCCGTTCCTGAGCCTAAATCTAACACCGTTAAATCGTTGCGATTGGGTAGCCATGGCATTAAATGTTTGCCGCAATAGCGTTGTAAACGTGCTGAAACATCATAAGATGTACTCGCTTCGCCAAATGATTTCGCTATTTTATAACGACTAGTCACTTCGGACATTTTTCTATAACCTCATTGATACAACTAACTAAGTAGTTGATATCTTTAATTTCGTGGCTCGATGTTACAGTTACGCGTAACCGAGAGCTATTATTTGGAACCGTTGGTGGACGGATAGCATTAAGCCAAATCCCCTTATCTCGCAGCTTTTGACATACATTAAGGGTTGCCGTTTCATCACCGATAATAATGGCATGTATCGAAGACGCATTTTTGACTAATTTCACTTCACTGCTTAGTTTTGATGCGAGTAATTCACTCATTTCGGTAATTTTATCACGACGCCATTGTTCGGTTTGAATGATTTTGATGCTTTTTCTTGTTGCCCAAGCTAACGCTGGAGATATCGCGGTTGAATAAATATAATGGCGTGAGCAATTCACTAAATAATCAGCCAATGTGTCATCGCATGCTACAAAGGCACCACTGGTGGCAATACTCTTCCCCATGGTTGCCATAACCACATCCACGTCTGCGAAACTGCTACTGCCTTGACCGCGTTCGCCAACCACGCCAATACTATGAGCGTCATCTAAATACAATAAACCATGATGCTGTTGAGTTATTTTAGCTAAATCTGCCACCGGCGCTTGGTCACCGTCCATACTAAAAACCCCTTCAGAGACAATCACGCTATTTAATTTTGTACTGCTTGCATGATTATTTGCTTGTTGAGCTTGTATTAAAAAACGTTGAAGCTGCTCAGTATCGTTATGTAAAAAGCGTTTTACTCTCGCGTCACTGGTCAGTGCACCATCAATTAAAGAAGCATGACTAAGTTTATCTAGATATAAATGACAACTTTTATGGCCTAACGCGTGCATTAAGGCATTATTGGCAGAGAAACCACTGGAAAACAGCAAACAGTTAGCTTTATTGAGCCACTGACAAATATCATTTTCCAATGCTTGGTGTGCATAAGAGTATCCGGTGATTAAACTTGAGCCGCTAGCACAAATACCGAACCGTTGCGCGCCCTCGCGTAATGCTTGATTAATCTCTGGATGATGATTTAGCCCAAGATAATCATTAGAGGAAAAGTTTAAGTAACTTTGCTCATTAATGGTGACATAACGGCCACTTTGTTTCGCTACGCAATGGCGCGCGCGATAACGCGCACGCGCTTGTTGTTGCTGAACAGTATGGCTTAAAAACTCAAACGCCATAGCTATCAGTTAACAGCGTTATAAAATAGATCGCTATGTTGCTGATCGATAACAGCCGTTTTAAGTTTTTCTTCATCCACTTCTGAACTCGCAATGGTTTCAGTATTAATACCTAAGCGTTCAAACAATTGCATATCTTTATTTGCTTCTGGATTACCTGTGGTTAATAATTTACACCCGTAAAAAATCGAGTTGGCTCCGGCTAAAAAGCACATGGCTTGCATTTGCTCGTTCATGGCATCGCGCCCTGCAGATAAACGGACATGACTTTTCGGCATCATAATACGTGCCACAGCAATGCAGCGAATAAATTCAAAGTGATCTAAGTCTGCAACATCAGATAGCGGTGTGCCTTCTATTTTCACTAACATGTTGATAGGAACACTTTCAGGTTGTGGCGAAAGATTAGCTAATTGAGCCAGTAATGACGCTCGGTCTTTACTCTCTTCACCTAAACCAACGATTCCGCCACTACAGACTTTCATGCCCGAGCTGCGCACATTAGTTAACGTATCTAAGCGGTCTTGATAGGTGCGTGTGGTGATAATTTGATTATAGTGCTCTGGAGAGGTATCTAAATTATGGTTGTAATAATCTAAACCTGCACCTTGTAATTCATCGGCTTGTTCAGCAGACAACATACCTAAGGTCATACAGGTTTCAAGCCCAAGTTCTTTAACGCCTTTAACCATTTCTACCACTAAAGGCATATCTCTTGCTTTAGGGTTACGCCAACCTGCCCCCATGCAAAAGCGAGTTGAGCCTTGCTCTTTAGCCACTTTTGCCGCTTCAAGTACTTTTTCAACTTCCATTAAGCGTTCTTTTTCAATATCAGTTTTATAACGTGAGCTTTGAGAACAATATTTACAATCTTCTGGACAGGCACCGGTTTTAATCGACAATAAAGTACTGACCTGCACTTCGTTAGGATTAAAGTTTTCTCGGTGAACCAGTTGTGCTTTAAACATCAAATCATTAAATGGTAGATCAAACAACGCTTTAACTTCGTGTGCTTGCCAATTATGGCGAATTTCACTGTGCGTTTGGTTATTATTAGCGAAGCTATCAGGCTTAGATTCACTTACCGTTGATGTTTGCTGTGTCATAGTTATTCACTCGTGTTGAAATTGCATCTCGTAATATTAACGGGTAGTCTATGCGCCAACACCAAGATGTCAACTAATTCTCCTAAGCAAGCTTTACATATGAACAATAAACAAGCAGAAACTCTCGAATTTGATAAAAACCATGTTTGGCACCCTTATACATCGATGTCAAAGCCGCTGCCATCCTATCTTGTTGAGTCCGCTGAAGGCGTGTACATTTCCTTAGCTAATGGTGAAAAAGTAATTGATGGTATGTCATCTTGGTGGTCCGTGCTACACGGTTATAATCACCCAGAATTAAACCAGGCCTTAATCTCGCAAACTGAAAAATTTGCCCATGTTATGTTTGGCGGCTTAACCCATCAACCAGCCGTACAATTAGCCAAAAACTTAATTGAACTGACACCTGAGGGGTTAAATAAAGTCTTTTTAAGTGACAGTGGTTCGGTATCAGTCGAAGTGGCGCTGAAAATGTCGATTCAATATTGGCATAGTAAGAATAAACCAGAAAAACATAAAATACTGACGGTTAAAAATGGTTATCACGGTGATACCTTTGCTGCTATGTCAGTTTGCGACCCCGTCAATGGCATGCACCAACTCTTTGAGCCGGTGCTGATGAAAAACCTATTTGCGCCTGCGCCGAAAACCGCTTTCGATCAAGTATGGGATGCCACAGATGTTACAGAATTAACTGCCATGTTTGAGCAACATCATCATCAAATAGCCGCTTTTATTATCGAACCGATAGTACAAGGCGCTGGTGGTATGCGCATCTACCACCCTAACTACTTAAAAGCCTGTCGTGAACTTTGCAGCCAATATAATGTGTTGATGATTGCCGATGAAATTGCCACAGGCTTGGGCCGAACCGGTAAATTGTTTGCTTGTGAATGGGCAGATATTAGCCCTGATATCATTTGTTTAGGTAAAACGTTAACGGGCGGCTACATGACCTTAGCCGCCACATTATGCACAGACGAAGTCGCTAACAGTATTAGTGATGGCGAAGCCGGTTGTTTTATGCACGGCCCGACCTTTATGGGCAATCCGCTAGCTTGTGCGGTAGCAAATGCTAGCCTTGATATATTAAAACGTAATGAGTGGCAACAACAAATAGCTGACATTGAGCAGATGTTTAAACAGCACTTAATACCATTAAAAAATCATTCAAGGGTTGAAGATATTAGAGTATTAGGTGGTATAGGTGTTGTTGAAGCCACAGAAAACGTTAACATGGCCGAAATCCAAAAGCGCTTTGTCGAGTTAGGCGTGTGGATACGCCCTTTTGGCAAACTGATTTATGTCATGCCGCCATTTATCACTAATAAGGCACAACTGACCATGCTGATACAAGCTATCAAAACGGTACTAGAAGAAGATAACTGCTTTATAGCTCAGTAATGGTTAGACCTAAAAAGTGTTTTCCGTTAAAGAGCTTTCACCTCAGATATTTGTACTAAAATGAAACTAACCCAAGCGATGGTAACGACAAGTAATAATAAAATATTAAAATGCTTGCCATCGCTTTTACGCCGACTACGATACTTATTGATGATTAAACAAAAGTAGCTGCTTAACGCGCTTAACCATAAAACAATATATAAATAACCGGTTAATGGTGTCAGCCAAAATTTTCTTATTTCAATATTATGGTAACGCAATATACCGTAATCAGATTCAGGGGCGGCGTAATACGACACAATAATCGCAAAAACAAATAATCCCCAGCCTGCAATAGCTAAAAACCTGAGGATATAAGTCCATATATCAGTAGCACTTCTGCGCTCGTCTCTAGGTATTTTCATAATTAATGCCGCCTTTATCACTAATTTTTAATTTTTCTTTTTATATAGACCGGATTTCGCAACTTTTACTTGTTAAACCTAACAAGCAAGGTAACATATCAATCCTTAAAATTTGAGTACATTTTGACAGAAAAGAGGTTTGTAAATGTCAGTCATTGCAATTACTGATATCTTGGCAGGAAAATATCCTGTTAATGAATCAATTACTATCCATGGTTGGATCCGTACACGTCGAGATTCCAAAGCAGGTATTTCATTTTTAGCGATACATGACGGTTCATGTTTTGACGCTATTCAAGCAATTGCTCCAAATAATTTAGATAATTATCAGACTGATGTATTAAAACTTACTACCGGTGCAGCAGTTAAAGTGAGCGGTATTTTGGTGGAATCACCGGGTAAAGGTCAGTCATTTGAGCTGCAAGCAGAACAAGTTGAAGTATTAGGTTTCGTAGAAGACCCTGATACTTACCCTATGGCAGCAAAACGTCATAGTATCGAATTTTTACGCGAACAAGCACACTTACGTCCACGCACCAATATTGGTGGCGCAGTTACACGTGTGCGCAATACATTAGCGCAAGCAGTGCATCGCTTTTTACATAGCAAAGGTTACCTTTGGATCAGCACACCATTAATCACCGGAAGTGACTGTGAAGGTGCTGGTGAAATGTTCCGTGTGAGTACACTGGATATGGAAAACTTGCCACTTAATGATCAAGGGAAAGTTGATTATGATCAAGACTTTTTCGGTAAAGAAACCTTCTTAACCGTATCAGGTCAGTTAAATGTTGAGACTTATTGTTGCGCCCTATCAAAAGTTTATACGTTTGGCCCAACGTTTCGCGCTGAAAATTCAAATACAACCCGTCACCTCGCTGAGTTTTGGATGATAGAGCCGGAAATCGCATTTGCCGATCTTGCTGATGCCGCTGATTTAGCAGAAGAAATGTTAAAATATGTCTTCCAAGCCGTGCTTGATGAGCGTGCTGATGATATGGCCTTCTTCCAACAACGTGTCGATAAAACCGTGGTTGAGCGTTTAAACTCTGTGATCAATAACGACTTTGTTCGTTTAGACTATACTGACGCCATTACCATTTTAGAAAACTGTGGTAAAAAGTTTGAAAATAAAGTGGCTTGGGGCGTAGATTTAAACTCAGAGCATGAGCGTTACTTAGCTGAAGAACACTTCAATGGACCGGTCGTTTTACAAAACTACCCGAAAGATATTAAGTCTTTTTACATGCGCTTAAATGACGACGGCAAAACGGTTGCTGCAATGGATATTTTAGCACCAGGCATTGGTGAAATCATTGGCGGTAGTCAACGCGAAGAGCGCTTAGATGTTTTAGATCAACGTCTTGCTGAAATGAATTTAGACCCAGCCGATTACAGTTGGTATCGCGATTTACGTCGTTACGGCACAGTACCACACTCTGGTTTTGGCTTAGGTTTTGAACGCTTAGTAGCTTACGCGACAGGTATGCAAAATGTTCGCGACGTGATTCCATTCCCAAGAACGCCAAATAACGCGGCATTCTAAGTTAAAAGTAAACTCAAGCTAAAAAACCCTCAATAGAGGGTTTTTTTATTAGTATGTTTGAACATTTATAAGCTAAAAGTAATTAACATACTCTTCATAGGCTTTACTGTTTTTCAACGGTAATTCTTTTGACGTTTCACCAATATATAAAAAGCCGACGATTTCTTCATGTAACTCAACACCCAAACGCTCTTTTACCAGCGGATGATAACTCATTTCACCTGTGCGCCACATAGCACCAAGACCGATACTGGTTGCTGCCATTTGCATCGCATGGGCTGCGCATCCTGCGGCAATTAGCTGCTCTTGTTTAGGTACTTTAACGTGCTGCTGAAACTTAGTACTTATAATAATAATCAAAGGGGCTCGAAACGGCATTTTAGCTGCTTTTTCAATTTTGATTTCATCGCTACCATCGCTAATTGCTGCTGACTTAAACGCTTTACTTAGTTTGTTCAAACCAGCATCTTTAACCACAGTAAAGCGCCATGGCGTTAAACCACCGTGATCAGGTGCCCGCATACCGGCTTTGAGAATATTATCTATACTTTTCTCATCTGGCGTATCACCTTGCAAATAAGGATTAGACTGGCGGGTTTGTAAAAACTCCAATACGTTCATAAAACTACATATTCCTTTAGTTTTGTATTTTTGGCTTAAAGACTAACGGCTAAAAATAGCGATCTACAACACTGTATTTCACCTGTATAAAAAATTCAACAATAAAACCCTACCTCTTTGTAATCATGTTAAAAATAATGCTTATAAATGAACTATTAAAATGCCTGCATGTACTTAAATCGATGCCATCGCTTTATCAAGGTTATAAAAATCCCGCCTTCAATATACTCGAACCTCGCCTTGATAAATCATTTTTATAACACTTAGTTCGATATGACAAAAATAGTTACATTTACGACTACTTAAGCAAGTGAATTTTCAGTAGCATATAGCTATCGAATACATAATTAGTTTTAAACAAAGGTTTTATGAAAGAAAGCAAGAGTACGATCGCAAGAATAACCCTAGGGCTATTTAGTTTGCTCAATATGTCGAGAAAAATCATCATTAATTTGGTGTTTTTTGCTGTGCTATTAATTTTCATTATTGCAATTAGCAGTGACGAAAAAAATATACCAGTACTGCCTGGCTCAGCGCTACTATTAAATTTACACGGTGATATCGTCGAGCAAAAACGCGAAATAAACCCCATGGACGCCTTTATCAGTGAAGCACTTGAAAAAAACGACACAACACCTGAAGTACTGTTAGCGGATATACTTACGGTGATCAAACAAGCTGAAACTGATGATCGTATTAATATGATGGTGTTGGATCTTAAAAACATGAAAGGCTCGGGTATTACCAAGTTACGTGATATCGCTCAAGCCTTATTGGCTTTTAAGAACAGTGGTAAAAAAATTATTGCTGTTGGTGAGCAATATAGTCAAAACCAATATTACTTAGCCAGTTTTGCCGATGAAATATGGTTAAACCCTAAAGGTTGGATGTTATTAGACGGCTACGGTCGCTATCAACTGTATTTTAAATCTGCCCTAGAAAAATTATCAATTAGTCAGCATGTCTTTCGCGTTGGCACCTATAAATCGGCGGTTGAACCTTATATTCGCGATAATATGTCCGATGCCGCTAAAGAAGCAAACCAACTATGGTTAACAGATCTTTGGCAGCAATATAAAGCTGATGTTGCTGAGCAACGTAACTTTGCTATCAATAATTTTGATGAAGATGTTGATGTATTAGTGGCTAAACTAACAGCCGCCAATGGCAGTGTTGCTGAATATGCCCTGGCAAATAACTGGGTTGATGCTTTAAAAACTCGTGAGCAAGTCAATCAAGACCTGATCAACATGGTGGGACGTGACAGCGAAGAAAGTTTCAAAAAAGTGGCGTTTAATGATTATTTAAATGTCATTGATTCAACAGCTAAATTAACTCCTAATGGTGATAAAGTCGCTGTGATTGTTGCTAAAGGCACCATTTTAGACGGTAACCAAAAACCTGGAAAAATTGGTGGCACAAGTACCGCGGCTTTATTAAAAGAAGCACGCGACAATAAAAATGTTAAAGCCGTTGTGCTTCGTGTTGACAGCCCTGGTGGTAGCGCATATGCATCTGAAGTTATTCGCCAAGAAGTCGAGTTATTAAAAGCAGCCGGCAAACCTGTTATTGCATCTATGGGTACCTATGCAGCATCTGGCGGTTATTGGATATCTGCCCCTGCGGACAAAATTTATGCTTCCCCTACCACTATTACTGGCTCTATAGGTATCTTCGGTTTCTTTATGACCTTTGAAAAGACCTTAAGTAAATTAGGCATTCATACCGATGGTGTTGGTACGACAGACATTGCTGGTTTTGGTATTACTCGTGCTTTAACCCCAGGCATGGCTAACATTGTTCAGTTAAATATTGAGCGAGGTTACCGTGACTTTATTGAGCTTGTTGCTAAAAACCGTGATATGAGTACAGAGCAAGTAGATGCTATTGCACAGGGCCGTGTTTGGTCCGGTACTAAAGCATTAGAG